>DATNFX010000198.1:0-36518 GCA_035606195.1 Pyrinomonadaceae bacterium
TACGAATCTCACGGGCACGTTGCGGGCGTGCCAGGTGTTCGGGAAACACATGCTCGAGCGCGAGTCGGGCAGCATTATCAACATTGCGTCGCTCTCGACGTTTGTGGCGCTGAACGAAGTCGCGGCTTACTCGGCGAGCAAGGCCGCTGTGGGTTCGCTCACCAAAACATTGGCAGTTGAGTGGTCGCGTCTAGGCGTGCGCGTGAACGCGATCGCGCCCGGTGTCTTTCGTACTGCGCTCAATACAAAGTTGCTGGACGAGACTGAACGCGGTCGCGAGTTTCTCATCCGCACTCCGATGAAGCGTTTCGGCAATGTTGAAGAACTCGCCGGCGCCGCAATCTTCCTCGCTTCGGATGCGGCGAGTTTTGTCAGTGGCGAGATCATCGCCGTTGATGGAGGTTTTTTGGCGAGTGGTGTGAACCAATAAGACGATAGGAGTCTGAGCACCATGGATGATGCGGGCGAGATTGCAACTGCGACTGCGCTCCCCAAGACGACGCAAGCGGCGGCGATGCCGACACTGGGAGAGAAGGTCGGTCGTTATCGCTGGGTTATCTGCGGCTTGCTGTTCTTTGCTACCACTGTCAATTACGTCGACCGCCAGGTTCTTGGCATCCTCTCAAAAGATCTGAAGATCGCGATCGGCTGGACTGAAGTCGATTACGGCAATATCGTCGCCGCTTTCAATGCTGCCTATGCGTTTGGATTGTTGCTGGCCGGACGGCTGATGGACCGCATCGGGACAAGAGTCGGATATGTCGTGGCGATCATCTGGTGGAGTCTGGCGGCGATGGGCCATGCGCTGGCCCGCACGCCGTTTGGCTTTGGTGTTGCGCGTGCCTCGTTAGGCGTCGGTGAAGCGGGGAACTTTCCCGCCGCAATCAAGACTGTCGCCGAGTGGTTTCCCAAAAAAGAGCGTGCGTTTGCCACCGGCCTCTTCAACGCGGGTTCAAATGTCGGCGCGATTGTTGCCCCATTAACTGTGCCGTGGATCGCGATGCACCTCGGTTGGCGGTGGGCATTCATACTTACGGGTGCGATTGGGTTGTGCTGGCTGTTGTTCTGGCTGCCACTCTACAGACGTCCCGAACAGCATCCGAAAGTATCACAGGCAGAGCTCGACTATATTCACAGCGATCCTCCCGATCCGCCCGCGAAGAACGTGCCGTGGCTGAGTTTGATCCCGCACCGGCAAACGTCTGCATTCGCGATTGGAAAATATCTGACCGATCCGATCTGGTGGTTCTATCTCTACTGGATACCAAACTTCTTTCGCGACAATCACGGACTCGATCTCACCACGATCGGTCCACCGTTAATAGCAATCTATTTGATCGCAGATATCGGCAGTATCGGTGGTGGCTGGCTCTCGTCGACGTTCATCAAGCGTGGTTGGACCATCAATCGAGCCCGCAAGACTGCGATGTTGATTTGCGCCCTCGCTGTTACGCCGATCATCTTCGCCGCGAACGTGAAGAATCTTTGGGCAGCGGTCGCTTTGATTGGTCTGGCAGCTGCGGCACATCAAGGCTGGTCGTGTAACCTGTTTACAACCACGTCCGACATGTTTCCCCGCCAGGCAGTTGGCTCAGTGGTCGGTATCGGCGGCATGGCCGGAGCACTCGGCGGCGCCACGATGGCTGTTGCTACTGGTTACATACTACAGAGCACCGGCCAGAACTATTCAATTGTCTTCATGATCGCCGGAACCGCTTACCTGCTCGCACTATTCGTGATTCATTTGCTCGTGCCTAATCTGGATCCAGTAGAAGACGTGGAACACGGATCTGGACGGATTGTTTACGGATCGCTCATTGGCTTCGGGTTTGTTGGCCTGGTTTTTGGGTCGTTCGGCGGGTGGTGTGTCGGCTTGCTCTCTCACGTTACCGGCCACGTTCTATTCAAATACATGATGATGGGCGCCGCGATCGGTCTTGGCCTCGGGATCATCTTCAGTCTGATCCGCGTTAATCGTTCTTATCAATCCGTCTAATCCGTGCCCACCCGGAACCAATCATAGTCGGCGTAGCCCTGAGCGTTCGCCGGACCGATCGAAAACAACCCGACCTTCGCGCCAATCCACATCCCCGGTTGCGCCGTGAATGTTTCACCTAACACTTCGAATGTCTTTCCGTCGAAGCTGTAGCTAAACCGGCAAACAGCATCACCACTCACGTCGATACGCAGGTAGATCGACTTGTTATTTAACTCGACTGCGCCTATTTCTTTCTCCTCTCCGCCTTTTGCCGCATCCAGACAGACGACACGCACGAGTCGCAATCCTCGCTGTCCGCGCGTGACGGCGAGATAGGAATAATCACGTCCCATCATCAACAACCCGGTGCGCTCGCCTTCGTGCAAATGCGATACGTCAACGAATGTCGTAACACTGAATTCACGTGACGGGAGTTTCTGAAGCAGCAGATTCGGAACGGCCCAGAGATTTTTGCCATTCTCGGGAAACGGCACTGCTCTTAGTCTCAGCCAACCGCGGCGTGCCGTAAACGAAGACCATTGCTCAACGGGATTCGCATGCCACTGCCACTGCAAACTCAGGTTATTGCTTTCAAATTCGTCGCTTGTTTGCGGTGTTTGCAACGGATACTCGCGACCAACATTCGGCCTGCGAAAGCTGGCTACAGGCTCACCTTTTCCGTCGCCATCTTTATCGACACCGATCACAGGCCAATCGTTCTGCCAGTTAACTGGTTGCAGAAGCACGACGCGCCCGTACGCACGTCGATCCTGAAAATGCAAGAACCATGATTCACCCGACTTGAGTTCCACCCAGCCGCCCTGGTGCGGGCCATTTATAAACGTACGCCCCTGGTCCATCACGATGCGGTCTTCGTAAGGACCATAGATATCGCGCGCGCGTAAGACCGTTTGCCAGCCGTTTGTGACGCCGCCGGCAGGTGCGAAGATGTAGTAGTAGCCGTTGCGTTTGTAGAGCTTTGGTCCTTCGATTGTGGGATGGTTAACACGGCCGTCAAACACCATTTTCCCGTCGTCGAGCAGCTTCGTTCCGTCAGCGCTCATCCGGTTGATGGTCAGAATACTCTTGATTCCCGAGCGGCTATTGGCCCACGCATGGACGAGGTAAGCATTACCATCGTCGTCCCAGAACGGACAGGGATCGATCCATCCTTTTGCAGCTCGGATCAAAAGCGGTTTCGACCACGGTCCGGCAGCGTAGCGCGCCTTCACCATGTAGATGCCGAAATCCGGATCGCCGTAGAAGATGTAAAACTCATTGTTGTGGAAACGAATCGCCGGGGCCCAAACACCGTTACCATGCTGCGGCTTTGCGAAGACCTCTTGCGGCGGCAGCGATTCAAGTGCGTGACCGATGATCTTCCAATTGACGAGATCCTTTGAATGAAGAATTGGCAGTCCAGGAACACTGTTGAAGCTCGACGCGGTGAGAACAAAGTCGTCACCCACCCGAATCACATCCGGGTCTGAGTAATCAGCATCAATGATCGGATTGGTGTAAGTAGCTTGAGCTAAGCCGCAAAAAGGCACAAAAAGCACAAAAAGGAAGAGATGTATCGCTCTCATTTCAAATCATCTATTTTGTGCTTTTTGTGCCTTTTTGTGGCTAATCTGCCTCTTCCTGTTCCTGCGCTTTTTGAGCGAGCATCAGGTGATCGCGCATCGCATCGCGCGCGGCTTCGGAGTTGCGATCGCGAATGGCGCGGTAGATCTTCCGGTGCATCTCGGCCGACTCTTTCAAGTCGCGCGCTCGCCGCACAGTCTTGCTGCGCACTTCGAAAAGGATCGTCGCGACCATGTTCATGAGCGCCGTGAGAATGCGATTGCCGGATGCGGCAGCGACAGTTTGATGAAACCGCATGTCGTGAACGAGGAACTGTTCCGGCTCGTCAAGCGACGCAAACATTCCGGTGACTTCTTCCGACATCTCAGCCATCTGTTCACCGGTTGCTCTTTCTGCTGCCAGACCGGCGATCGCCATCTCCAGTGAACGTCGCGCTTCAAACATCTCCGCGGGTGTGAACCGTTGCAGCGACGCCATCAAACGCAACGGACTGCTGTCGAGTGCCGGCGGTCCTTCAGCTTCGACGACGAAAGTTCCCGCGCCGCGACGAGGTTGCAGCACGCCGACTGCCGCAAGCGAACTGATCCCTGCGCGCAATGTCGGACGGCTGACGCCGAGTAACTTCGCCAGATCTCGTTCAGGTGGTAGTCGATCGCCTGGCCTCAGCTCACCGTTATGAATCATTTCGCGAAGCTGCGAAACCACTTCCTCGAAAGTCGTTCCACGGCGTTCAGCATCGATAGTCTTGAAGATTGAGTCGGTCATTTCTGTGCTTATCTTAATCTGTGTAATCTGTGGATGCCATCTCAGTGGCGGCTAATAAAAATGCTCCGATACCTTTCGGATCGTTCGTGACTACCTTCTCGCCAACGTAATACTCGTAACTTCCATCGCGATACGGATTACCGCCCAGCCCTGCGACGGCCACCGTTCCCTCAAGATTGAATCTGCCTTCGGTATCGGTTTTCACGAACTCTTTTAAGATGCCGCGATAACCGCCGCTGGCAGTCTTCATGTAACTTTTGCCGAGGTAACCTTTCCGCACGCCTTTTGCGAGCGCGTAGACAAACATGCACGCAGCCGAAGACTCGGGATAGTTTCCTTTTTCTCCCGCTTTGTCCATCACCTGGTACCACAGTCCCGAACTCCGTTCCTGATATTTGGCGATGGCCGGCGCGAGTCGATTGAGAATCGCGATCAACTCGGCTCGTTGCGGATGCTTGCTCGGAAAATAGTCGAGCGTCTCGACGAGAGCCATCGCGTACCAACCCATCGCGCGGGCCCAGAAGTTTGGCGATCTGCCCGTGGTTGGATCGGCCCAACGTTGCTTCCGCGATTCATCCCAACCGTGATAAAGCAGACCGGTCTTTTCGTCACGGGAATGCCGCTCCATCAGGATGAACTGCTTCGCGATGTCGTCGAAGTCGGCGTCTTCGTGAAAGGTTTCGGCATACTCGGCGTAAAACGGTTCAGCCATGAACAGGCCGTCGAGCCACATCTGCGATGGGTAGATCTTCTTGTGCCAGAAGCCGCCGTCGGAAGTGCGCGGGTGGGTTTTCAGTTGGTCGCGCAGGAGCGCGGCGGCCTTGCGGTATTTATCGTTGCCGGTGGTTTTATAAAGGAACAGTAGCATTCGACCGGGAAGAATGTTGTCGAGGTTGTAGTTGTCTGGTGAATAAGTGCGAATGGAGCCATCGCCGGCGACGAAGTGGTCGATGTTTTGTTGAATGAAGTCGAGATACTCTTTCTTGTGGGTTTTGGCCCATACTCGTTCGATGCCTTTCAACACCAGGCCGTGCTCGTAGGTCCACCTTAAAGGATAGCCTGATTCGTTTCTGGCGGCGTCACGCCAGAGCGCAGTCATAGCGGTGCTCGCAGCTTGTTCGGAGATCGGTTTAGTTTGCGCCGCTGCGGTGGAAACGAGCGCAAGCAATGCCAGAATCATTCCGCTACGGCAGCGCATCAATGATTCTCCCATTAATTTTGACATCATCGAGCGTTGCATCTTTGACGTTCTTGACGATGTTGCCGTCGGCGACGTTATCGAACGTGCACTTCCTGAGTTGCAGGTTAATTATCGGCGCTGATGGAAAACCCTGAACGTCAAGCGCGTATTTGCTTTTCGAGCTGCGCAGATTGTCGACCGTGTAGTTGCGAACCACTGGAGTAAACGAGCCCTTAGCGCCTTCCTCGTAATTAAAATCAATCGTGATCACCGCGTGTGCGACTTGCCCTACTTCCAGATTGCGGAAATGAAGATCCTCCAGCAGTCCGCCCCGCATGGCGTTGTTCTTCACGCGCAACGCATGGTCGAGATTCGGACTGTCGAGTTTGCAGTTCTCGGCGAAGAGATTTCTCACGCCGCCTGAGATCTCGCTACCGACCGTTATACCTCCGTGCCCGTCTTTCATAACGCAATCCTGGACAATGATGTTTTCCGTCGGAGCATTGAGACGGCGGCCGTCCGCATTACGGCCTGACTTAATCGCGATACAGTCATCGCCGGTATCGAACGTGCAGCCTTTGATGAGGACATCAGAACACGATTCCGGATCGCAGCCATCATTGTTTGGCCCATGACTGTTGATGTGCACGTTTTGAACGATGACGTTGCGACAGAGCACCGGATGAATCTCCCACATCGGCGAGTTGAGGATCGTCACGCCGTCGATCAAGACGTTCTGACAACGATAGGGTTGAATAAACTGGGGTCTCAGATAATGCCCTTCGCCGAAGATACGTTCACGCACCGGCACGCCTTTTTCTGCCATCGTCATCAGTGCGTTTCGATCCCCGCGCTGCTGGCCCATGCCTTCTTTCCAGCCGTACTGTGGGCGACCGTTCCATGGCCACCAGTGTTCGTTGTTGCTTTGACCATCGAGCGTGCCTTTGCCGGTGATCGCGATGTTCTGCTGTTCGAATGCATAGATGAATGGCGAGTAATTGAACAACTCAGTGCCTTCCCAGCGTGAGAAAACCACCGGCAGGTAGTCTTTCGGGTTCGTGCTGAACTTGATCGTAGCGCCTTCGGAGACTTCGAGATTGACGTTGCTCTTCAGGTGAATAGCGCCAGTGAGATACGTGCCTGCAGGAACGACAACTTTCCCGCCGCCGGCTTTCGAGCACTGATTTATCGCGTTGCGAAAAGCGGCGGTGCAATCGGTGCGACCGTCAGGCTTGGCGCCGAAGCGGTTGAGATACAGAGTGCGCTTTGGGAAACGCGGCGGTTTGATCCGTTGGAGGATTGATGGAAATACTGTTTTCCAGGGATCCGTCTCGGCCAGCAGGACACATGGTGAAACAGATAGAATTGCACTACTAATTAGAAGATCTTTGATGAAGTCTCGGCGTGTTTGCATTTGATCAGTTTTGGTTTACAGGATTACAGGATTTACAAGATGAACAGGATGAATCTTGTCAATTCTGTTTAATCTTCGTCATCCTGTCCCTCCACTTCGGGTATTCGTCCTTTAAGAGTTTTGCGGGTTCCTCGACGTACCACGCATATCCGACTCGTCGCTCGTGTTCGATCTCGGCCACACTGTATTTCACCACCGAATCACGACCGACAAAGACGGGGCGATTGCTGCCAATCTCGTAAAAGCGGGCCCAGATGGGACCAGCTTCCGGATCTTGAACTACCACACGATCCCGGCCACCCGGTTGCGACGCATCCGCTTTCTCGATCCACTTGATGCCTCTCAATCGCGTCTGCTCAAACCATGCGATCGCAGACTCAATCGCCTCCACCACTGCGGGCGATGGATCCTTAATAGACATCAGGAAGCGAACAATCCCGACACTCTCACCCCCACTCAACGAAACGAGTTCATACTTTCGCGCCGGCGCGGGGGCAAGCGTGACCTCGTCGTGCTGAGCGCACCACACAGTCTTTCGTCCATTCACAATCACCTGCGTCTTCAAGATGCACTCAATCCCTTTTTCCACCGCGCTTGCGGCCTTCCCGCGCCGTGCTTCGTCAACAAATGTGTAATTCGGCGTGACCGCTGCAATGTCACGTAGCAGTTTCATGACCCCGATCATCGCATCGTCGTTGTAGGTGATGTGCTTGTAGTATCCGGAAAGATCCGGATAGAACTGTGGCCAACCGCCGTTTGGGTACTGAGCCTTGAATAAATAGTCGAGGCCTTTCAGAAATGAGTCGCGGTAACGTTCCTGTTGTGTCCTGGTGTAGACGCGAGCGAGAAATGATAACTGTGTGTAGGTGGCGCCGTTATCGATCGTCGAGTCAGTCTCTTTCTTCTGAGCGAGAAGGACAGGACGTTCCACTTCGTCGAACGGCTTAGCCATATCGATGTTCTTGGGCCAGCCGCCGGAGTCGCGTTGATAAATTAGGAGGTTATCTGCAATCCGCACGGCTTCAGCACTCCCGTACCACTCGTCAGCCTTATTCTGCGCGTCGACCCACGCGATCGTTCCGACAGCCTGATTCGCTTTCCCGGTCAGACCGCGCACACTGAGGTTGAAAAACTTCGCGCGTGAGAATTGTGCAGCTTCTTCGGAAGTCAACTGTCTGGACCACGCAACTCGCGCCTTCGGATTTGCGCCGGGCCCTTTCGACCTGTACTCACCAAACCACGCAGTCTTTTCTCGGGCCGGATCGCGCCAGTTGTCCCAACCTTCCGGTCTGATGTGCGGCCCGAGCCAGCAGTCGATGAAAACCACGCGCGCATAAGGCCGCCACGGTCTGCCGAGATACACTCCGTTCCCTGTGTTCTCACCGGTCAAACGGCAACGCAGAAACACGAAGCCCGTATTTTCTTCATTGCTCAGACGGTAATGTGCAGTTACGTAGCCCTGGCCTTTGCTGTGAATCGTGCAATCTTCAAAGACGGCCGAAGCAGTTCCAAAAATGAAATCGACATGCCCTTCGATGTAACAGTTTTTGAAGTAGTGGCGACTGCCGTTAACAAACAACGTGTCCTGCCAACCGAGGAAACGGCAATTCTGAAACGACGTGCTCGCGGCATCGACAAACAGCGCCACGGCCTGTGATCCGGTACCGAAAGTGTTTTCGAACGTCAGATTCTCAGCTCGAAAGTCATCTCCATTGACGAGAGTGCTGAACGCGAGTCGTGTATTACCGGCTTGTTGCGCGCTGAGCTTGAAAGTGAGGATGGTCTTCAGCGGATCTTCACCGCGAAGGATGATCTGATTTTTCCCGGCGCTCACTCGAATCTGTTCGTTGTAAACACCGGGCTTGATCTGGATCACGACAGGTTGCTTGTTGTTGGCGGGAACGTCGTCCAACGCCTGCTGCACGGTCCGGAAATCACCCGAACCATCCGCGGCGACAACAATGCGCTTTGAAGCCCGAGTTTGGGCCACAAAAAAGCACAAAAAGCACAAAAGAATTGTTGAAGACTTCAGCGTCGTCACCAGACCAAAAGCAGCATTGGTATGACCAGTTATGCGTTTGCGACAGAATGAGGCGTTCTCCTCGTCGCTTGAATTATCTTTGCAGGGGGACATATTCTGCCGCACAGTAGTAGGACTGTCAATAATTAATTTATACCAATCTGCCAGCTCTTCTAGTGCGGTAAGACCAATCGCCGATCTTGGTGAAGCCACAAAAGGCACATAAAGCACAAAAGACGTGTGTGTGTTTGCAACTAAACCGGGCTAGACGGTATCTTACGCGTTCGATTTTTGAGGTAGGTGGTATTGAATGACTGTATTAAGAAGCATTTTGTTACTGTGTTTGGTTTTTGGCGTATCGGTCGCGCAGACAAAGAGTGGCTCTAAAACAACGACGAGACCTGATCTTAGTGGTGTTTGGGCCTTTGATGAGTCGCGAAGCGAGATCGACCCTCGGCTTAATCCGGAGCGCGATTACGTCCTTACGATTGTTCACAAAGAACCGGAGATTCGTCTGACCCGGACCTTTGAGAGGCACGGGAAAAAGTTCACAGAAGAAACCATCTATTACACAGACGGCCGGCCGGAATTTCATTCGAGCACCGGATATGACTCTGAACCCGAGACACGGTGGCGCGGTAAGAAGCTGGTAAGAAGAGTCGTCACCTCTCCATACGGTGGCAGCACAGGAATCTTCACCAACCTTCCCATCACGACGTATGAGGAAATTGAACTTTCCGCCGATGGCAAAACGCTAACTCGAACAATCAGTCACGAAAACGGATTCATCGCGAAACAACGCTACGTGTTCAATCGCACTTCGTAAAAGTCTTCGAGATCTCTTTCAACCCGCAATTAAAGCATCATTTTACCCGCGCGGCCGGGACTAACCGGCCGCGCGGGTAACTCATCTAAGGCGCGCAAATCGGCGGCAACGCGTTCGGCATAGCGTGAGCGACAGGTTTAGTGAAAGGATGGCAATCAAAAACTGGTGCACCGTCTCCGTTTCTCTTATAGACGTTCTTCCGATCAGAGCAATGATCGCCCCAGTAGTTGCCCTTGTCATCGAATGAGAGGAGGGATGAAGCAGGAACAAGGTCGTAATCGTTATTAGTTTGAACCGCGATTGTATAGTTTGAGAAGTCATTAAGGTAGATCTTGGCTCCCAAACAGCTAGTCCAGTGTGGACACCTCTGACTCAGGACGCATTCTGCCTTTTTCAAACCCGTAAACGTACTCTGTAGACTTAATGCAATATACACATTGGAAACGCTGTTTTCCGTAACCGTGGCCGATTCCAACGCATGACGTCCAGCCAGCAACAGCGCTCCGGGAATTGCGTTGTTTACTGCTCCGTTTATCGGAGTTTGAGGACCGACAATTGTATTCCCACTTACAATAGTATCTTTGCCGGCAAACGTTATTGCGCTGACGAACGGTCCATAAATTTTGTTCTCGTCGACGGTTGTGCCTATCGACAGCCAACTAACAAACTTGGAGTCGCCAGGCGTTAGCATGCATTTGTCTACAGGTGGTGGGTCAAGATTTGGTACGTTGCAATCCAAGTCCGATAGGCATAGTCGAGTTGTCTTGACCTGGCATTTGTTCGGAAACAATCTCTTATTGACACCTTTTGTATCCTCCGCGGGTTGAACACCTACTCTCATCCCAAAAGTAACGTTGCTGATCGTGTTATTCGAAATAGTTGTACCGATGGCGACAGGCAAAGCGATACCGTCCATGGCGTTTTGAATTCCCGGGAACGGATAATTCGATGGTCCAGTAATCGAATTGCCTTCGACTAAATTCAATTCGCTGAGCTCTCTGAGCCCGGAATAAGTGACGGGGTTCGGCGGTGGCTGCGGATCCGGATTGCTGGTGGTGCTGACTTGATAGAGTTGATTATTGACCACAACGTTGAGCAAAGTTGACTCGTTAGGAGCCATTTGGCCAACAACGATGCCGGTACCGGTTTTTTGAATCAGATTAGTAGATATCGTGGAGGGCCCCGGGGCCATTAGAGCGTCAATCTCCACGAAGTTTGTCGTAATAATGTTTCTTACGATCTGATTTAGATCTGAGTCACGCTCGACAACAATCCCTTTCCCGCCGACTGTCTTGTAGGTCACAAAGTTATTTTGTACGAGAGTGTTGTCCTGATGCATCAGCGTAATTGGCACAAACCTCGCAGTGATAGAGTTACCTTGAATCCTATTCTGACGATCTATTTTTGGTTGCGGGTTCTTGGGATCCAGGAGAGGACCGGACGGTAGCTTGCTGTTAATAGCATAAATACCGAAATCGAAGTCCTGAATCACGCAGTTTTTGATCGTTACGTTACGAGCTCCTCTAAGAAAGATCGCGACTTCCGGCGTCGATCGACCCGTCGGCCAATTAGGATCTATGCCTTTGCCCACACCCTGATTAGGAGCGCTTTGATCCGGAACAAGCGTAAGATTTTTGCAATCGAGAGTCATATCTGAAGTCAACTCAATTGTCTTCTTGACTTCAAATTTTGTTTGGCTGGGATTTGTTACGGGTGGTTCCAGCACACAGATCTGATTCTGTTCTATGGTAGGTGGAGGACAGGAAATGGCCGCGGGGTGTGCTGATGTGGCCCGAGAAAAAGTCACATTTGGCTTTGAAGTGATGATGCCCGTCATAAGCACAATCACGAGCAAGATATGAACGAGACGAATCTGCTGAGCGTGAGATTTGATTCTCATGTGAGTAACCTCCAGGTAGTGACGTTTGGGAGCTGGCGAATAACCAGTGTCTACTGCCGTTTGTAATGCAATACCATCGGTGGGAGTAAAGTTTTCAGTTAGAGTATGAGACATGAGGTTCTCCTTCTTCGGTTGGGAGTTAGCTGAAGCCCGTGGCAGGCTTGTGGGACTAACTCAGGTTGAGTATGCGAGGACAGCGACATTACGAAGGATCGCGCCTCACTAACCAGTAACGCGTAAATCGGAGGCATTTTGGGGTACACCCATGTCCTTCAGATACTTTCTTCCGCTTTATCTATTCGTCTATATCCTTGTGGCGTTCGTTTGGCGCTCGTATGTAGTCTGGAAGCACACCGGGATCAATCCAGTTACTTTCAAAGGCTCTGCCGACGCCCACGATTTTGTTGGCCGCGTTTTTAAACTCCTTTTCGTTCTAATCCTGCTGGTTGTATTTGTGTACTCATTCTTTCCTTATGCATATTCCTACGCGGCGCCAATACAGTGGCTCGAACACAGATGGCTGAGATTGATCGGTGTTCTATTGTTGCTGCTATCCCTGGTTTGGATCGTGCTCGCTCAAGCTCAGATGGGAGAAGCGTGGCGAATCGGAATAGACACTGAACATCGAACGCTCCTGGTCCAGAATGGACTCTTTGCGATCTCACGAAATCCGATTTTCTTCGGAATGATGGTTACGCTGTTGGGGCTGTTTCTTACACTTCCGAATGCGATAACGTTGCTTACATTTGTTTTGGGAGTCGTATTGATTGGAGTCCAGGTGCGGTTGGAAGAGGAGTACCTGGCCCAGCTGCATCCGGAAGCTTACGCTGATTACCGGCGGTGTGTACGGCGATGGCTTTAGCTGCTATTGCTCGCCGATCTCTCGAGTCGCTTTGATCAATTTAAGACGGTCCATTTTCTCCAGGGGCAGAGAAGTGAAGAGCTGGAGCCTACGGTTAATCTGAAACGCAACTTCTTTGAAGGCGCGGCATTTCTCTTCATAAGTTCCCTCGAGGGCTGCCGGATCCGGGCTCGACCAGTGCGCCACGATCGGTTGGCCCGGCCATACCGGACAACTTTCGCGTGCGTTATCGCAAACCGTCACTACAAAATCGAACTTAACGTCATCGAACTCTTCCCACGATTTACTCCGCGCATCCGAAGCGTCTATGTTGTAGACGTCTTTTAGCACCTGGATCGCGAACGGATTAACCGTCCCGGTTGGAAAAGCTCCTGCACTAAAGACTTGAAAGCGCTCTCCGCCCAAACGTCTTAACAAGTACTCACCAATGATGCTGCGCGCAGAATTACCTGTGCACAGAAACAAAAACTTGTAAGAGTCGTTCCCCATAATTAACCTTCTTCATCTTTACGTGGCATGAGCCACAGAAATACGAACGTTGCCACAACGGCGGCCGCGCACTGGGCCACCATAAAACCAGGAACGTCAGCGGGTCGTATCCCTGTAAACGTATCGCTAAACGCACGTGCTAGCGTAACGGCGGGATTCGCAAAAGATGTCGATGCGGTAAACCAGTAAGCGGCGCTGATGTATCCGCCGACTGCGAGTGCAATCGCTCCGACGTGCAGCCGGCTCGCACTCAGAATCACCGCTAACAATCCGAGCGTCGCAATAAACTCGCTGAATATCTGCGGCAGACCGGCCCGCACATGATGAGACAGAAAAAGCACCGGCAAACCAAACATCGCGTTTGCTGCCATCACTCCCAGAATCGCACCGGCGAACTGCGCGAGCAAATAGAAAGGCGTCTCGCTCCACGGCAATTTCCCTCTGCACGCGAACGCGAACGTCACAACCGGATTGAAGTGGGCGCCCGACAGGGAGCCGAAAGTAATGATCAAAGCTACGAGTGCGCCGCCGGTTGCCGCAGTGTTGGCCAGTAGCGCCACCGCCGAGTTTCCGTTCGCGAGACTCTCAGCCATGATGCCCGACCCAACAACTGCAGCAAGCAGGAAAAACGTCCCTAAGGCCTCAGCAACAACTCGCTTCTTTAGCGGTAGGTGCATTCGTCACTCCGATCGGCGTCGATGCACAGCACGCAGATGCCGTATCAACTTGTTGAGCCTCTGTTGTCTCTTCTAGTTTTGTTCCACACTCGCATGGTGATGTTTCAGCCAGATTGTCCTGGAGCACCACAAACACCTCCCACTCGTTGCCATCCGGATCACGGACCCAGGTCTTGTCTTGTAACGCGTAGCAACAGTTTGTCTGCATTTCATCGCGCGTCAGCAATCCTGAGTCTTCCCATTTCTTACGCATGGCAAGAACGTCGTTAGTGTCCTGGACCTGAATTCCGAGGTGCGAGAGTGCCCCCTGGTTGTCGAATACACCTTGATTGAGAGTCAGGTTCAGCGGTGGATTTTGTACGTCAAACTTCGCATAGCCGGTTCTTACTTTGCTGGGCTCGATTCCGAGCATCTTCCGGTAAAAGGCGATACTTTCATCAATATTTCTAACGTTCAGGGCCAAATGTGCCTTGAGTGCTTTGATCTCTTGAGTACTCATGTCTGCAACCTCACATCGATAGTATATTCGCCTAAGCGAATGAGTTTGGAGTTTAGTGCCGCAGTCTATATATGTCAAGACAAATATAGTATGGTAAGATGGTGTCGCTATGAAGAGAGGAAAAGAAGTATTTGACCGGGAACTGTTCTTTCGCGCTTTGGCCGATCGCACCCGCTTGCGGATCATCAACCTGATTGGCGATCAGGAAGTGTGCGTATGTTTTTTCGTCGAGATACTAAAGACGAATCAGCCTAAGATCAGCCGGCATCTTGCCTACTTACGTCGCGCCGGCATCGTCTCAGCGCGTCGCGAAGGACTCTGGATGCACTATCGCCTTGCAACGCCAACGGATGAGAACGCGGCAAGCGTGCTTCGCGAGGTGCGCGAATGGCTGGTGAAAGATCCGATTATGCAGCAGGATCGGAATCGTCTCGTCAAGATCTGCTGCGCCCCCGCTTTGCCGGTGCAGCTCCAGGGCAGTCCGAAACCCGTGACGCTGCAATCTCCCGCATAATGTTTTCCGTCCATGTCATTCGAACAGAAACAACGCACGATAAGGGACAAGCTGGTTGGTTGGGGCGAGCAGGAGCCTTTGTTGCGCGCGGCAATTCTCACTAGCTCTCGCGCGATCCCTCACGCTCACACGGACTCGTTTTCTGACTACGACGTCATATTAATTCTTACTAATATCGAGAGCTTTTTTGCGAATCGATCGTGGCTCGATGCTTTTGGCTCGGTGCTGGCCTTATACCGCGACCCGCTCATTGTTGAGCGTGGATTTCAACGATCGATCTATGTCACCCAGTACGAGGACGGACTTAAGATCGACTTCAGCCTTTGGCCCGTCGAGCTCTTGAAACAGATTGTCGCTGAAGCGCAGCTTCCGAGCGAATTCGATGCTGGATACCAGGTGCTAATCGACAAAGACAATCTCACCGTTGGCCTAAAGCCTCCCACGTATCGTGCTTACATTCCGACACCACCAACTGAGACCGAATACCTGGCCAAGATAGAATCATTCTTCCTTGACACTACTTATGTAGCGAAGTTTCTCTGGCGCGACGATCTCATGGCCGCCAAGCACATCCTGGAAAATTCGCTAAAGCAGGACCACCTGCTACCCATGTTCGAATGGCGCATCGAGATCGATCACAATTGGTCGTTAAAGCCCGGTCCATATGGACGAGGCATAAAGCAGTGGCTAAGACAAGAACTGTGGGCAGACCTGGAGCAGACTTACACTGGCGCAGAGTTAGAATCCAATTGGAAAGCGTTGTTTCAAACTATCAACCTGATGCGCCGCGTTGCTATGGAGGTCGGTGAGGCACTGGGCTTTCGCTATCCTGATGAATTGGAGCAGCGAGTGAGAGATTATTTAGATCGGGTCAAGGATCTCGATCGTAAGTCCAGATAGGTCAATTAATATTTGAATGCCACAAAGAGGCACATAAAGCACATATTCCTTCTGTGCTTTTTGTGCCTCTTTGTGGCTACTTCTGCTGTGTGGCTTTACTTCGCCTTCACCAGCACGTTGCCGCCGCCGAGGGGCAGCAGCGCGAGGTTGGTGCCAACACGACGCCAGATCAGCCCGTTGTTATCGAGGATCGTGATCGCGTAGGCGTCGTACGAGCGCGGCGTTAGCAAGTCGCCATCGCGCGTGTCGACGATGAAGCTGAAGTTGCCGAACGACTGTACGACTACACCCGTCTGCGGATCGACTTTCTGAACCACGCACTTGCCCTTGAACGACGAGCGATTCGAAATGCTCGTGCTGGGCTCGTTAGAGAAGTTCAGATAGCCGGCAGACCAGCTCGTGCTCTTGACGATGTAATTGAAACCATCAAGACCACGGAAGATGTAGATCGAGTTACCCTTCGGACTGCCATTAGCGCCCTTAACGGTGAAGCCGAAATTGCCCTTACCGTTGACGCTTTCCGGATCTGGGATCCAACCACCACCACTCGTCTGCTGATCGTTGGTACCAACCGCGACGTTAATCGTACCGAGACCGACAGGACTTGCGGTCCAGTATCCGTTGGTAGCGTCGATCTTGACCTTCACGACATAAGTATCAGCAACGACACCTCCGAGGAACGTGACTGCGTCGCCGTTACTATCAACCGGCACGCCCGTCACCGTCATATCCGGTGTGCTGCCCATATTGCTCGACTTGAAGATCTCGAACGTCACCTTCGCAAGCGTGATGTCACCCGGTGCTCCGTCCGCATCCTGCGTCAGGTGTGCTGCGAGACGCACCGTTGCAGTGGTCACGGATGGACCAGACGTGATCACGCCCATGTCGCCGGTGTAGGTCGTTTCCGCTGTCTCCTTGTTGACCGTAATCGTAACGGTTGCAGTCGACGAGGCATTGTGCGGATCAGTGACCTTCAGATCGATCGGATAGACGCCGGCCACCACGAGGGGATTACCGGAGATCGTCAACGTGCCGACGCCCGGTGTGACGGTCAATCCTGCAGGTACTGACGAGAGTACTTGCAGCGTGAGATCCGCTACCGGATCGTCAACATCTGAAACGGAAACATTTACTGTCGTGATCGGATCGCTGTACTGAACCGTTTGCGACAACAGATTGATCGTGAACGTCGGAGCATCGTTTACAGCGTTAACCGTTACGTTAACTGTTGCTGTAGCGGTGCCGCCGTGTCCGTCGTCAATCGTGTAGGTGAATGAGTCGCTGCCGAAGAAGTTCGACGCGGGTGCGTAACGGACCGTCTTGTCAGGATTGATCGAGACGGCGCCGTTCGTGCCCTGCGTCACCGACGTGACATTCAACGTGTCGCCGTCAGGCTCCGTGTCGTTAACCAGCACGTTGACGTCGACTGGTGTGTCTTCATCCGTGGTGGCCGTGTCGTTATTCGCGATCGGAGCTGCGTCCTGAGTGATGACCACGTTGCGACCGGCAACGGTTAGTGAACCGCTTCGAGCCGCGCCGGTGGTGTTTGGTGCGACCGTGAAATTCACAGTGCCGTTGTTGCTGCCCGGTGTTCCGGAGTTCACCGTAATGAATGAACTGTTGCTTACTGCGTTCCAATCGCACGGAGCGGTTGCCGACAAGTTCTTCGTCACAGTAACGCTCCCGGTATTGCCGGGTGAGAAGAATGCCTGACTCAATGGCGATACCGTCGCGCACGATGTTGGAATCGTTACCTTGAAAGCGCCACGACCGTGCGTAAAGGCAAACAAGGTCGTCACACCGTTGTTGTTAACCGCTGAGAGCGACTCCACGACTGTATTCGAGAAGCCAGTCGTTTCGCGCGCCCAGTTTGCACCACCGTCGAGCGAGACAAACACGCCGAGGTCTGTGCCGACGTAGATGCGTTGGTTGTCATTTGGATCGACGACCACGCTGTGCGCCGGAATGTCAGGAATCGCATTCACGTTCCCAGGTGTCTGCGTTCCGTCGGCGAGCGTCCAGGTTGCGCCACCGTCAGTGCTCTTGAACACGTGACCAGCACTGGTGCCCTGTGCGTTGGGTGTGCCGTTGAAGTTTGAGATTGTGGCCCAAACGTTATTGATATTCGATGGATCGTATTCAACCCACGAGATGGTACCGTTGCCGTTACCGCGTGGCGTGAATGTTTGCAACCAGGTACTGGCCAACACGCTCGCGGCGTTTGCTGTAAGACCAATCGTCGTGCGACGAAACTGTCCTGAAGCCGCACCGTTGATCACGATGTTTGAATTGCCAGGAGCTATCGCCATGGCCGTGATCGAGCCGCCGGTTTGTTGCGCGTTGCTGGTTCTGGTCCAGTTAGTGGCGTTGTTGTCGGTGCGCCACATGAAGCGGCCACCAATCCACAGGCGAGTCGGCGTGTTCGGATCCATTCGGAACACCGTGATGAACGGGAACGTATCGCCGGCGATACCTGTAATGACTTGCGCAGAGCTCGCACCACCATTCGTCGATCGTCTCAACGTGAGACCGGTTGTCTCGAAGAAGATGGTATTGGTGTTGGTGGGATTTACGGCCACGTATCCGCCGTCACCGCCGTTGATGCGTGCCCATGCGTTTGGACCAGCAGCATCTGTACCGCGGTTCGTGCCGTTGTCCTGCGTGCCGCCGAAGTACGTTTGGCCATTCGGATAGGGCAGGCCGTGATAGAACTGCGTTACGGCGTAGTTGTTATTCAACGGACCCCAGATAACTGGTGAAGGAACCGTGAAGAATCCGCCGGGCGTGAATTCGTTACCGCAAATCGGACTTGATGGCGTAATGGCGCCGCCGCCCACTGTTGTGCCGGTTGCGTAGCCGACGTTGCCGGTTTTGGCGTTGTCAGTCTTGTAGATGCCGCCGTCGTTTCCGGCAAACAACGTTTGGTTTGTGGTGCCGTTGTAATTCGGATGAAACACGAGGACGTGGTTGTCAGCGTGGACCAGTTGCGGGTCGCCGTTATTTGGTGGTGTGCCGTTACCCTGGAACCACCAGTAGGATGCAACCGCCCAGTTAGCACCGCCATTATCCGAGCGGAAAAGGTCGACGCCACCGACCCAGACCTTATCTGAGTCAGTTGGATCGACTGCGATCACGTTGTCGTACCAGCCCTGATTCAGGAACTGGCTCGTTCCGAGTCCGCATTGTGTCAACGCGCCGTTGACGGGGTTGCTGAGCAGCAGAGTGTCCTGCAGGTTGGCGCTGTTGTTGCGCACCTGCGTGGTCCATGAGCCGGCATCTCCTGACGACGTCGAACGAAATACGCCGAGTAGGCCATCGGTGTAACTTGCCGTTGGGAAGTTTGGATTAGTGCCGGCGCCACAGGAAATACACGATGCCATTGCGTAAACGACGTTCTGGTTGGACGCTGCAATGGCGAGTGAAGTGCGACCTTGATTGACTTCAGAGAAGACATCCACCCAGGTGCCGGCGCCGCCCGCATCTACGTTGCGGAAGATGTGTGAGCGCGAAAACGTGCCGACAGCGGCGAAGATGTAGTCGGTTGACTGGTCGGTGCGCATGACGAGATCCATCGCACCGTTTGCGCCGTTCGGCACGTTAGAGGGGAGCTGCAGAGTCCAGGTACTGCCGCCGTCAAGGCTGCGAAGGACACCAGTGCGTGTGGCTGCGTACACGTGCTGACCGTTTGACGGACTGACGACGATGTCGTTCACGAAGAAGAAGTCAGCGTTGTTTATCGTAGCCGGGAGACGCGTCCAGTTTGCGCCAGCGTCGGTTGTCTTGAATACGCCCGCGCCGCGCACACCGTCTGCATTGAAGAATCCCTCGCCTGTGCCGGCGTAGAGAACGTTTGGATTCGAAGGATCGATCGCCA
The DNA here is from genome assembly GCA_035606195.1 of Pyrinomonadaceae bacterium. Taxonomy (GTDB): domain Bacteria; phylum Acidobacteriota; class Blastocatellia; order Pyrinomonadales; family Pyrinomonadaceae; genus PSRF01. The sequence continues at coordinate 19,483 of DATNFX010000198.1, forward strand.
TGCAGGTCACGGCGATGTTGGCCAGGAAGTCGTTGAGCGGCGCCCATGTGTTACCGCCGTTCGTGGTTTTCCATATGCCGCCGGCAACTGCTGCTGCGTACATAGTGGTGGGATTGACCGGATCGATGACGAGCGCGCGTGTGCGACCGCCGACGTTGCCTGGTCCAATCGACTGCCACGTGCCGAGTGCGCCGCTTGTAGAAGCGCTACCATCGCCAGCTCCCGCGCCGCCGGTGCCGCCCGGAAATTCGGGATCGTCAAATATCTCTTCTGCTTCGTTGCTGTCAGTCTGTGAAGGCAGGTTCTTGTTATTCCGGGTAGAGAAGCGCTTCATTTGTTTGATCTTCTCTTTTGCCTGGAAGTAGCGTTCGACGGGCAGGACTTTCTCACCTTTAGGAAGGCGCTTTTGCAGATACCACTCGAGCGCTTCGCGTGGTTGGTCGGTACGTTCTCCGTCGATATCTTTTTCACCGTTGAATAAAGCGGCGAGCCGCGGATTGCGTTTTACGGCAGCGCGCTTGGCTGCGATCTCTTTGCGTGATTCGCGTTTTGTACGAGCTTCTCTCTCACGCTCGGAGGTTTTGGATTCCTTTTGTTCGACGCGTGATTTTTGCTTTTGTCGTGGGGGATGATTGCGTTGCGCCATTGAAGCGACGCTATTCGTCAAAAGCATGCAGATCAAGAAAAGGGAAGCAAGGAGGCGTTTCATTTAAATTTATTCCTTTCGGGAGCGTTAGGCGTTTTGTCGGGACTCAGTCGGGACGTTAGTGCTCTCCTACTCGATTTCGTAAATAGGAGCAAGACTCCTGTTCTTCGCAGTTGTTTGGAAATTCCAGTAAGGAAGGGCCCGGCCATTATGCCACAAAGAAACAGTGATGCAAGCGCAGATATGCTGGAAATAAAACTATTAAATTCCTGAAATTACGGCGGTCACTTCCAGAAAATACGTGGTAAAGATTTGGCCACAAAAAAGCTGCCGTACGTACGCCGCGCAACGTCCAAAACGATGTCCGACTGTTGTTCGAAAGTGGGATTTCCAAATTCCACAACCGAAACTGATCACATCCATTTGCATGAACGAATCCGCTTAACTCAACGCTTTTTTAGATCGACCGCTTCTAATCACCGATAAAACACCACCATGCCGCGCGGCACATCGTTTGAATTGATCCGATCGCCAAATGGTTACTTCTGCGTACTCTTAAATCACATCACTTACAGGACTGTGAGGAGGCCAACATGCGCGGAATCCTGAGACAAGATCTAACGTTCAGTGCCCGGACGTTAATCAAAAACCTTGGTTTCACCATCACCGCTGTCTTGACGCTCGCATTAGGCATCGGCGCGACCACTGCCATCTTCAGTGTCGTCTACGCCGTATTCGAGCCGATGCCCTATCCAAAGCCCGATCAACTCGTGATGCTATGGTCCAAGGTCCAGGGAGAGAGAAACTCCGTGGCGCCAGGCGATTACTTCGAATGGAAACGGCGAACGTCGCTGTTCCAGGACATCAATGCCTGGAGCGGTGGGTCATACAACGTCGCGACAAGAGAACGGCCCGAACAGATCGATGGCTCACCTCGAACACCAGGGTTCTTCAAGATGGAGGGATTGCCGTTGATGCTTGGGCGAGACTTCCTGCCAGAAGAGGGTCAGCCGGGCAATGACCGCGTCGTGATTCTCAGCAATCGAATGTGGACCAAACACTTTGCTGCAGACCGCGACATCATAGGTAAAGACATTCGCATGAATGGTGAACCGTACAGGGTTGTAGGCGTGCTGCCGCCGGGAATGTACGATCGTCTTCCAATGCAACTGTGGGTTCCGCTCGCGTTTCCTCCGGAACAAAGGAACAACCACGATGCACATTTCATTCTGGTGATGGGCCGGTTGAAAGACGGCGTTTCGATCGAGCAGGCGCAGCAGGAGATGAACGGCATTGCGGCGCAGCTTCAAAACGAGTTTCCGAAGTCGAATACGAATTGGGGCGTCAGCGTCGAACCGTTGCATCTCGACTTCCTGGATCCGGCGACGCGCAGAAACCTCTGGTTGCTCCTGGGCGCTGTCAGTTTTCTTTTATTGATTGCGTGCGTGAACGTGGCAAATCTTCTGATGGCTCGCGGCACATCACGCCAACGTGAAGTTGCAGTGAGAGCGGCGCTCGGGGCATCGAGACTTCGCATCTTCAATCAATTTCTAACAGAAAATTTAGTGCTCGCGCTTCTGGGTGGTGTGTTTGGGATATTGCTGGCAGGTTTGATCCTCAATGCAATCGCACTGGTCATGCCGCCTGTCGGAACGATGTTACCCTCCGAAGCCGAGATCAGAATCAGTGTTCCGGTTCTGCTTTTCACGATCGCTTTATCGGCGATTTGCGGATTGCTGTTTGGATCGGCGCCGGCGTGGCAAGCAACACGACTTGATCTGAATGAGGTGCTCAAGACGGGAGGACGCACGAGTGGCGGAGTACGGCGCAACGCACTTCGTGTGCTTGTCGTCGCGGAGTTCTCGCTCGCATTGACGCTATTAGCGAGCGGTGGGCTGGCGCTCAAGGGCTTTTGGAACTTGACGCGCGTAGACCTCGGCATTCGTCCCGAACACGTGCTTACGTTTCAGTTGCCGGTGCCGAACGAAAAGCTGAAGGAGCTTGATCAGATTCGCTCATACTACCGGCAGATGCTGGAACGAGTTGAGGTGGTCCCCGGAGTAAAGAAAGTTGCTGTAGCGACCGGCATACCTGCGCGTGGACCGATGTTCGGAATGGGGATCAAGATCGTGGGCCAGCCCGAGGTAAATCCGTCAGAACGTCCCGGCGCTGCCTTTCAAATGGTGACGGCGGGATACACAGACTCGCTGGGAATTCAGATGACCAAAGGTCGCAGCATCGACGAGCATGACTCTGCCACATCGCCTCGTGTGGCGATGGTCAACGAAACGTTTGTCAGCCGTTATCTGTCCGGAGTTGATCCGCTCACACAGCGGGTTGCAATCGAAGAAATCATCCCGGGCGGGCGGATCGGAGAGCTGCGTGAGTGGCAGATTGTCGGCGTCTTTCACAACGTGCGCGGCGCTGGGATTCGCGAGGAGTTTCCCGAGATTGATGTGCCGTTCTGGCAGAGCCCATGGCCACAGGTGTCGATGATCGTGCGAAGCGAAGGCGAGCCGCGTGGAGTGATCACGAGTGTTGCGAGCGCGATAAATTCCGTCGATCCTGATTTGCCGCTTGCAGGCGTGAAAACGATCGACGAGATCGTGAGCGAATCGTTGGCAATCGATCGTTTCAGCATGGTTTTATTTGCGAGCTTTGGACTGCTCGGATTGATCCTTGCGGCAATAGGCATCTACGGTGTGATGGCGTTTGGCGTCGCACAACGCACGCAGGAATTCGGTGTGCGTATGGCTCTCGGTGCACAGCGCTTGCAGATTTTAAGGATGGTCTTGAGAGAGGGCGCGATTGTGGCCACGGTCGGGGCATTCATTGGAGTAGGCGGCGCATATCTGGTTGGCCGCGCGATGCAGGCGACGTTGTACGGAGTCGGCGCAATGGATCGTTATGCGATTGGAGGCACCGCCATTCTGTTGCTCATTGTGGCCTGCGTGGCATGTTTGGTTCCGGCGTTGCGCGCGAGCCGCGTGGAGCCGGTGGTGGCTTTGAGAGATGAGTGACGCTATCTCCTTTTGAGCTTCATGTGCCTCTTTGTGGCTGAAGATTATGGCTTCGCGACTGAATCTGGCGTCGTCGTGCCGCCGGGTTCGTCGAGATATTTTTTGAACCAGGCATAGAGTTCCTGGTACCAGTAACGGCTGTTCTCGCCTTTCAAGATCCAGTGGTTTTCGTCGGGCCAGACGATCAGGCGACTCGGAATACGAAGCCGTTGCAGCACGCTCCAGTTTTCGAGCGTCTGATTCAGCGGCACACGAAAATCGTTTTCGCCGACTGACAACAGAATCGGCGTGCGGAAATTTTTTGCGTACCTGATTGGATTCTGTTCGCGCCACACTGGCGCCTGTTCCCACACGGGTCCGCCATTGTTCACCTCGCGCGAATAGATCGTGTCGCTCGTGCCCCACTGCGACTCCAGATTGATCAAACCGGCGTGACTGATCAGCGCCTTGTAACGCGTCGTAGTTGCCTGCATCCAGTTTGCCATGTGACCGCCGTAACTCGCGCCGGCCGCAATCTGTTTTGAACCATCGATAAATGGATAGAGACGGATCGCCTCGTCAGCTCCTTCGTTAATCTCGTTTCCCGGTCCTTTAAAAGGATCTCCCTGAATACTCTGCGAAAACGCTTCACCAAATCCGGTCGAGCCGGAGTAGTTTGTCAACAAGACGACGTAGCCCGGTCGCGTGAGCATGAAGTAGTTCCAGCGGAGTCCCCAGTTATCGCGCCACATGCTGTGCGGCCCACCGTGCATCACCACAAACAGCGGATACTTCTTGTGCTCGTCAAAATTTGGCGGCAACGCGATCATGTTGTGAATGCGTTTGCCGGCCTTGCTGGTGAACCAGAAATGACGCAGCGGTAACCAGTCGATCTTTGCGACTTGATCGGCGTTGAATGTCGTGAGTGGGACCTGGGTTTTGGATTTAAGATCGAGGCGGAAGATCTCAGGTGGATTGGTTGCACTCTCCCAGGTGGCAATCAGGATTGTTGACCCAACGCTCCCAGGAATCTTGAGGTTCGTGTAGACGCCACGCGTCATGTCCATCGCGAGCGTCACTTCGCCGCCGTCTGCAGGCATCGTGTAGAGCTTTTCGTTTCCTGCTTCTTCGGCTGTCAGGTAGATCGACTTGCTATCGGGTGTGAATGCGAAACTGCCAACCGAACGATCGAACTTCGCGGTGATGATTTCAGGCTGGCCTACATTGGGCCATGAAAACTTTGCCAGTCGCTCGAGATGGTAAGTCTTGTTATCGGTTTCAACTTCACTGCTCGCGTAGAGTGCTTTACCGTCCGGTCGAAATGCAGGACGGCCGAAGGCGTCGCCGCCTTTCGTAAGACGAACTGGCTCGCCGCCACTTGCAGACACTTTGAATAGGTCGGTGTTCGGATTTGCATATGCCGCAGTGTCCGAGTTGGTCGACGCAACGAAAACGATTTCGTTGCCGTCCGGAGTCCAAACAGCGTCGAGCTCTGCGCCTGAATCGCTGAGACGGCCTGAAAATCCACGTTCACTCACAAGCTTCGTTCCACCAAGTAAATCCCTGGCCTTCGAACCCGGCTGGGTGCTTTGTACAAACAGGTGAGCCTGCATGTCGTCGACCCATTTGTCCCAGTTGCGAACCGGAAACTTCTCGTAGACACGCGCGCGATATTTTTGTGCTTTGCGTTCAGCCGCGATCTTCTTGTTTGCGTCGTCATCGGTCGTACCCGGATAGACGGTGCTCACGAAGAGCAGCGCCTGACCATCAGGCCGCCACTGCGGCGCGCGTGCTCCGGTTGAAAGGGAAGTGCAACGCACTGCTTCGCCGCCGTCAGCGATATCGAGTACGTATATCTGACCAACCTCATCGCCTTCGCGTCGCGCCGAGAAAGCAATCCGGCGACTATCCGGACTCCACGCCACCCCACCTTCGCCACCTTTGCTGTAGGTCAAGCGCCTGGGCTTTGCACTCCCATCCGTCGCGACGATCCAGAGATCCGAAACCTGGTCCTTTTCGTCATAAGCCGGCTCGACGAGCGAAAACACGACCCATTTGCCGTCCGGACTGGGCACAGGCGTTCCCACACGCTTCATCATCCACATTGACTCGTGAGTCAGCGGAACTTTGTTTTGTGCGGTTATTTTGACGGCGGTGCCCGCGATCAATACGAAAGCGAACGCGACGACAAACGAAAAAGACCGAGTCCTGGTAAACATCTACTTTCCTCCTGCGAAGTGGCGTGGTTGGTGTGGGAATAATAGGCCGATCCACACAAATCTGAAAAGAATCCGCGTCATTCTCGGCAACGTGAACAAACATGTGAACATCGTAACCGGTCAACTCGTTAGGGTGTCTAGTCTGTTGTGGAGGATCGCCATTTGAGTTTTAGCGTTATTCGTAATCGTTTCTCAAAAGCCGTGCTTTTGCTCGGCTTTCTAGTGTGTGGGACGTTTTCAGCCGTCTCTGTTCAGGCCCAGGAAGCTCCTAAAGATCCCAAGGCCGAACTAAAAAACAGTCTTAATGATCTCTCAACGCTCTATAAAAACGACGTTGAAAGACTTGAAAAGCGCCACCAACAGTCCCAGGCACTCTACAACGATGGACTAATCTCGCGTATCGAATTCGAAAAGGGCGAGAAAGAGCTGGCCGACGCCCGCACGAAAGTCGAACAAGTCGCTAACGAAATCGCCACCGCAAATAAACCTGCGCCAATGCCGGAGATTGTGGCAGAGATGGTTGCAGCGGGTAATCAAGTCTGGTCGACGGGTAACAGCAGGATCGATGGTTTGATTCGGCAGTACGGGAAACAGTATGGCGTCGATCCCTTCCTGATCTATTGCACGATGTCACAGGAGTCGGGTTTTACGACGGCTGCAACAAGCCCGAAAGGCGCTCAGGGGTTGATGCAACTCATGCCGGGCACAGCCGCTCGCTACGGAGTTAAAAATCCTTACGACGCTGCGCAGAGCATCATGGGTGGAACCCGTTATTTAAAGGACCTGCTCGGGATGTTCAACGGCCGTGTGGATCTCGCGCTCGCCGGGTATAACGCAGGCGAAGGCGCGGTGATGAAATACGGGAACACCATTCCGCCATACTCTGAAACGCGCAACTACGTGAAGCTTATTCTCAAACGCTATACGAAGAAACCAACTTCGTAAGCCGGGCGTGGCTATATCTCGAGAAGGTCTTTCCCGACTACAATCCGTCCTTTGAAGTATTTGCGCACTCCTTCTGCCCACATCTCATCCGTAATCGACGCATCATCACCGGGAACAAAGTGTGAAAGCACTAGTGTCTTTACTTCAGCTTGTGCAGCAATCTTGCCCACATCTTCCGGCAGAGTGTGCGCGGCCATGAGGTGTTCGCGTAGTCTAGTTGCATTCGGCAAACGCTTTAACAGCGCTTCTATAGCCGGCAGGTACATGATTTCGTGCACCAGCACATCAGCACCTTTCGCAAACGTCGCGAGCTCGGGCACGTATGCGGTGTCTCCGGAAATCACGACAGAACGATCGCTCGCGTCAAATCGATATGCGTAAGACTGCCTGATCGGTGGGTGGCGCACGAGAAAAGCACTTACCTTCACATCCTCGTTGGACATGATCATGCCGGGCTTATCAAACTCATGCGTCTTGAGCAGTGTGAGCGGGTCTGTACGACCTTCGTCTGCGATGCGTGTGTCGATGTCGAACTTCTGATAACTGAAAAAGTCGCGCGTCATATTCGTCAGTCCTGGCGGGCCAAAAGCATCTACAGTCACGGGCAGACCCGTTATCCATGCGTTGTAGAAGAGTGGCCCGAGCTCCAGATTGTGATCGGAATGATGATGCGTGATGAAGATATAGCGAACCTGGTTTAGTGGGATGCCTGCTGTTAATAACTGCTTTGACGTCCCGTAACCGCAGTCAACTACATAAGGAACGCCATTAATCAACAGCAAGGTTGAAGGATTGCTACGACCTATCTCACCGACTCGTGGTCCCCCCTTTGTACCGAGCAGAATAATTCGCGTCGGCTTCTTCTGTTGGCTGAAAGCCACACGGCTGAGCAGCGCCTGAGAAATTACAAATCCTGTTCCTATAGTAAGAAACTGCCTGCGGTTTGTTGTCATCTGTGTTATTGGTTGTCTAGTAGTAGCGTGTGGACCATACTAATACCATTTAAGGAGTTGAAGATGAAGCGAATTTATGTCGTGATATTTGTTCTGTTTGTTACTGGATTTGTTCGCGGTGATGCGAGTGTAACACGTGAACAGGATCCGCTCGTGGTCAATGCAAAGACGATTGCGTTGAAACTCGAAAACCCGCGCGTCCGTGTTCTCGAAGCCACTCTCAAGCCAGGCGATAAGGAGCAGACACACTCACATCCGGCGTACGTGATCTATGTCATTGCCGGCGGCAAATTCCGCAATCACGCTACTGATGGGACTGTCACCGACGGCGAGTTCAAAACCGGCGACGTGATCTATCGTGAGCCAGTCACCCACTGGGCCGAAAACACTGGCAACACGACGATTCGTTTAGTGCTGGTGGAGCTTAAGAGCTGAGGTTCTCAAAAGCGTGGGGAACGCCGGCGCTGCTCACTTCGCGTGCCGTTCATTACTTTGCCGACTTCCGCCAGCAGTTTTTTGGCTTCACGGGCTTGCCACTGAGCATTGTTGAGACGCTCGCGCGCTTGTCCCATGTTCAATTGACTCAGAGACGACTGCGCATCTTTAATCGCGCGAATCGTGAAGTTCAAGCGTTTGCAGGCTTCGCGCAGCTTGTCGAGCTCGTCATTTTCGGATGACACTGGCGCAAAGCCGATTGCATTCATCTGCGAAAGTTAATCGCCCGATTTTCGTTTGGCAATAGTCGTCGCATACAATCACGCGCCATGAAAAACTTGTTAACACCGAAACTGACAATCTTCACCGCGATCCTTCTGCTTAGTTTGCAGGGAGCCGCACCGGCGCAGGACCATGCAGCGAAAATTCAAGAGGTGCTGACCCTCGCGCACAAGTACAAGCAGTTCAATGGTTCGGCCCTCGTGGCAGAGAATGGAAAGGTTGTTTACAAAGGCGCGTTCGGGCTCGCGAACATGGAGTGGAATATTCCGAATACGCCTGACACGAAGTTTCGGCTGGGCTCGATCACGAAACAGTTCACGGCGACGTTGACGATGCAACTCATCGAGCAGGGAAAGATCAAGCTCGATGCGAAGATTTCTGATTACTTGCCCGATTACCGCACAGACATCGGACAGAAGGTGACGATTCATCATCTACTCACGCACACTTCCGGTATTCCGAGTTACACGGGTCAGCCGGGATTTCTGGAGAACGTAAGTCGCAATCCTTACAAGGTCGACGATTTCGTAAAGAAGTACGCGAGCGGCGATCTCGAGTTTGAACCCGGATCGAAGTACGCCTACAACAACTCAGGTTACTTTCTTCTCGGCGCCATCATCGAACACGTCACCGGAAAGCCTTACGAGCAGGTGTTGAAGGAGAACATCTTCGATCCACTCGGCATGAACAACACCGGCTACGATCATCACGACACGATCATTCCAAAACGAGCGACCGGCTATAGCAAAACTCCCGATGGCTACACCAATGCTGCTTATCTTGACATGTCGATCCCGTACGCAGCCGGATCGATTTACTCGACCGTCGAAGATCTCTACCTTTGGGATCAGGCGCTCTACACGGATAAGTTGCTGTCAGCGCAATCTAAAGCGTCGATGTACAAACCATTTCTTGAAGACTATGCGTACGGGTGGGTCGTGCAGAATGCTTCGTTTAAGCAAAACGGTAAAGACATACAAGTCATCAGGCATGGCGGCGGCATCAATGGGTTCACCACTACCATCGTGCGCTTTCCGCAGGAAAAGAATCTGATCGTGATGCTGGATAACACGGGCACTGGTTATCTCGATCCTTTGAGCGACTCGATCGCGAAGATTCTATACAACCAGCCATACGAGCAGCCGAAGATGTCGCCCGTCTCTGTACTCAGAAAGACAATCGTTGAAAAGGGAATCGAAGCCGGCGTCGCACAGTATCGCGATTTAAAAGCGAAGCAGTCCGCAACGTACGACTTTGCCGAGACCGAACTCAACCAGCTCGGATACCAGTTACTGCGCTCCGGCAAACCGAGAGAAGCGATTGAGATCTTTAAGCTCAACGTTGAAGCGTACCCGCAGGCCTTCAACACGTACGACAGTCTTGGGGACGCCTACGTGGCGGTCAACGAGCGCGAACTCGCGAAACAGAACTACAAGAAGTCGCTCGAGCTGAATCCAAACAACACGAATGCTGCGGCGGCTCTCAAGACACTCGATACTCCGGCAGTCACCGTCGACTCGAAGGTGTTGGAGAGCTATGTGGGCGAATACGAGGTTGGACCAGGCTTCGTGCTGCGTGTCTTTTGTGAAGGCGACAAATTCATGACGCAAGCCACGGGTCAGCCCGCGTTTGAAATCTTTCCGGACTCTGAGACCGTTTTCCATCCCAGCGCCTTTCCGGCGAAACTGACGTTCATCAAAGACGCTGACGGCAAAGTAAACGCCATCAGCATCGACCAGCGCGGGCGTGTTACGAATGGTAAACGGATCAAGTGAATCCACAGATTACGGAGATTGCAGGAGGATTCTCTGTAGTCTGTGGACCACGTGGTCTATCAATCTTGGTTGTAACCTAAGCCCCATGTTCGCAGGAGCGCGCGACAGGCAGTGTCGAAGTCACCGGTGAAATCTATCATTTGCACGGACGACAAGGTCCAGAAGTGCTGATAAAGCTGGCAGGATTGGTAAAGCAAGGGAAGAATCCGGCCATCCAAACGACGTTGCTGTAACGCGAACATCAACTCTCTTGTTACCCACATGGAATTGACGGCAGAGGGTGACAGAATCACTGCGAACCAATCGCATCTTCGCAGGGCCGCGCCAATTTCATCGTGCCATCGCATTCCGCCAACGATATTCGTTTGGCTCCAAACAGGAATTGCATGACGGTGCAGTACGTCGATTATGGAATTTGCAAAGACGATATCCAGGGTTGAATAGGACAGGAATAGCTCGGTTGGTGGCATAGATTTGTGAGGAAATCTAAAGCGCTTATGCCGCTTGTTTTATTGCTTCTGCAATTTGTCTTATCTTTTCGTCATTGCTGCCATTGTCGGGTAGGTTTATGACCTTAAAATAGTTGAGGAGCCCTGGGATTTTTTCCTCCACGAATTTGTCAGGGTCACCTACCAGGACAGAAATGACCCTATTCCTGTAAGACACGTTTGCGGCAGCGAATTCGAGGTCCCACATAATCCACTTCGAATCGAGTGACTCAGGAGTAAGCAAGACAACCATTGCCTGGGACTCTTGCAACGCTTGTGAGGTAACTTGAGCCCAGTTGTCGCCGGGATATATTTCATAAGTATCGTCCCAGAGATCCATTCCCCATTTCTTCAGTTCATCCGAAATCTTTCGGACCAGATCCTTATCGGTACTTAAGTGGCTAAGGAAAACTTTCATGGGCGCAGTATATCCATAGCCACACAGCTTGAACAGACGAAAATCAACCGATTTCAGCGAAAATCAACGCAATTTTGAATATTTTATTCGTACCGCAGTGCGATCAATGGATCCACTCGCGCCGCACGGCGGGCGGGGAGATAGCAGGCGAAGAAGGCCGCTAAAGATAAAAGAGCGGAGATTAAAATAAAGACAAATGGATCCGTTGCGCTCGTGTTGAATAAGAGACTGTGCATGAGTCGCGTTAATGCGATCGCTCCGCCGACACCGATCACGACGCCCACTGCCGTCAATGTCATTCCACGTCCCACAATGAGTTTGAAAACGTCGCGGGCGCTGGCTCCGAGCGCCATGCGGATGCCGATCTCGTGCGTGCGTGTCTGCACGAGGAACGCCATCACTCCGTAGATTCCGATCAACGCCAACAGCAACGCTCCGCCGGCAAAGATTGCAAACAACATTGCGTAAAGACGCGGCTGCCAGATCGATTTGGCCACGACTTCTTCCATCGTCGCAACTTGGCTGACCGGCAAATCGGGATCAATCTGTGCCACTTCGCGTCGCACCGCGCCGATCAATTCGTGTGGATTTGAAGATGTGCGCGCGACGAGGGTCATGCCTGCGGTGGGCATCTTCTGATGCGGCATGTAGACGCTGGGGTCGGTTTCTTCCTGCATGCGTTGATGTCTGACTGCACTGACGACACCGACAATCGTGTGCCATGGTTCGTTATCTTCCACCGGTCCAAAGCGAACCCGTTTGCCGATAGGACTCTGGTCGGGCCAGTACTGGCGCGCGAGTCGTTCGTCGATGATCGTTACATCCTGCGAGCCTTTTGCGTCTGAATCGTTGAAGTCACGGCCGGCAAGCAGTGTAATACCCATTGTTCGAAAGTAGTCCGGCGTGACGACCGTGTGTTGCACTATTTCTGTCTGACCGGGGCCTCGCACTGGATTTCCCTCGACAGTAAACCCGCGACCCCAGACGTTGCCGTTGAGCGGCAGCGTCGCGGTGGCGCTCGCCGACTCGACGCCGGGAAGGCTCCGCACTCTTTCCACGATCTGCTTAATCAACGCAGCACGTTGTGCATCTTCCTTGTATTTTGAACGCGGCGTGATCAACGACGCGGTCAGGACATTCGTTGGATTAACTCCGATATTGACGTGTCTCAGGCGCAGGAAACTCTGGATCATCAACCCGGCGCCGACGAGCAGCACAAGCGACATCGCAATCTCTGCAACAACCAGCAAACTGCGTGCACGGCTGCCACCACCACTACTGCCGCGAGCGGCTTCTTTCAGCGTGTCGTTGAGATCGACGCGCGAAGTCTGCAACGCAGGCACAATGCCGAAGATCAGACCCGTAAGTAGTGTAATGCCGAGAGTGAAGCCGAGCACTCGCAGATCGATGCTGAAGTTCATCCAGAACGGCAGGTTGATCGGAATCGCAGTCAACAACAAGCGCAGAGCTCCGGCCGATAGAACAAAGCCGAGGGCCCCGCCAAAGAGCGCGAGCAACAAACTCTCGAAGAGAAGTTGACGCACGATCCGCCAACGACTCGCCCCAAGGGCTGTTCGCAGCGCGAACTCTTTCTGCCTGGCGGTCGCGCGCGCCAGCATCAGGTTCGCGACGTTCACGCACGCGACCAAAAGTACGCAGCCAACAACGCTGAGAAGTATCAAAAGCGCATCGCGATAATTGCCCGAAAGACTCTCGTGCAAGCTCGTCACCTTGACGTTCAGTCCTGTGTTTGAGAGCGGATTCAATTCTTCGATACGTGCTGCGATCCTGTCCATCTCGGACTGAGCCTGCGCAACGCTCACGCCGTCTTTAAGACGCCCAATGGCTTCGAGGCCATGATCCTGGCGCGTGTATATTTGCGGGGTGACGGCGAGGGGCACCCAGAGTTCAGATTCTTCCGGAAATCTGAAACCGCGTGGCATCACACCGATGACTGTGCGCGCTCGACCGCTAACCACCACTTTCCTGCCAAGAATGTTCTGATCGCCACCGAAATTTCTTTGCCACAGATCGTATCCGAGAATCACGACGCCATCTTCTTCGGGTCGATCCTCGTTAACGGTAAAAGTGCGCCCGAGTTGCGGCCACACGTGGAGCACTTCGAATAGTCCATAAGAAACACGTGAGCCACGGATCTCACTAGCTTCTCCACTGAGTGTCATCGAAAACCGACTCGTGCCGAAGTGTGTCGCGAGGCTTTCAAACACAGTGTTCTGATCGCGCCAATCGAGAAAGTTCGGGTACGCGACGCCGATGTTGCGGACAGCTTGTTTCGGGGCAATCTCCTCGATCACAGCCAGACGTTCCGATTGCGGGTAGGGAAGTGGCCGCAGCAGAATTCCGTTGGCAAAGCTGAAGATCGCTGTATTGGCTCCGATGCCGAGAGCCAACGTTAAGATGACGACAATCGTGAAGGCATAACTCTTGGTCAGCACGCGGAGACTGTATGTCACGTCGCGTACGATGTTCTCGATGAGTTCCACACCGCGCGCGCTGCGACATTCTTCTTTTGACTGTTCGAGACGACCGAACGACCTGAGCGCAGCGTAGCGTGCGTCTTCCGCATTCATGCCGCTTTTGACGTTTCGCTCGATATCGCGTTGGAGATGGAACTGCATTTCTTCGTCGAGCTCCTGGTCCCGCTCGTTTTTATGAGTCAGCGCGCGCCAGCGGCGGAGTAAATCACTTAAATTCATTGAAGACCTCACGCATCTCTTAAAACCAGAGCGACGGCGTCAGAGAATTGCTCCCATTGCTTTCGTTGCGCATCGAGTTGCTTTCGTCCGCCCGCCGTCAGACCGTAGAACTTCGCCCGGCGATTGTTGTCTGATGGACGCCAAACGGCGGAGATGAGCCCGCGCGCTTCGAGGCGATGGAGTGCGGGATAGAGGGCGCCGGGTGTGACGGTGAGCACCTCGGCGGAGAGAAGTTCGATACGCTGCATGATGTCCCAGCCGTTGAGGCTGCTGGAGTTCAGCAAGCGAAGGATTAAGAGTTCTAGCGTCCCCTGCTTGAACAGGTCGGATTGTTGTTTATTCATCGTCTCCTCTAGTCAGTCGATAGGAAGTGGTGAGTCTAACGCTCGTCCTATCGGCTGTCAATAGGAGCCAACAAAGAATGGATCGGCCACAAAAAGGCACATAAAGCACAAAATGAAAATGATTTGTGCCTTTTGTGCTTTTTGTGGCGCGTCAAAGTAACAAATTGCAAACCATGAAGCCGACTTTCAACCGCAATGCTCCGGTTCCGAGTGCCGTGATGTGTGAGGCGACCGCTCTCCAGGAACCGCTTCGCTTCACCAGCACGTCTGTGTATTGATACTGACCCGCCATCGACCACCCTTTGTAGCGGCCACGAAACGTCGATCTTCCCGTCACGACAGCAGTGTCGCCATTGACGCGTATGTTTACGCCATCGCTGTTGGTGCTTTGGAAGAGCAGCTCGTTTTGCTGAATGGCGGCGAGAGTCTCGGCTTTGCTCCTTACGTTACCGAGTGGATCCGTCAGGAAGTATTCATCCGCCATTAGGCGATCGAGAGTGGCCACGTCATGTTGCTCGAAGGCGTCCCCCCATTCGCTTTCGACGTGTCTGACTTCCTCTTCGGCGGAGATTATTGGTGAATTCGTCTCTGACTGGTTGATTGATAGATAGTCTGTCAGTGTGCTCATAACCCTGCTTGTTCCAACCCCTGATTCGATTGGTTTATTCCCCAAGAAATTTTTGTGCCGTGGTCCTATTGCTGGCAGAGTTGGATGAGAGCGATGTTGAGTTGCCTTACTTCGATTCGCTTCACTGTAGTACTTCAACGCATCAGGATTGTACGCAACCGCGCATAGACTTCACTTTTAGACGAACGCCAGTCCTTCGCGGGCGACGTCCTTAGGGATCTCGTGATCGCCGTCAAATTCGCGGAAGGTGACGTCGTAGCCTTTACCTTTGAGTTCGCCGGCGATGCGTCGGCCGCAGCGGTCGATGGGAAGAATGTGATCGTGCGTGCCGTGTGAGATGAAAATGCGTGGCTGACCGTGCTTGTCACCGCCGATTACGAAACCGGCTGAGAACGCGACGATGCTCTTGAAGAAGTCGCCATTGATCAGTCCGAGCGAGAGGGCGTAAGTGGCGCCATCCGAGAAGCCGCCCACCGAGACGCGTGAGGGATCGATGGCCGTAGTTTCGAAAACCCGTTTAAGCACCCGGTCGACGTAATCAACGTCTTCACCGAATGTACTACTGTGGATTGCATCCCACGTGACGTCAGCGGAGTTCGGCGCCAATACGGCAACGCCGGCTTCTTTATGCGCCGAACCGAGATACCAGAACATGTCGTCTGCTCTTTGCGTTGCGCCATGCAACATGATCAGCAGCGGGAGGGGCTTGCCGCCAGTGTTGTCAGGTAGTTGGAGAATAGCGTCACGCTCCAGTTTTATCTCTCCGGTGGCAGCAGTCACTACGCCCGCGCGCGGACGAGCAGTAAGACGTCCATCGCCTGGTTTGACTGCGCCACCCAAACTACGGCACGCACTTCCGAGCGCAAGCGATGCCATCGCCATGTTGAACTCACGTCTTCCGAGTCTCATTTCGGGCCAAGATTAAACTACAGAAATTTAGTTGTCGTCATCTTTTTGTGCTACCTTGCCGCTCAATGTCTAAATGTGCCTTTTGTGCCTTTTTGTGGCTACTTCTAATGTCTTTCTTTGTGGCTCCAGTCGATGCGAAACCGTGGCGGGCTGTGCATCTTCTCGATTACAACACTGACGGTGAGCTCGATGCGCTCGGTCAGAATCTCGAGACGCTCGCGAAGCAGGGAATCAACGTGATCATTCTCGAAGTTGACTACAACTTCGATTTCAAATCGCATCCGGAGTTGAGACGCGGCACGAATCCGATTACGCGTGACGGTGCAAGACGATTCGCGGAGTTGTGCCGGAAGTTCAAGATTCGTCTGATTCCGGAGTTTCAATCGCTTGGTCATCAATCGTGGAAGGCTGAGACGTTTCCGCTCCTGACGGTGTATCCAAAGTTCGACCTCACACCGGGCGTATTTCCAAACAACGAGGGCCTCTATTGCCGCGAATGGGATCCACTCAACAAGGACGTCTGGCGCATCGTCTTTGAATTGATGGATGAGATTATTGATGGCTTTCGTGCCGATGCGATGCACGTCGGGATGGATGAAGTCTTTCTGCTCGGCTCGGAACAATCGCCTTCGACGAAGGGGCAAGATCCAGGAGTGTTGTTTGCGAAGTCGGTGAACGAGCTCTACGCGCATCTTGTGCGTAAGCGTAAGCTCGAGATGTTGATGTGGGGCGATCGTGTGATCGATGGCAAGAAATACGATCTCGGTGAATGGGAAGCATCGAAGAACGGTACAGCCACCGCGATCGACCTGATTCCAAAAGACATCATCATCTGTCCGTGGCACTACGAACCGAGAGACAGTTATCCGTCGATCCCGATGTTCATGGAGAAGGGCTTCCGTGTGTTGCCCGCCGGTTGGAAGAATGTCGACGCGACGAAGGCGTTGATCCAGTTCAGTAAGAAGCAGGCTGATTCAAAACTGCTCGGGTATATGTTTACCACCTGGGGCGTGAAGAAAGACGAGCTGCTTGAATTCCCGCCGATCGTTGAGGGCTTGAAGATTTTAAGTGGACAGGATTTACAGGATTAACAAGATTTCAATCCTGTGAATCCTGTAAATCCTGTCATCCTGTCTCACTTCTTCCGCCGGCCATTCGCATTTCGGCTGCGACGGATCGGCTCCTGATACCAGCGCGTACCGGTGCGATACTCCTGCTCGGTGCGACTCAACATCGCGAGGGCGCGCTTCGGTCGCAGGTGAGCACAGGCGACGATGA
>DATNFX010000199.1:0-11438 GCA_035606195.1 Pyrinomonadaceae bacterium
GTTTCTGCCGAGGATTTTTGAAAGGTTTAGCCAGGCAGACGGTTCAAGCACACGGAAGCATGGTGGATTGGGATTAGGTTTGGCGATCGTGAGGCACCTTGTTGAGTTGCATGGTGGAACAGTTTCCGCGGCGAATCGTGAAAGTGGTGGCGCCGTGTTGACCGTGAAATTACCGGTCATGCGTTGAATCGCTGAGTTTCTTCAGCACCGGCGCACTGGTACGCGTGGAGTTGTCCGAGACCACAGGCGATCCTGATGGATTGAAGATGTAACTGTCGCGAGCGCGCACCGCGAGATTTGGTTGACGCGCGCGGACTCTGATCTGTCGCCGCTGTCCGGGCTGAGGTGGCCGCTTCGGATAGTAGCCGATGCTGTACTGTTGTCGCAGTTCTTCTGCCACAGTTGCAAAAGCAGTCGACATATTCTGCAGCGAGTCAGCCTGGTAGTCGCGTCCGCCGGTAGCGTTTGCAAGTTCCATCAGATAACGACTCGCGATCTCGTAATCGCTGCCCATCGTTGGACCATTATTCGGTGGGTAACCACCGCCGCCGGGATAGCCACCACCGCCGCCCGGATAACCTCCACCGCCACCTCCTCGACGACCACCACCGCGGCGACGTCCGCCACCAAATATGCCGCCGAGAATCTGTCCAAAAATATCAATCTGAGGCAGCGGCTGATTGACGATGACGTTCATGTCAGTCTGGGTGTTGTACTGAACCGGATAGATCAGCGCATCCAGCTCCTGCGCATCCATGACGTTGCTGTCGTAGCTGGCGCGACGGCTCGTGGTATCAACACCATCAGTGAAAAGAACGATTGCCTTACGTCCCTGAACCCTACTCAATTGCTGGTTGATGACCATGTCGACGGCATCGTAAAGGCGCGTACCGTCGTCGGTCCTCGATCGCTGAATCGCTCTTTCGAGTTTATGTCGATCGGTCGTGAAGTCGCTCAGTATCCTGATCTCGTCGTTGAAGGAGACGACCATCACTTTGTCGTCGCTGCGGAGCTGGTTAACAAAACTGATGGCGGCGTCCTGGATATCTTCGAGACGGAATTGAGTGGACGGGCTCGTATCGAGCATCAAGACGACCGAGAACGGTTTATCCACTGACTGGAAGAATGCGACTTCCTGTTCGACTCCGTCTTCCCAGATGCGGAACTCTTCCTTCGCGAGGTTTGGCACGTAACGGCCATCGCGATCCATCACGCTCACGGGGATGGTAACTAGCGTGGAGTTGATGCGAACGATGTCGCCGGCGTCGACCTCTTCCGGTCCTGCTGGTGTCTCATCGTTTTGTGTTTGGGGCGGACGATTTCCGGGGTTGTTAGCGCCGCCTAACACAGGCGGTCTCGAGGGTGTTTGCGCAGCCGGCGTACTGGTTTGAGGGGCGCTGGTTGACGATGTACCGACTCGTCTCGGACGTGTTTGGCCAAGGCCAACGCCGAAAGTTGTGACGAGTAATGAGAGAAGCGATAGGGAAACGAGAAACTTTCTCATAATGGGCTCCAGAATAGTGCTCCGCCGCCGTCGAAATCACTTTGAGTGCGTATCGGGAAGATTGGATGCTCGTGGTTTTGAGCCATCAAGGGAGAGAAGCCGAATCCGCGAGAAGCATACCCCGTCGGACCCCCGCAGGCAAGGAAGATCCGGGAACGTACTGTAGGGGCGGCCCGCCGTGGCCGCCCTCGGTTGAGTAACGAGATTCAAGACACGGGCGTCGTTGCCAGTCAGCGTCGTGTTTAAACCGAGGGCGGCCACGGCGGGCCGCCCCTACAGTACGTTTGATCTACTCAGACAAGCCCGACGTGGCGCTGGAAAGGGCGTTCCAAATGAAAGGCAGGGTAGCCCACGACTGGCCGCGATGCTGCGGTCTGAAGCCAAACAGAACGATGCGGCCCTTCCCTACGCCGACCTCAGCGAGCGCGATCTGCCCTCTCAGCTTGTCTTCTCCAAGCAGCCATCCACTCAGCAGCACATTCTCTTTCGCGTAGCGAGCGATAACGCGCACGTTCGCGTCTGCAGCCGCCGAAAACGCCGAACTATTAATGAAGTACGCCGGGAGCGAGTTGGGCAACGTCGCAGCGACCGGATTCTTGTTATCTACATCGAGCGCCACGATCGATCCCGGACAATAAAACTCCGACGATCTAACCCCCTCGAGCGTGTTTCGCAGCGGCAGATTGAACTCTTTGATCGCCAGGTCACAAGCGTTATCAAAACAAATCAGCATGCCGCCATTGTTCACGAACTCTTTGAGGTTCTTAACACCCGCCTCGCTAATGCCGCCCGTGTACTCAGCCGGCACAGTTCCCGCAGCATTCCCGTTGATAATCTGTGTGGCCGCCTGCGATGCAAAAATCACGGCGTCGAATTTTGAATTGAGCTTTCCCTGTTTCATGTCGACGTCGCGGATCGAGGTATACGGAACGTTGAAAGTATCGAAGGCAAAACGCGTCCAGCCTTCATCCATGTTGCCTATCGAACCCTTGTAAATCCCGACGCGCACCGGTTGCTTCAACGGATTTTTGATCGGCGACTCGTCGCCCTTTTTAAGAGCGAGAGCGAGATCCGCTCTCACTTCGTTAGGGTCTTTGAGTAGCGTCAGCTTTCGTTCATTCGGAGTCTCTCTAATCGCGATGACAGCAGGTGCTTCAACGCCCATCTGCAGCGGTAACGTCCAACCCGCAACGTCGTATGGCCGCTCCGCCTCGCCCAGCGGCGTCAGTCTGTTCGGATAAATCTGCGGTTCGAAAAGCGCGAGAATATTGGTTCGTTGTGGCTGGGCCAGGAAGACGATATAACTGCCGAGCGGAACCTCCTGCATGGCCGACGAAGTCAGACTAGCCAATCGTCTATAGTTTCCGAGCTTCTCGGCCACTGGATTCGTTCTTCGCAACACGGGCGTCGCCAAAACCGCGTGCAACTCGCGATCGAGACGAAACACTTCCACGCCTTGATCGATCAGGCTGCCAACGAGCTTCGCCACCGCTTCATCGCGAGCTTGTCCTGCCGGAATTATGTACGCTTGCGGCTCACCTGTGTGGTCCGTTGCTTCGATATTCTTCCGGCCGAGTTCGTAGAAGTTGCGAAGGTACTCGCCGCGAAACTTCGATGCCATCTCGAGAATCGACCGTGCGGAGATCATTTCCATGTCCATGATGTCGCGCGGGCGCCATTGTCCGGCCGGCCATGGATCCGGAAAGTTTGTCGTCGCTTCGGTGGCGCTGCGCATTCCGCGCGTACTGGACCGCGTGAGTTGTTCGTTCGTGACTGTGCTCGGCGTCATCAGCCGCGCACTCGCGGCCTCGGAAAGAATTCCAATCGAGTTGTGAAAGTATGGTGCGGTACGGAAGCCGCCATGCCACCACGTGTCGTAGAGAGCGTTTGTCAGAACACCTTTGAAGCCTGCCGCTTGCAGATCAGCCGCGACTTTGTGACCTATGAGTCCTACTTGCCTCAGAAGCACGGGCGAAATGTTTGGATTTGGCGGATCGTAAAAAGGCGGAATGAAAAAACGCGAGCCATTTGATCCCTGCTGGTGTACGTCGTAAACAATCTGCGGGAACCAATCGTGCCAAAGCAGACGCGTGATCAGTTGTGTTTCTTTCAGGTTGAGCATGAACCAGTCGCGATTGTCGTCGTGACCGGCATAATGATGGTATAGCTCGGGTGGTTCTCGTCCCTCGTACGGCGTGCCGAGTGTCTTGCGATACCAGTTGGCTACGATGTCGATGCCGTCGGGATTTGGCGATGGAATCAGCAGCAGAATCGTGTTTTGTAGAATCTCGCGTGTTTCCGCATCCTGGGCCGTCGCAAGTTCGTAAGCGAGTTGCATTGACATCTGCGAGGCGACGATCTCTGTTGAGTGAATCGAGCAGGAAATCGCGACTACAGTCTTTCCGTTTGCAAACAAACGATCGCGCTGTAGATCCTGAGTAACTTTGCGTGGATCGGCGAGTTGCTGCTGTATGTCTTTGTATTTCGGCAGCGCCAGTATATTCTCACGCGCGCTAATGAACGCCACGATCAGAGGTCGCTTGAGAGTCGATTGGCCCAGTGTCTGAACCAGCACGCGATCAGATGCGCGATCGAGTCGTTCGAAGTAGTCTGTTATCTGCGACCAGCCGGCGATGGTGCGATCGTCACCGGGAGTGAAGCCGAGCACGGATTTTGGCGAAGGAATTCCTGCCGACTGAGGCGCGGAACGCTGGGCGAATGATGTTGCCGAGAATGATGCAATAAACAGGATTAGTGCGAGACAGGTAGTGAAACGATGGCGCTGCATTCCAGAGGTTCCTTTTGACAGGATTTACAAACAGGATTGACGAAACTACGGCGCAGGAGTCTAGCACAAAGGTGCGTCCACGCTTCATGCGCCGTTTGCATTACTGGTGGTCGATGTTTGCCGCGGGAGCGCTGCTGCTATTTCTCGCGCCGCCAATCCTTTTGTTTTCATGGTTGGTGAACAAACACGATCTCGTTTATCCGTGGGCATCTTTTGGCGCTCGCGCCTGGCTGTTTCTTAGCGGCGTCCGCATAAAAGTCAGAGGGCTCGAGCTACTCGATCCAAAACGAACATACGTCTTCGTGTCGAATCATCGTTCGTACCTGGATACGGCGGCGATATTTGTATACACCGGAAGACGACTCGGTGTCCTCGCGAAGAAAGAGCTTTTGAAGGTTCCGATTCTGGGTGTGGGAATGGGATTCGTAAATGTGATGGCGATTGATCGCACGAATCGTGAAAGTGCGATTCGAACGACTGAGGCAGCAGCCTGGCGAATCAAGTCCGGTAGGTCATTCGCGGTGTTCGTTGAAGGAACGCGTGCAAAGCCGGGAGAACTGTTGCCGTTCAAGAAAGGCGCGTTCTATATGGCGCGAGAAGCTGGCGTGCCGGTGGTGCCTGTGGCAATGAAGAATTCAGATGTGTTGATGGGTAAGGGAACCGGCGAAGCTCGATCAGGGACGATCGAGATGGTGTTATTGCCGCCTGTCGATACGCACGGTATTGTGACTGATGCGGATATTGATCGATTGATATCTGATGTGCGTGCTGCAGTCGCTGCTGAGCTAGAGACAGGATTTCAGGATTGACAAGATACATCCTGTCAATCCTGAAAATCTTGTCATCCTGTCAAAATTCGTAAGTCAACGTTCCCGTATACCTCACCGTGATTCCATCTTTTGTCAGCGGCGCGAAGATGGCCTTTCGTGCCGCGTCTTCCGCGGCTTCACGCAGCACAGCCACTCCATTTTGAGCCTGAGCAAATGTCACTTTTCCATTTTCATCCACGATGACTTTGACCGTCACTCGGCCCTTGGCTTTCAAACGCTTCGCTTCTTCAGAATAGACGGGCTTGGGCAGTGATATAGCTTTCCCATCCAGTGAACCAACCTCAAGCGGCTTCGCAACTCCGCTATCTGAACCGGATGGATCATCCTTTTCACCGATCTCAGTAACTTTCAGTGTGGCCTTGGTCTCGGTGAAGTCCATATAGCGCACTTTCATGCGCACGTGAATGGAACCACCATTGTCAAAAATGAGCTCTTCATCTGCGTAAGAGTAAGTGGGAAACCAAAACTTTCCATCGATGTGTTCACGATAAGTTTCGACGTTCGGAAACTTATTATTTTTTGTCTCGGGAACACCCTTTCCCTTCGTCTTCACGATTTGCAGATCCTGTGTGTCAACCCAGATGCGGCCGGAAAAGAGTCGATCTTTTATCTTCTTCGGATCGGGCATAACTTTCGGGGAAACGTCAAAGATGAAAAGGTCCAGTTCGTCGATCTTTTCTTTGCCTGCATAGCGAAAGTTATAAAGGTCGGCCTTGCCTGGCTCTAAAGCAAACGGATTCACACCTCCTAAATCGTCGACGTCTTCTTGAGTAATCTCCGGCAGTGTCGACATTGGAAAGAAGCTAATCTTCTCGAACCGATCCCCCTGGTCATCGAACGTAAAAGTCGAGACGCGGTGATACTCTCCGATCACCTGACCACCCATACCGATACTCTGAATCAGAGCGTCGCGTTTGAATGAATAGGTATTAAGAGCCCTGCGAAACTGTGCTTCCTTGGTGGTGAAGCTTCGGATGATGCGGTCGACTTGAGCGGGGTCCATGCCGCCATTTCCGTTGGTCTGAGCAGGAACAGTAACAGCGGAGAGCGCGCAAAGCAGCAACGCAGCAAGGAGCGGAGGAGTCTTCATACTTTCTTTCTTCACTCTCAATTTCAGGTGTTTCCGGTGAAAAATTACCTGTCCTCAGATGCCTCAATTAAAGGAACTTGTTGCCAGCCAATGGGGCTGGCGGGAGCCCGCCGGGGGCGAAATGCCATTTTCTAGTTGCAAAAATTCTTGCATCTAGTGTAAGGTTCCTTTACTAGAATAAGTTATAACTTAACTAGCGGCACGTTGTTCACTGAAAAGGAGCCCGGATGACCTCGAAAATTCGCGGGCTCAGCTAGTTTGAAAATAAAGTTTCTCAAGGTCCTCATGTCGGCAACAGGCACTCGTCCAAAATCCGTGAAGCTTTACGGCGCGGGAGCGCAGACGTGACGCCGAGCGGCGGCGTTGCTTACACGGCGCGGGCGATAAACCAGGCTTTGGGAGGAGCTTGGTTTTACGTGGTCTGAGGCCGATGATGTGCGCGGTGATTAGCTGCCCCTTCTGGGCGGGGTGGCTTAATAAAATCACCGCGCACACCCCAGCTTCAACCGATTCTAATTACACACACAATAAAAAGCTAAGATCCGGAACCCGGTCTGTCTTTTTGACAGGATTACAGGATTAACAGGATGAACATGTAAATCTTGTTAATCCTGTAATCCTGTCCAAACTAACTCTCGACGAAGTCCACCTTGACCGGGTTCGGAATAATTTTTTTCTTGTAACCCTCGTCCAGCAGCAGTCGCACTGCCTCACGGCCACGGTCGGTGTAGTCCAGGGTCAGGTCGTTTACCCACATCGCTACAAATCGATCGGCCAGCTCCGGATCCATGTCTCGCGCAAATTGCATCGCATACTGAAGCGCATCCTCGCGGTGCGTCAGCGAATAGTTGATACTTTCGCGAAGTAGCTTCGAGACCTCCCGGATCCGTTCCTCTCCCAGGTCCCGCCGAATGGCGTTGCCGCCCATCGGGAGCGGCAGTCCATGTTGTTTGTGCCACCATTCGCCGAGGTCAAGCACTTTGTGTAGACCCTTAGACTCGAAAAATAGTTGGCCTTCGTGAATCAGCAAACCGGCATCACACGTGCCATCCTGAACGGCGTCGATGATCTTGTCGAAAGGAACGACCTCATACTCGAAATCTGAGTTGAAGATCTGTAACGCCAAAAAAGCACTCGTCAACTTTCCCGGAATCGCAATCTTGAGATTCGGGATGTCGTCAGGTGTGGCCGCCTCGCGAGACACGACGATTGGACCGTAGTTATCACCAATCGACGCGCCATGGGGAAGCAGCGCGTACTTGTCGTGAATATACGCGTAAGCATGAAAGCTGATGGCCGTGACGTCGTACGTTCCGCGCATCGCTTCCTCGTTCAGAGTTTGAATGTCTTTGAGAAGGTGTTCGAAGTTCAGACTTCCAGTGTTCAGTTTGTGTGTCGCCAGACCATAGAACATGAACGCGTCGTCGGAATCTGGTGAATGTGCAAGAGTGATAGTTTCTGACATAAATATTGTTAGACCATGCTGACGATGCGGTTGTACACCGTGTCGCGTTCAATCGCCTCGAACCCAGCTTCTTGAATTAGCCCGATGAGCTCGGTCTTACTCATCTTCACAGCGTTGTTGGCTTCAACTGAGTAGCTCGTGGTCAGTTCGCCGCCGTCCGTGATCGTCCCATCGATATCGTTGGCGCCATAATGTAGCGCGACCTGTGCCAGCCGTTTGCCGAGCATCACCCAGTAGGCTTTGATGTGATCGAAGTTGTCGAGCAGCAAACGCGAGACGGCGATCGTCTTCAATGAATCAACGCCCGATGGACCAGGCAAATGAGCCAACTGGGTGTCAGGCGGGTAAAAGGCCAGCGGTATGAAGCACTGGAAACCACCGGACTTCTCCTGTTGCTCGCGAAGTCTGATTAAGTGATCGACACGATCTTCGATTGACTCGATATGGCCGTAGAGCATCGTTGCATTCGTCTTCAGTCCCGCGGCGTGTATTTTTCCCTGCAGCTCCATCCAGCGCTCTGCGTTGCATTTGTGTGCACAAATCATCGAGCGCGTTGGTTCGCGAAAGATCTCCGCGCCGCCGCCCGGACATGAATCCAAACCCGCGTCGATCAACTGCTTGATCACGTCTTCGTCTGACATCTTGTAGAAGTGTGCGAAGTGATCGAATTCGACCATCGTGAACGCCTTCAGATGCAACTGCGGGTACTGTTTCTTCAACGACGAAAGCAGATCGGTAAAGTAGCTGAACGGAAGTTTTGTGTTCAGTCCGCCAGTAATGTGCAACTCGGTTGCACCTTCTGCAACCGCCTGTGCCGCGACTTTTAAACTGTCGTCGATGTTGTGTGTGTAAGCATCAGGCTGGCGCGGCGTGCGGAAGAAGCCACAGAATTTGCAATCGGCGTAACAGATATTTGTTGGGTTGAGATGTCGATTGACGTTGAAGTACGTGGTGCGCCCGTGCCGTTGCCGTCGCACTATGTCTGCCAGTTTTCCGAGTCCCGGCAAATCGTCAGTAGCATAAAGAGCCACACCGTCTTCGAATGAAAGACGTTTACCGCTCGTGACGCTTTTCTCAATCTCGTTCAGTTTGTCGTCGTGTGAAAAAGTCATTTCAATTACTCGGTCTATTTGTTGAGGAAAACAGCGCTTCCGAAAGTGGCCAGCAATATGACGCTCACAAAAGCGTTGGTAGTAAAAAATGCCGCATTCAAGCGACTGAGATCGTCGGCCCGAACAAGTCGATGCTGGTAGATAAGTAACGCGCCGGTCGCGATCACGCCCACAAAGGCGACTGGTCCCAGGCCCGTTATCACGAAGAGCCAGACCAAACCCAGAAAAGCGCCCGTATGAAGTCCGCGTGCAATCCAGAGTGCGCGTGCGATTCCGAAGCGCGCGGGAATCGATCTCAATCCCTCCCCGCGATCGAAGTCGTAGTCCTGACATGCATAAAGTACGTCAAATCCGGCAGTCCATAACAACACCACGAGGGACAGCAACAACGGCACAGGACTCCCAATCTCACCTCGCACAGCGATCCACGCGCCCGTAGGCGCAATGGCAAGAGAAGCTCCCAGTACGAGATGTGAAAACTGCGTCCAGCGCTTCGTCAGAGAGTAAAGCAGAACGCAGGCGAGTGCTACGGGTGCGAGAATCAGCGTTAGATGATTCAACATCGCTGCCGCCAGGAAAAACAAACCCGCCGCGACAATTGTGAATACCCAGACGAAGCCCACCGATAGCAGTCCTGCCGGCAAGGGTCTCGACGCCGTACGCGGGTTTTTCGCATCAAAATGCCGATCTGCGATGCGGTTGAACGCCATCGCCGCCGATCGCGCACCCACCATTGCCACGACGATCCAGAGAATCTGCCAGGCGGTGGGAAGTCCCCTTGCTGCCAGCACTGCGCCCAGAAATGCGAACGGCAACGCAAAGAGCGTGTGCTCGATCTTGATCATCTCCAGCGTCAGTCGAGTGTTTTTGATTATGGTGGCCACGGCGTGGTTTAGATATTGCCAAAAAAGCACATAAGTCACAAACCACTAACGGATACGAATCCACAGATTACACAGATTCGTTTTTATTAATCTGCGAATCTGGTGGATATGCTTTGTGTGCCTTTTTGTGGCATGCTGGGACAGATGGATCTAAACGAATTAGCCAGGCTCCTCTCCGCTTTTAAGAGTGGAGAACTGGAAACCAGCGAGGCGCTGGACCGCATTAAGAATCTTCACTTTGAAGACATCGGCTTTGCCCGCGTCGATCACTCGCGTGCGACACGCCAGGGGTTTCCTGAGGTCGTCTTTGGCGGTGGAAAGACTCGTGCCCAGGTCGTCGGAATCGTCGAAAGGCTCGCACAACGCTCACCCAACATTCTCGTCACCCGCACCGACGAAGGTACTTTTGGTGAGATTCGTAACATCATTACCGACGCCGAGTGGCATGAAGCTGCGAAGCTGGTGCGAATTCGTCGCGACAAGACGAATCAGGGCGTTGGGTCGATCGCAGTGGTGACTGCCGGCACGAGTGATATTCCGGTTGCTGAAGAAGCCGCGCTTACTGCGGAGACGATGGGAAACACGGTCGATCGTATCTGGGATGCGGGCGTCGCCGGAATCCATCGAGTGCTTTCGGAGCGCAGCTTATTGCAGCGTTCGCGTGTAGTGATCGTCGCCGCGGGAATGGAAGGTGCTTTGCCGTCAGTTGTTGGCGGCCTCGTGAGTGTTCCGGTCGTGGCTGTACCAACCAGCATCGGATATGGCGCATCTTTCGGAGGTGTCGCAGCATTACTCGGAATGCTGAACTCCTGCTCTTCAAATGTAACTGTGGTCAATATCGATAACGGCTTCGGCGCAGGGTTTGTCGCGAGTCTCATTAATCGTCGTTGGACGGTGCCAGTTGACTAAGCGCCCAGATGAACTTTCGCGGCATTTGCTCCTGGGTCTGATCGTACTCTCGCTGGTTTCGACTGCGTGTATTTCCGCTCGCCGTACTCCCAATCTCGAACACATCTTTGCATCCGCCCGAGCAAGGACGGGCAAACGTCCGGTGATTGTAATTCCGGGAATTCTGGGAACTGAACTGATCAATTCGAAGACTGGCGAGAAGGTTTGGCCTTCGGCTTTTCGCACCTCACAGGAAGGATTACCAATCAGTCCGGACCTCGCTGCTAACCGCGATGATCTCGTGCCGGGAAAAATTATCGAGACCGTGAAGCTCGCGCGTGTGTTGCCTGAAGTCTACGTTTACAGAGACTTGCTTGAGGCACTGCGACGCTATGCTGGTTATCGAGACGGTGACTGGGAGAATCCAGCTGCGGACGGATATCAGGACACGTTCTACGTCTTTGCATACGACTGGCGCCAGGACAACGTCAGCAACGCGCGCGAACTCTTCAGACGAATCGATCGGTTAAAGACGAAACTCCAGCGGCCCGAGCTCAAGTTCAACATCGTCGCGCATTCGATGGGTGGTTTGATTGC
Organism: Pyrinomonadaceae bacterium; assembly: GCA_035606195.1. Taxonomy (GTDB): domain Bacteria; phylum Acidobacteriota; class Blastocatellia; order Pyrinomonadales; family Pyrinomonadaceae; genus PSRF01. Next base: position 11,159 of record DATNFX010000199.1, read on the forward strand.
GCGTTATGCAGCGATGTACGGCGATGTCGATTTGCCGGCAGACGAGAGTCCGATCACGCCGACGTGGCCGGGCGCGGCTCACATCAGCAAGATCGTAATGATCGGAGTGCCCAACGAGGGCTCGGCAGATGCTTTCGCAACGCTCGTCGAAGGCTATTCGATAACTGAAGGTTTGCGCCGGCGTGTGCCGCTGCTGAACAAGCTCACGGCAGAAGATGTGGTGAAGACGCCTTCGGTTTTCCAACTGATGCCGCATCGCGAGGCGGTGAGCTTTCTTGAT
>DATNFX010000200.1:0-7937 GCA_035606195.1 Pyrinomonadaceae bacterium
CGATTACCAGATAGACGAAACGCTTCTGAATAATCCACCAATCAAAAGCAAAACGACTGGTTTTATTCGCAACCATTGGCTAAATCTAGGGAAGGGGTCCTACAAGTTGAGACCAGGTGTGAGTCCTATCAGGCAGCAACACTACCAGTTCAGGAATTTAACATACGAGTGAATCCGCGTACAAGATGTTTGTACACAAAATTAGTCAGGTTTTTGGTCGGCTTCGTTCAGTTCTTCGCCGAGGGGCAGGTCGAAATCGGGTGGGAGGTCGACCACGATGGTGGTGTCGGCTGCGGGTGGAAATATCAGCGAGATGCCCACGGAGCCAGCCAACACGAGCGCCACAAACACGAGCGAAAACTTGATGGGGATCACGACATGGACGGCGCCCAGAAGCATTTTCAGGCCGATAAATGTGAGCACAATGGCCAGTCCGGTGCGGAGATAGCGAAACTTCTCGACCACGCCCGCCAGCAGGAAGTACATCGACCGCAAACCGAGAATCGCAAAGACGTTCGACGTGTAGACAATGAACGTGTCGGTCGTAATCGCGAAAATCGCGGGAATCGAGTCAACCGCAAACACCAGGTCTGAGACCTCAACCACTACCAGCACGAGCAGCAGGAGCGTTCCAGTCCGCTTGCCATTTTCACGGGTAAAGAACTTTTCCCCCTCGTAATGACGCGTAATCGGCAGAAACCTCGTGACCGCGCGAACCGCGATATTCTTTTCCGGCTGGACCTCAATCTCCTCGTGCCGGAACATTTTGATTCCGGTGTAAATGAGGAAACCGCCGAAAATGTAGATGATCCAATGAAAGCGGTTAATGAGCGTCGCGCCGACGAAAATCATCGTCAAACGCATCACGAGCGCTCCCATCACGCCCCAGAAAAGTACCCGGTGCTGAAACTTTGCCGGGACCTTGAAATAGGAAAAGATCAGTAGGAATACAAACAGATTGTCGACTGAAAGCGACAACTCGATGATGTAACCGGTGAGAAACTGGTAGCCGCGTTCCGAACCCTCATAGCGAAAGACAATCGCCGAGAAGATCAAGGCGAGCGTCATCCAAACGAGGCTCCAGATCCAGGCTTCTCGATATCTGATTGTGTGAGCTTTGCGGTTGAAGAGGCCCAGGTCGAGGGCCAGCATGGTTAGAATAAACAGACTGAACCCAAGCCAGAGCCACGAGTTGCCACCGAATGAGTTCATTAGGAGAATCAAGTGCCCCAAAATAGCATCAGCTTTTGAGTTGGAGCAAACAGTCGAATCTGCGTAATCTGTGGATACAGAGTTGCAGCCTTTCCGTACTCTCACTTACAATCCGCAGTTTCTGAAAGGTAATCAACAATGCTCAAAGCGCTTAGCCGACTCGAACGAACCCGCAACATCGTCATTCTCATATTCGCCGTCCTGATGGCCGTAAGCCTTGTGATTTTCTACGCCCCCGGCCGCAATTCGAGTGGTCTCGACCCCAGCAAGAACACCGAAGTCGTTGCGAAGGTTGGTTCCAGAACAGTCACCATAGCCGATATCGCGCGCGTGCGAGAGAACTACGCGCGGATGTTTGGAAACCGCGTCAACCTGGCCCAACTGGGTGGCAACAAGCGTTTTCTCGATGGACTAATCGGCCGTCACGTGATTGCGCAGGAAGCCGAGCGTCTCGGCTTCGGCGCGAGTGATGCTGAGCTCGCCGATAAGATTTACAAGCGATATGTGGACGCTTCGGGAAAGTTTGTCGGTCTGGACCGGTATAAAGAAATCATCATTTCGCAGTACGGCGATGTCGATAGCTTCGAGAATGAGGTCCGCGACGAGATTGCCCAGGAAAAACTGCGAGCATTCGTGACTGCCAGCGTCAACGTTTCCGACGCCGAAGTTGAAGAAGAGTACAAACGACGCAACTCATCGTTCGACGTCAGCTACATCGCGCTTTCCGCCGATAAACTCGCAGAGAAGATTCAACCCAGCGACGACGAACTGAAGAGTTACTACGAGAGTCACAAAACTGATTACCGTTTGCTCGAGCCGCAGAAGAAAGTTCAGTACGTCTACATCAACACTGAAAAAGTTGGTTCCACGCTACAAGTTCCCGAGGCAGATCTAAAGCAGCAATTCGACAGCATGCAGCCGCAATTCAAGGAAGCAGGCGTCAAGGTTCAACAGATTCTTCTGAAAGTCGCGCGTAAGGATCTCGATGCGCAGGTCGAGCAGAAAGCTAAAGACCTGATTACAAAAATGCGCGGCCCGGATGGAAAGACGAGCGAGCAGGCATTCGCAGACGCAGCAAGAGGACAGTCTGAAGATCCTGCCACAGCACAAAACAGAGGATTTCTCCTGAAGCCGTTTAAGCGGAACCCCAATAAGCCAGACGGACTTTACGATCGCACTGTCGACATGCAGGTCGGCGACGTTTCTGACATTCCGATTCGCTTTGGCGGCAACTGGTACATCCTTCGTCGTGGCGATAGCGTGCAGAAGACTTTCGAGGAAGCAAAGCCGGAGTTGCTCGTCTCTGCACGCAACAGCAGAAGTTACAACACAGCGTTTCAGCTCGCTCGAAAAGCAAAGAAGCGTTTAGATGAAACCAAGGATCCGCAGAAAGTAGCACAGGAGCTTGCCGGTGAAGCACACATGACTCCGGCTGAGATGGTGCGCGAAACTGCATTCATCAAGCCGGGCGACGACGTTCCGGAAATCGGATCGAATCAGCAGTTTGAGCAGGCGTTGGACCCACTGAACAATCCAAAAGACGTTGGGGAGCCAGTTGGTGTTAAGAACGGTTTTGCTATTCCCATCCTGGTTGAAAAGAGAGAGCCGCGGATTCCGGAGTTTGATGAAGTGAAGAGCAAAGTCGCAGACGCCATCAAGCATCAGCGCGCGAAGGATCAATTGGAGCAGAAGGCGAAAGAAATTGCCGCCAGCCTCACTGGTCCGGATGCCATCAAAGCCACCGGTGAGAAGGAGGGTTTTGATGCGGGTACCGAAGACGCCTTCAAACTCGGTTCATCGCTCGGTAAGGCGGGAATCAGCACGGCGCTTGATGATTTGATCTACAGTATGAAACCGGGTGAGTTCAGTAAGACTCCACTCAAAGTCGAAGACAAGTGGGTGATTGTCGGCGTGACGAAGAAATACGACGCGGACCAGGGTGGTTTTGCGGCTCAGCGCGACACGTTGAAGCAGTCGATGATGAGCGAGCGCCAGGACCAGGTGTTTGAGGATTACATCGCCGGCGTGCAACAGAAGATGAAAAAAGACGGCAAGATCAAGATTTATCAGAACGTGCTGGACCAGCTTCAGGAGCCGGCCGCCGAACCTAACCTGCCCTTAGGTCTCGAGTAGAACCATCCACAGATTACACAGGTTCTTTAAATTGAAATCTGTGTAATCTGTGAAATCTGTGGTTCAGTAACCGAAGAGTGGCCCAATCTCAGCCTGGGCCACTGTCGTACGAATTTGCAGCTCGTTAGCTTGCGATTGGATCTGCATGTTCGACAGGGCGCTCTTTGCGAGCACTCCTTTCGCTCCTGACAAACGACCCACTAACAGCGCTCCGAACTGTTTCAATCCTTCCAATGTGTCGCCGAGGTTTTTAGCCGCCTCAGTGTTAACGGCTCGTGCCGCGAGGAAAATTTGCAGGTCGTTTGCAGTCGTGCCGACTGAACCATAAACCTGGCGCAGCGTTCGCAAATCGTTAGCGATCGGTGCGTTGCCGATATCGAGATTCCCAATCAACTGCTCGGTGACGTTGCTGCCAAATCCGATCACGGCATTCGGATCGCGACTCGCGAGTGCAATGAGTTCACTGTTTGCTCGTTTGCGAGAACGGCTCGCATCGATCACCGTGCGAACGCCTGCGGGATCGCCAAGTGCGAGTATGTTTGTGTCGAGCGGTGCGGCAGCAAGTTCGCCGATTCTCAAATCAAAAAGTCCAAGCAGCTTCAGATTCTCGTCGAGCGTGAAGATGTAAATGGTTTTATCCTGATACTTTTCTTCGCGATATTTACCGTTTGAAGCAACTCGACCGGCGGCCACCATCGCAGCCGCGCTGAAGCTTCCATTGGCGAGCGCGACCGTGTGAACTTTCGTTACGCCTTCGGACGGATAGGTGAAACGAACTCCGAGTGCGACCTGTTGAAACATGCGCGGATCCAGACCGGTGCGATCCTTGAAGCGGTCGATGCTGGCATTGACTTCGCTGAGCTTCGCCGGATTGTCTGCGAGTATGCGTGGCATGGTCTCGTTCAGCAGTTGATTGACTTTAACCTGCGCCACAGCGTCTGACTCCGGCAATGAGGCCATCAGGGTTGGCGTCGCCGCCGGGGTGTTACGGCTACGCGTCTGGGCTTGCGTCTCGACTTGTGAAACGAGTGCGATGAAAACAATCGCGAGCGTCAAAAGTGTTCTTTTCACTACAAACTGCCTTTCTACCAAAGGAATGCGAGTCTAGTTGATGCCTCAATTCGACTCGTGGGTTGTTTACCATGCTTGGACACAGTCAGTACCGTCCGCGGTAGCGGATGGGTGCGCAGCCGACACAATCGATAGTCCGGTTGGCTACGCACCCATCCGCTACCGCGGACGGTACTGACTGTGTCCAAGTCAGGTTCGTTAATTCAGGCGGCTACGAAATTTAATCAATGTAACCTTCTGATAATCTTTCGGAATCTGAAAAAGAACGTTATCCACTTCAACCGAGATGTCCGAAAGCTCCATCAGCACGCGCGTGCCGTCCGCCGATTTCGTCTCGGATTTGATCGGCATCCCGAGCGCCTCATCGATCCAGATCAACGTCTCACTTACGCTGACGTTCGCAGCGCTCGCAGCGTTAACAACAACCCGATATTTGTCTGTACCCCGCTGTCCGATCGCTTCTTTCCCGAGCTTTTGATAGCTCGTGTTTCCGCCGTCAGCATGCAGCAAACCTTCAGGAGAACGTTCTAATGTTTCCGGATCCTGATTTGTTGGCAGACTCGTGTCAGGAGTGACCTCAGCGTAGATCTTCTCACTTGGCAACAGAACAAACTTGCCTTCAGGTCTTTCAAGATAAGCAATCGTTTTCGATGCCACTTGCGACTCTGCACGACGCAAGTCGCTGTCGCGTGCAACCAGGTTTTTGGTGATTACGGTCTGGCCATTTGCGCCCACGATTGTGACGTTGCGGATGGCGCGGTAGCGATCGGGTTCCTTAGTTTGAAACGGTGGCGTTGAGGAAACGACCGTATCGGCAGCCGCATTTTCGTTTGTGGTGGAATTACTCTGCGAACGACAGGAAAGCGCGAGCAGGATCAGTGAACCGACGATCAGCGCACGTCCACGTCTCCGCTGCAAAGTCATACGCGTTCCAGCAAGAGCGCGAGTCCCATTCCACCGCTGACGCAGAGGGTTGCGAGACCGAGTTTGGCTTGTCGCTTTTGCATCTCGTAGATCAGCGTGGTCGTGATGCGAACTCCCGTACACCCGATCGGATGGCCCAACGCGATTGCGCCACCGTTGACGTTCAAACGCTCGGCGTCGAATCCGAGTTCCCGATCGCATGCGATCACTTGCGCCGCAAATGCTTCGTTCAGCTCGATCAAATCGATCTCGGACAGCGACAGATGCTGCCGCGCCAATATTGTGCGCACCGCCGGCACTGGGCCGATACCCATGACGGCGGGCGCAACACCGCAGATCTCGTAGTCGACAATGCGTGCTTGCGGTGCGGTCCCGAATTGTTTTAGTGCATCTTCACCCAATACCACGAGAGCAGCTGCGCCATCCGTGATACCGGAGGAATTTCCGGCTGTGACGGAGCCGTCTTTGTAGAACACGGGCGACAACTTTGCGAGATCCTGAAGTGTGGTGCCGGCGCGGCAGTGTTCGTCGTTTGAAAAGCTCGTCGTCTCACCTTTCTTACCGCTGATTTCGAGCGACATCACTTCGTCTTTGAATCTTCCCGACGCAAGTGCAGCTTCGGCTCTTTGTTGTGACCGGAGTGCAAACTCGTCTTGTTCCGCTCGCGAGATTTCGTATTGTCGGGCAAGCTTTTCGGCCGTTTGGCCCATCAACAGTCCGGAGAGTGGATCGCTGAAGCCGTCGCGATACATGCCATCGACTAGTTGCATGTTGCCCATGCGCGCGCCCCAACGCGCACCGTCGGCGAAGTATGGCACGCGCGACATGCTCTCCGTGCCGCCGGCCAGAACGGCGCCTGCACGATCGAGCATGATCTCCTGCGCCGCAAGAATGATGGCTTTCAATCCTGACCCACAAGCCTGGTTGATCGTGGCCGCGGGTACTTTTTCAGGAACACCTGCGCGGAAAGTGATTTGACGTGCGACGTTTGGTCCACCACCGGCCTGTCGCGCACAGCCCCAAATCGAATCAGTGACTTGATCCGGTGAAATCCCTGTGCGCCGCAGGCTCTCTTTCGCCACTGCTACGCCGAGATCGGCAGCGGTCCACGACGACAACGTGCCGCCGAACTTACCGATGGGAGTTCGTACTGCTCCAGCAAGAAAAACGTTCTTCATAAGTTGACCAAAAATGTAGCACAGGGTAGAACTAGGCCACAAAAGACACAAAAAGCACGCTCACATGCTTCAAGACCTCACAACACCAAATCTGCGGATATCTGCGTACGAACAGATCGCATCGCTGCTTAGCGAGCACGCTGAGTGGCTGTTTGTGTCCGATGGAGTAATCCAGTCGTTGCGGCGAGAAGAGATCGAGATCAGCTTCGTTCAGCGGAAATTGATGCTGGCGTGTTGGACTGAAGCGGGCACGCGCATGTGGCGTGTTCTTGCCTGGGATTGGAACGGACAACTACTCGAATTGAAAGTCTCAAGACGAATGGGAGCGGAAGTTTTGCTGATTGAATTGCTTCCGCGAACGACGGCGAAAGTCGTCACGGCCACCATTCGAGCCGCGCGGCAGATGCTTTGTGAACGTTTGGCCCAACTCGCGGCGACGTTAGAAAGCGAAACTGCTGTGGAACGATTATCTTTGAGTCGTGGAACAAAGCCGGGTCAGCCGGGACGGTACGCGCAAATTGTTCTGCGACGGCGGCGAGAGAGAATCGCCGTCACTGGTCCTGTTGTTTCCAGTCAGCCTTCCGTTGTGGATGCGTTTATTTCCTCAGCTTTGCTGTGGTTTAGCCGCCTGTCTGTAGAGCAGCTGTGGTTGATTGTTTCTCCCGAATTGCTTCAGCCAGTGATCTATCGCGTGTCGCTTTTGCGGAGTGGTTTGCGCGGCATTATTAAAGTATTCACCGTCGACGAGCATCTGACGGCGTTGACCGCGGTCTCATGTCCTGACAAAAACGAGTTATGGAAGAAAAGGCTTACGCGCTTCCCTCCAGTCCCCGCCGCAACCGCGGGCGAACTCAGTTCACTGATCATTGCGGAAGCACCAGACGCGATCGACGTGGTCCACTCACGTCACGGCGAAACACTTCGTTACTTCGGGCTGCCCTTCGCGCGCGTGCGCTCGTTGCTTGGACACGAGAGAGCCTGGTTTGGCATTGACCGCGCTCATCGTTGCCTGCTCGACGAATCGACCCTGAACGAGTGGCAGAACTTACTGCGCGAGTTGCGGAAGCACCGGTCGTCGTCGGCGCTCGATCATCGTCACGCCTTTTATCGTGCCGCGCCGGAAGCATGGCTCGAGTCGCTGCTGCGTCGAGACATTACTCGACTCGATCCGGGATTGATCATCGCGCCACTCCACGCGCAGTTTCGAACCGCACGCGGAGCGAAGCTCGGTATCAGACCAATCGATCTCCTCGCACTGCGACAAGACGGGCGCCTGGTTGTGATTGAGTTGAAAGTGTCGGAGGACCGTGAGCACGTTTTGCAAGGTGCTGATTACTGGCGACGAGTTGAAGCTCATCGACGCCGCGGCCACATCGCTCGCGCGAAACTATTCGGCGCGCGCGCGATCAAAGACGAGCC
>DATNFX010000201.1:0-3616 GCA_035606195.1 Pyrinomonadaceae bacterium
CTCACGTTCGATCGCGGTCTCCGCTCAATCCTGCGTCACGATCCGGACAAGATCATGGTCGGCGAGATTCGCGACACGGAAACCGCGCAGATCGCGATTCAATCCGCGCTGACGGGTCACCTTGTATTTACGACTGTACACGCAAACAATGTGATCGACGTGATTGGTCGATTTTTGAACATGGGTGTCGAGCCCTATAACTTCGTTTCGTCGCTCAACTGTGTGCTCGCCCAGCGGCTGATCCGAATGCTCTGTGTCTATTGCAAGCGGCAGTATCGTCCGAGCGACACGGAGCTGTTCGAGTCGGGTCTCAAGCCGGACGAATATCGCGACAAACCGTTCTATATGAATGTTGGCTGCGATGCCTGTAATCACACCGGGTATCGCGGGCGCACGGCTATTCACGAACTATTGGATTTGTCGGATAATATCCGCGAGATGATCGTCGAGCGCCGGCCGGGTTCCGAGGTCCGCCGCGCGGCAGAGGCCGAAGGGTTAAAGAGCTTGAGAGATTCGGCCCTGCACAAGGTCTTCAGCGGAGTTTCGACCTTGCACGAAATCAACCGCGTAACCTTTGTTGAAGAGCTCAGCGCGACCGTTTAAATTGCCGATTGCCAATTGCCGATTGCCAATTTGAATCGACTGATACCTCAAGAAAATCGGCAATTGGCAATCGGCAATCGGCAATCATCCCCCGACATTAACCGGAACCAAAAAACAATATTCGCGTGTAAGCAAATTGGCCGGTTTGATCTTGCATCTTAGGCGTTCCGGCGGCATTATTGAGTCGCTAAACTTTCCACCTCCCGAACCGAGCAAAACGAGTAGAAGGTCATGAAAAACAATACACGTATTAGAGCCCTTATCTCGCTCATCCTTGCCATCAGTATCTTGTCCTTGCCGATCACTGCTTTCGGCAAAAAAGGCGACAAGAATTTCAAGCGTGGCATGGACTACGAGAAATCGCAGCAATGGGACAAAGCCGCTCAGGAATATACGCTCGCGGTAGCAGCTGACCCGTCGAATATGGAGTATCAGATGCATTTTCGCCGGGCGAGTTTCAACGCCTCGCAGACGTATATGCAGCAAGGGCGATCGCTCGCGGAACGGGGAGACTATGTCGGCGCCTACAATGCTTTCCGGCAAGCCTATGGTTACGATCCGGTGAATGAGCTCGCGGTTTCGGAAATGGAGCGCATGTTGCGCCTACAGGGTGTGAAAGAAGGCCGCTCGCCTAGCGGTTCAAAAACAGGTGACAGCCTCTCGGACGGTACGATTACGCCAGCCAGTGCTCAGGCGCAGGATCTCGCGACGCCTCGTGAACAGGCCCTTCGCGTCGTCGACGTCAGAGGCGATCTCAAACAACTCATTCGCAGTCTTGCCGAGCAGTTGAATCTCAACGTTATTTTCGACCGCCAATCGTTTGCGCAATCGCGTCCGGTTGATATCAGTTTGAAAGATGTGACGACCGCCCAGGCGCTCGACTACCTGTTCCTTCAGGAAGGACTCTTCTTCCAGAAGCTCAGCCGCAGAACGATTCTCGTTGCCGATCAGGCACGCCGTCCGCAGTATCAACAACTCGTGCTCCGCACGTTCTTCCTTTCAAACATGAAACCGGCTGACGCGCGCCAGCTCGTGCAGCAGGCGATTCCGCCGTCAGTTGGTCGTCCGCAAACGATCGTCGTTCCTGACGACGCGACGAATAGTTTGACTGTGCGCGACACGGCAGAAAACGTCCGCCTGATTGGCGACCTGCTTCAGAGCATCGACAAGGATCGCGCTGAGGTGGTGATGGACGTCAGCATCTATGAAGTTTCGAAGAGCGACCTGATGCAGTTCGGTAACCAGATCGGCACACCCGGCAGTAACGGCGTGTTCAGCATTGGCGGTTCGCCCGGCTTCTCGCTGTTGACCGATAACGGCATCGTAAATTCCGGAGCTGGTCGCGGCGTCAACCTCGGTGCATTCGTTGGGTCTGTGCCGACGGCGCTCGCCGGCGCTCTCGTGATTCCGCCATCAGTCCTGACCGCGTTCCAAAGCAGGAACAATACGAAGCTGATCGCGTCGACTCAGGTCCATGCGTTCAACGGCGAAGAGTCGACGGCTCGCATCGGTCAACGTGTTCCGGTGCAGACTGCGCAGGCGTATCCGTTTGGTGTGCAGACCGGAACGCCGGTAAATGGTCAAGGCGCTTTCCCTAGCGGCGGTTTCCCCGTCATCAACTATGAACCGACTGGTCTAACTCTGAAGTTCACGCCGCAAGTGTTTCCGAATCTCGACGTGCAGGTGAAGATGAACATCGAATCGAAAGATGTTCTCGGAGCAAGTACGCTGACTCCAACCTTCACTGAACGCACCATCACCGGCACGGCCCGCGTGCAGAACAATCGGACCATGATGCTGGCGAGCGTATCTCAGGACGTTCAGACCAACGGTCGCGCGGGACTTCCGGTTCTCGGCGGCCTGCCGATCCTCGGACGTTTCTTTACGTCGCCGACTCGCGACAATCGTCAGATCGACATCGTCATCTCCGTCACGCCACGCGTGCTTCGTGCTCCGGCTGTTACGCCGCGTGACGAAGAGATGCGACCCAGCGGCACTTTGCAGTCGCCGACAACCGGTTCGCTCGCGGAAATGATTCGTGATGCGGATCGCGAAGATCACATCGCGTCAGTGGTGCGTAGTGCAGATCGAGAAGATCAATTGGCGGCGGCACGCTCGCTGCCCCGGAACGTCGAGATGCAGCTTCCGGATGCGCCACTTGTGAAGGCGGGTGAAACGGTAATGCAGAAGACGACGCCGTCGAATCTGCCTCCTCCGATAGGCACGTATGCGTTCGCTCCGGTGGGTGGTGAGAAAAAGCCTGCCGCGATTGTGACGAACACCAAACAGGCAGGAATGGAAGAGCTGCCGTCGTATGTGCCGGCGCCGAAGTCGCTGATAAGCGATCAGGCGGCCGCGAATGTCGCGACAGTCAATCCGGGCACTAATGCAGTTCTGACTTCAATGCCAAGCGCTACTGAGACGTCGCTCGAGGCGAAGACGAGCGCGACACGTGTCGCTCAACTCAGTCTCATACCAACTGGGGACGTTTTGAAGGTCGGCGAGAAACGGCGTTATGCCATTCAGTTGAACTCCGATGTGCCGTTGAATCTGGCCCTGGTGGCGCTGCGATTCGATCCTAAGGTAGTTAAGGTAAATGCATTAACTGCGGGAAGTATTCTTCCGAGTTCGGGAGAGATGGCGCCATCGTTTACACCCGTGATCGACTCGACAGCGGGCAGGTGTTTGATATCGATCACGAGTAACGGCAAGGCATCGTTCGGAGGCTCCGGCCCACTGCTGTTCATCGATATCGAAGCAATTGGCGAAGGCGATGCTTCGCTGATGTTCGTGAAGGAAACGCTTCACGTTGTTGCCGCTGACTCGCGTGACATCACGTCACAGATAGTGCAGGGGACGGCGACAGTGAAGCAGCAATAGACGTTCGTCTGTTTGCCACAGGCACAAAAAGCACAAGCTTAGCGAACTATCTTTTGTGCTTTTTGTGCTTTTTTGCGACCTCAGGCGTGTAACGGTTATGAAGCAAAAAGGCTTCTCATTAATCGAACTGGTG
>DATNFX010000202.1:0-7897 GCA_035606195.1 Pyrinomonadaceae bacterium
GGTTGGAACGCTGACGAGAAGGGGTGCGTCGGCGATACGGAAGACTCGAAGAATCACGGCGCGATGTGTTTGTTTCAGCGGAAAGACAATGGCAAGGACGAGGGACTGGCGATCATCGTCGCGCAGGACGAGAAACTTCCGGAGACCAACATCTTCTACGCCCGCGTCGACATGACTAAATAACATGGAACGAACTGTAGGGGCGGCCCTCCGTGGCCGCCCTCGGTTTAAAACGTGTTCGCCAACCCCGTGACTGTCGATTTTTGAATCCGTGTGCCAACCGAGGGCGGCCACGGAGGGCCGCCCCTACAGTACGTTCAACAGGTCTGCGTGGCCGCCGTGTTCGGCCCAGCCGGCGGGGGTGGAGTTGACCTTCGTATCCTTAACTGTTCTATCCGCGCCGTGGTCCAGGAGAAACTCGATCATCGCACGGTGCCCGTTGAGTGCAGCGTAATGCAAACCCGTGCCGGCGAAATCAAATCCACCGGGAATGACATTGATCTCCGCGCCTTTTTCAAGCAGCAGTTTCGCAGCGTCAATGTGCCCGTGCATACACGCGTACACAAACGCATTGTTAATAATGCCCTGCCGATTCTGCGACCACGCATTGATGCGATCCTGAAATCTCTTACCAAACGGCCAGTCAATCCGACCCGCTTCGACCTTCAGGCTTCCATCCGAATTAAAATAACCTTCTATAAGATCAGTACGACCCAACCCAGCAGCCGTGCGAATATTTTGAACCTTCGCGCCACGTTCGAGTAGAAACGCGAGCACGTTCCGACTGTCCCAATACAACGCCTCTTCCAACGGCGTCCAACCGCCTGTGCCGTCGATCGCTGCACCACGATCGAGCAACAGCTCCGCAAGCGGTCGATTGTCGATGCTCGCTGCTGCCACGAGTGGCTCATTCAACTCTGCACCGGCATCGATCAAAACCTTCGCCATCTCGACTGCGTTCGGTTTGTCTTTGCCGTCTAACACAAGACACTGAAGCAACGTCGGATGGCTCTTCATCGATCGTGTCGTCGCGAGCGAAGGATCTGCGGCTAAAAGCTCCCTGAACTGCTCGAGGTCGCCCGCTTGAATTGCTGCCATTGCTGGGTGAAATTTCTTTTCCATACTGACATTCTTCCACACATTACGAGATTACGCAGTTGACCGATATAATCCCCGTATATGCCAACCAGGGATCCACTGGCCACCTCAGGGCTTCCGACCTTTGAGGGCGCCGACAAGTCAAGGCCGAGTCCGCCGCTCGAGCCGAAGTTCCTGATACTCATCGTAGACGATTCTGCCGATAACCTCGCAATGATCAGTCTTGATCTTCAGCAACAAAACTACCGAGTCGTAACGGCCAGCAACGGCGAAGATGCAATCACGATCGCAGCACAAACAAATCCCAACCTGATCCTGATGGATATTAATCTGCCCGGGCTGGACGGGTTAGCTGCGACTCGCCGGATACGCGAGATCGAAGCGTTGCGAGGAGTGCCTGTGGTTGCCGTCAGCGCGCTCAGCACAGAAGGCTTTCAGCGCGCCGCCTACGATGTGGGCATCGAGGGCTATTTAACCAAACCAATCGATCTCGATCGTATGCACCAACTCATCGCCCGTCTTCTCTCACCGGGCGAGTCCGGTAATCTAAACGCTTTTTGAATCTTGCCGCTGCGATGGTTGCGTGGTAGTCTGCCCTCCACCTTCCCATTCCAAAGACAAGGAGAAACTCGAGATGAAATTCACGGTGAGGCTTCTAATCGTTCTAACCGTCGGCCTGTTGCTCTCTCTCACGCTGATCGATCGTTCGCCGGCAGCGAAAGCCGCGCCGCTCGATCTCTCCGGAGAAATCAATGGCGCACCTTACCGGATCAGAGTCCCCGAAGTTTGGAATGGAACGTTGCTCATCTTTGCTCACGGGTATCGCGATAAGGCCGATCATCCCGGCGAGATCGATAATCGAAATGCGGACGTGGCGCCGAGCGGGGCGCTCGAAGCTCCATTGTTGGCGCAAGGTTTTGCACTCGCCGGAAGCGCTTACAAAGACAACGGCTGGTCGGTTGGAGACGCAATTCAAGACACGAAGAATCTCGCTGTCTTCTTTCGCGAAAACGTCGCGCAGCCACAACGAACGATCCTCGTCGCTGCTTCGCTCGGAACATTCGTCGGCTACAAGAGCATCGAACAGTTCAACGGTGTCTACGACGGGGCGCTGTGCCTCTGCAGTGCCGGCGCGGGCGCAACGCGTCTGTGGGACAGCGGCGTGCCGCTCTATCTCGCGTACGACGTCGTCTTCGGAATCCCACCGTCATGGGGAACAGTTGGCGAAGTCAGAAACGACATCGACTTCGACACCGAAGTGCTCGCAAAACTAGCGCCCGAGCTCAGCAACATCGCGAACTTTCCGAAGTTTGAATTCATTCGACTCGTGGCTAAGAATCCCGGCCGCGGGATCACGCCGCCACCGCCGCCTGCGTTCTATCCCGGCTGGGCTTTGACTGACTTTTTCTTCTTCACTGAAGCGCGCGCGGAGTTGCAACGTCGTGCGGGTGGTCCAATCGTTCAGAACCTCGATCAGAGTTACGATCTGACTGCTGCTGAGAAGGCTTATCTCGCCGGCATCGGACTGCCGACACCCGTAGTCGATGCGTGGCTCGCACAAATGAACGCACGGCGAAACATTGAAGCAAAACAGTCGGCGCGAAATTACGTTCGCAACAACACCGACTTCAGCGGCAAGATTCGCAACCCGATTCTGTCCGTGCACACGATCATCGATCCGCTGCTGGTAGTTGCGAATGACGGCGCATACGCAGAATTGAATGCTGCCGCCGGAAAACAGGATCTTCTTTTCCAAACCTTCACGACCGGAGTCGGTCACTGCAACTTGACTGGACCTCAAGTGCTGACTTCGATTGGCGCAATCGACGCGTGGGTACGTACGGGAGTGCGGCCGACGGCGGCTAATTTTCCGAATGGTTTGGGATTCAATAACGCTTTTGTTCCGCCACCTTTTTAGATCCTGTAGAATAACGCACGAGCCCTCTTGCTATTTTGAGAGTTATTAAAGGATCGTGCGGGTGAGTTCTTCGTTTTCGTTAACCAACGCCGTTACTTCCGGTGATGAAAGCGCCGTGTCCGCGATGCTGGCCAACGGCGCGGACGTGAACGAGAGTACAAATGGTGGTCAGACGGCCCTCATTCTCGCCGTCATCTTCGGTCGTACAAATCTTGTTCGAATGTTGATGAATGCGGGCGCCGATCCGCAGTTGCGCGACAATCTCGGGCTTAACGCGATCGAGTGGGCACAACGCCGCGGACTCCACGATGCGCACGCTCTCCTCACTAAACGTCCTGAACCCACCACTCGACGAATAGTGATACCACTCGAAGAGCCGCCGAAGGCTGTGCCTGAATCAACTCCGGATTCGCGCGATAAAGAGACAAAAGAGAGTGGTGATGAAGGTGAGAAGAGTCGTCGCTGGCTCGCGGGAGTAAAGCAGAGGCTGGATGAGCAGGCGATGCGACGGCTCAATCGAAACGAGCCTCCCCTTGAGCCGCGCATAATTCGCGAGGAACCCCCGCCACCAAAGCCCCCGCTGACCGTTGAAACGCCGCCGGTAGTAACTAAGCCACCAGAGCCGCCGAAAGAAACCAAAGAAACAAGGTTCACAGGCGCGCCGCGGATTCTGACACCACCGCCGGTCGAACCAGCTAAAACAGGCAAGCGGAAACGATGCCCGCAGTGCAATGCCGTCTACAACGGTGAACTGGTTTCATATTGCGCTCACCACATTGTGCCCCTGGTTGACGCAGATGAACCCATCGTCATAGAGAAACCAAAATCAAATGCGCCACTCTTCTGGATTCTCCTGATCATTACTCTCACCGGATCGGTCGTAGCCGGTTCACTCATCACGACGTACGTCTACAAATCAAACCAGGCGGCGACGCGCAGTGCCGCTGAGCAACAAAAGAAGGTGCAAAAAGGTGCGCCGGAAGTCGGAACAGAGTTGGCGGGCAAAGCGGCCTCATTACCTGAGGCCGAGTGTCCCATGAAAGGAACGGAACCCATATCCGGAACGGTGACCGTGCGGATCATGGTCGACAAGAACGGACAGGTTTACTGGGCGCGCGGCTCTGGCGGCGACTGGCTCATGCGCGGCTGCGCCACCGAAGCCGCGATGAAATCAACCTTCGACCGTGCAAAACTTCGCGACCGCGAAGTCGAGGGAACCATCACCTACACCTTCAAACCTTAGCCACAAAAAGGCACAAAAAGCACAAAAAGAGGAACGCTGCCCCTCTTTCTGCCTTTTGTGCTTTTTGTGCCTTTTTGTGGCTAAGGTATTCTTTGTGGCTATGGTCGACTCCCAACAGACGCGCATCCTTCCGGATGAGCTACGCACGACTGTTCCCCTTCTGGGCACGATTCTGCGCGATCGTTATAGACTCGACAGCGAACTCGGTCGCGGCGGCATGGGAACCGTCTATCGCGCCACCGATCTCGAACTACAAAGAGAAGTGGCCGTCAAAGTTCTCTCAACCACTTCCCAAAATTCCGACGCGCGTGAACGTCTCGTACGCGAAGCTCGCGCGGCCGCTGCGCTCAATCACCCGCACATCGTCACAATCCACGACGTCGGTGAAGCAGATGGCTCTCCGTTTCTCGTGATGGAGCTCGTGGCAGGCCCGCGACTCTCAAAAGCGCGCCCGAACGAAGTCTCGCGCATTGTGGACATCGCCGTTCAGATTTGCGACGCACTCGAACACGCTCACAACAACCACATCGTTCATCGTGATCTGAAGCCCGACAACGTGCTGCTGTCCGGAACGAGCGATTCAAGCACCGTGAAGCTCGCCGATCTCGGGCTCGCACTACCTGCTTACGGCGCACGCATCTCACGCGCAGGAGTCATCGTCGGTACCGCCGCATACATGGCGCCCGAACAGGCGTTGGGCCAACCAATCGACGGCCGCGCCGATCTCTACGCGCTCGGCGTTCTGCTTTACGATTTGACGACGGGACGCGTGCCTTTCAAAGGCGACGATCCGCTCACGATTGTTTCCCAGCACGTACACGCGCCTGTGGTTCCACCGCGCGTGCTTTGTCCCAACATTCCACTCGCGCTCGAAACCGTTATCGTTCGCCTGCTCGCGAAAGATCCGGCACAACGATTCAGCACAGCTGCTGAAACTCGAGCCGCATTGCTCGATTCATTAAAGAGCGCCGAATCCCTACCTGCTGATACGGCCCCTGCGGTTGCGATTCTCGACGCCCTCTCGCGTGGCCGTTTGGTTGGACGGAACACCGAGCTCGCAGAAGCGCGTGAGCTCTGGCAACGTGCTCGCGAAGGACGCGGACATGCAGTGCTTCTCAGCGGTGAACCAGGCGCCGGTAAGAGTCGCCTCGCGCGCGAGATCACGATCCAGGCGGCAGTTGACGGCGCAGTTGTACTGTACGGCGGTTGTTACGAGTATGAAGCGGCGACGCCTTATCTTCCGTTCGTGGAAGCATTTCGTCGCTGGGTGCGCGAAGAAAAGGACGACGAACACCTGCGTGAGGTTCTCGGCGAGACCGCGACTCAGATCGCGAAACTTGCTCCCGAGATCGACACGCGACTCGGCCCGTTTCCGCAACGCCAGGAGCTGGCCGCACACGAAGAGCGCCTGCTCTTCTTCGATGCTGTCGTGCAGGTGTTTTCCAACATCGCGCGCCGGCAGTCGTTGCTCTTTTATGCCGACGACTTGCACTGGGCCGATCGTGGCACGCTCTGGTTGTTGGGCCATCTACTGCGCCAACTGCGCAATGAGCGCGTCCTGATTCTCAGCGCTTATCGAGAAACTGAACTCGACCGCGCGCACCCGCTTGCCAAATCACTCGTCGACTGGAATCGCGAGCGTCTGGTTACGCGAATCATCCTGCGACGCTTCAGCGAGTCTGAAACAGGCGATCAACTCGGCGCCCTCCTTGGCGAACAGGTCAGTGGCGAGTTTGCGGTTGCGGTTCATCGTGAAACGGAAGGCAATCCATTCTTCGTCGAGGAAGTTTTGAAGGCACTCATCGAACGCGGCTCGGTGCGTCGTGAAAGTGGACGCTGGCGGCGTTGCGACATGGACGAGTTGCTGATTCCACAGAGCGTGAAAGAAGCGATCGGGAATCGTCTCGATCGCGTCAGTCAAAACACGAATGAAGTGTTGCGCGTAAGCGCGATACTCGGAAAGGTGTTCACTTTTGAGGACCTGGCGGCCGCTGTTGAGCTGAATGAAGATAGTCTACTTGATGCTCTCGATGAGGCGACCGGTGCGCAACTGATCGCAGCTGGCTCAGGCGATTCATTCAGCTTTACACATGACAAGATTCGCGAAGTTCTTTACGAAGAGCTTAATCCGATCCGGCGCCGCCGCCTGCATCGTCATGTGGCCGAAAGCCTGGAGCGAAATCGCGAAACGATTTGCTGCACAGTTGAGAAGCTCGCACATCACTACATTCAGGCGGGCGATCACCAACGTGGTCTCGAATATGCTAAACAGGCTGCTGCCGAAGCCGCGCGTGTTTTTGCATTTGACGAAGCGATCGCGGCTTACGGCCGTGCGCGTGATTGCGCCGAAGCTTTGGGACTGACTGAAGAGCAAGTCGCACAGGAGGAAGCCATTGGCAAAGCCTTCATGCTTCACGGCGACACGATTCTTGCCGCCGAACACTTTGAACGAGCGCTCGCACTCACTACAGATCCGGCCACACGCGTGCGACTACAATCGCAAGCGGCAGCTTCTCTCGTCACCACCGGCGATCCGCGTGGCAGTGAATACTTACGGCAAGTTCTACTGGTTTTGGATCCAGTAACGAACCCGCTCGAAACCGCAAACGCGTTATCAACCGAAGCGCGTTTTCACCATCTCGCCGGGCGTCACAAGAAAGCGATCGAATTGCTGATGCGCGCCGTTGAGCTTATTGCTCATATTGCTGAAGGAGATCACGTCAGTCCTTTCGAGGCGACAGTGCTCTCGCAGATCTACCCTTACACGGCCGGCGGTTATCAACACTACGGTCTTTACGACGAATCCAATCACTGGGCACGACGCGCGATCGCGTTCGGTGAGAAACACAACATCCTGTTCGCACAGGCGTCCGGCATCGAGTTTCTCGGTGAGAACTGTATTCACACGGGAAACTACAAGGATGGCCTCGAGTATGCAGAACGCGAGATCCAGATAGCCAACAAACTACACTCGCGCGAACGTCGCGCGTGGACGCATTACTACACGGCGCAATGTCGTCTTTTTCTTGGTGAGCCGGAGCTTGCGGAACAGGAACTTCTTGATGGTATCTCGCTTGCCGAAGCGATTGGCGAGAATCGCGTGTTGTCGTTGTTTCGATCGAGTCTCGGGGTCGTGCAGGCTATTCAAGGTCGTAACGACGAGGCACTGCAGACTGCAGAGGAGAGTCTTGCACGCTCGTCGCCGAGTTTGTTGTATTCACATTTCGAGGCATTGAGATGTTTCGCCGAAGTGCGATTTCGTCGCGGCGAGATCGAGGAAGCTGAGCAACTCTGTCGCCAGGCGGAGGAGTTGGTAGCGCCCACTGAATCGCGTGTGAGCCAGCTCTGGCTTGGGCCACTCTACATCGGAATTCTCCTCGCCGCCCAAAAACACGACGAAGCAACAACGAGATTAACGGCCTACCAGGCGCTCGTCGCCGAATGCCAATCGCCACGTTTTTCAAACGAAGCGACACGCCTCGCAAAAATAGTAAATTAACGCTTTGCCTCAAAAGTCGGACCCCACGCTTGGATCGGGTCAGTACAGGGAGCGGTAGCGACCTGGTCAAACGATAGGAGTCAAGGATCATTAGGAAATGTCGCATGCTGATCACTGACCAGGTCGCTACCGCTCCCTG
>DATNFX010000203.1:0-5767 GCA_035606195.1 Pyrinomonadaceae bacterium
GCTATCGATCGTGTGATCGAGCCGCCGGTAAAGCTGAAGTTTGCGAAGCTTTCCGAACGTTACAATGAGTTGAAGCTTTCGTTCACGGGGTTCGCTGTCACTTTCCGCGCTTACAACGAAGGCATTGCTTATCGCTTCGAAACCTCACTGCCGCAAGCCGAAGTGAAAGTGTACGGCGAAGAAGCGACTTTCAACTTCGCCGGAAACTTCAACGTCTACTACCCAAAAGAAGACAGTTTCTTTTCGCACAACGAACGCGAGTTTATTCAACTGCCGCTCGACAAGATCGAAGAGAAATCCATCGCGAGTTTGCCGGCGGTAGTGGTTGCGTCCGATCGCGTCAAGCTTGCGATTGCTGAGTCGGATGTCGACGATTATCCGGGGCTGTGGCTGCACGGCAATTCAAACAACAGTCTCACTGCGACGTTTCCACCTGTTCCGCTCAAGGAAACGGCGCCTGATCCGAAACATGATCGCGATATCAAGGTCACAGAAGCTGCGGATTACATCGCGGTGACGAAAGGGACGCGTAACTTTCCGTGGCGCATCATCGGCGTTGCAATGAATGATGCCGAGTTGATTACGAATTCGATGGTCTATCTTCTCGCCAGGCCGTCTGAAGTGAGCGACACGTCATGGATCAAGCCGGGCAAAGTTCCCTGGGATTGGTATAACGCGCTCAACATCTACGGCGTCGATTTCAAATCGGGCATCAATACGCAGACGTACAAGTACTACATCGATTTTGCGTCGAAGTATGGACTCCAGTACATCATCATCGACGAGGGTTGGTACAACCTCGGTAACGTGCTTGACGTCGTGCCGGCGATGAATATCGACGAGCTTGTTGCTTACGGAAAGCAGAAGAACGTCGGTGTCATTCTCTGGATGGTTTGGAAGACGCTTGACGATCAACTCCTGCCGGCGATGGACCAGTTTGAGAGGTGGGGTGTGAAGGGACTGAAAGTGGACTTCATGCAGCGCGACGATCAGAAGGTGATCAACTTCTATCACCGGATCTGCAGAGAAGCGGCGAAGCGAAAGATGATCGTCGATTTTCATGGCGCGATCAGACCCGCGACGATGGTTCGCACGTGGCCCAACCTCATAAACACTGAAGGCGTGCGCGGACTCGAGTGGAACAAGTGGAGCAAGTTGACGACGCCGGAACACAACGTGACGTTGCCGTTTACGAGAATGTTTCTTGGGCCGTTGGACTACACGCCGGGCGCGATGATTAACAGCGGCGCTGAGAGAAATTTCGCGGCGATTTTCGAACGCCCGATGAGTCTCGGCACGCGTTGTCATCAACTCGCGATGTACGTGGTTTTCGAGGCGCCGTTGCAGATGCTCGCCGACAGTCCGTCGCACTATCTGAAAGAGCCCGAGGTGATGGAGTTTCTCGGTCCAGTGCCGACTGTTTGGGATGAGACGAAGGTGCTGGCTGCTGAGATGGGTGATTATCTTGTCATCGCGCGGAGGAATGGGCGCGATTGGTACATTGGCGCGATGACTGATTGGACACCGCGTGATGTCGAGATCGATCTGTCGTTCCTGCCGGCCGGGAGTTTCCGAATGACTTCATTCGCAGACGGACCCAACGCCGATCGTTCCGGCAGCGACTACAAAAAAGTCATCCAAGACATCGACCAAACCTCAAAACTCAAAATCCATCTGATGGGTGGCGGCGGCTTCGCCGCTCGCCTCACACCCGCAACACACTAAATTCATTTCAATTCTCGGTACGTACTGTAGGGGCGGCCCTCCGTGGCCGCCCGTGGTTTTGACACGGATTCAAGAAGCAACAGCCTCGGCATTTCGAATACCATTCAAAACCACGGGCCGCCACGGAGGGCCGCCCCTACAGTACGTTCCACAATTAGAGATTGGTTCGTCGTTCATTCTCTTCAGAGTATCGCGCACCTTGAACCGTGATCTTTGAGGCGGCCTCATCGATTTCTCGCATATCATCGGCTGTAAGCTCAACATCCGCGGCGCCGAGGTTCTCATCCAACCGCTCGAGCTTCCGCGTTCCCGGTATCGGCACGATCCACGGCTTCTGGGCCAACAACCACGCGAGCGCGATCTGCGCCGGCGGCGCCTTCTTCCGCTCCGCAATCTCACGCAGCAGATCAACCACCGCCTGATTCGCCTTTCGCGCACCCGCCGTAAACCGTGGCACCGTATTCCGAAAGTCTTTCGCATCGAAACTCGTGTTCTCATCAATCTTGCCCGTGAGAAACCCCCTGCCCAACGGGCTAAACGGAACGAACCCGATGCCAAGCTCTTCGAGCACCGGCAACGCCTCTTCTTCCGGACGTCGCCACCACAACGAATACTCACTCTGCAACGCCGTCACCGGCTGCACCGCATGCGCGCGTCGAATCGTCTGCACACCCGCTTCGGAAAGTCCGAAGTGCTTCACCTTACCTTCCTGAATCAACTCCTTCACCGCTCCCGCCACGTCTTCAATCGGCACTTCAGTATCGACGCGGTGTTGATACAACAGATCGATCGTGTCGATGCGCAGTCGCTTCAATGATGCTTCGGCAACCTCTCGAATATGTTCCGGGCGACTATCGACACCAATCTGCTCACCCTTTGGACCAATCTTGAAACCAAACTTCGTGGCAATCACGACCTGGTCACGCAACGGAGCAAGCGCTTCGCCGACCAGTTCCTCATTTTTGAATGGTCCATAAACCTCCGCCGTGTCGAAGAACGTCACGCCGCGCTCGACTGCCTTTCGCAGCAGCGCGATCATCTCCTGTCTGTCTCCGGCAGGACCATAGCCGTAACTCATCCCCATACATCCGAGTCCAAGAGCTGAAACTTCCAGCCCGCTGTTTCCCAGTTTGCGCTTCTTCATTGTTTCTCCTTATAGATTCATTCTACCTACTTGGATAGGGTCAGAACCACCTCGCGGTAGCGGGTGGGTGCGAAGCCTTTTTCTATTGGAGCCTACGGCGTACCCACCCGCTACCGCGTGGTGGTTCTGACGTTTTCCAAGTAGGGCGCTCATACGCTTGCGGATTGCCACGCGGTGACGTACAAATTCACCAGTGGCTGAACTATCCCCCGGAGCTACGCTTGCCCGTTATCGCATCATCGCCAAGATCGGGGCGGGTGGAATGGGTGAGGTGTACCAGGCGCAGGACACCGAGCTGGGTCGCCCGGTGGCTTTGAAATTCCTCTCGACCGACGTCGCCCAGCATCCAAATCGCCTAAAACGCTTTATTTTTGAAGCAAAAGCCGCTTCTGCCCTCAATCATCCAAACATTCTGACTGTCTATGAAATCGGTCGCGTAGACGAAGATACTTTCATCGCCACCGAGTTCGTCGAGGGCGTCACACTGCGACGGCACATGCGTTCCCAGCGCCTGAAGCTGATCGAAGTGCTCGACATCGGGATTCAAATTGCTTCTGCACTCGTTTCCGCGCACGCCGCCGGCATCGTTCATCGCGACATCAAGCCGGAGAACATCATGGTGCGCAAGGACGGCATCGTGAAGCTACTCGACTTCGGGCTCGCGAAACTCACCGAACGACAGGAATCCGGTAACGAAGCGACGACGATGGCTTTCGTCAATACCGAACCAGGCTCGGTGCTCGGAACTGCCACTTACATGTCGCCGGAACAGGCTGCAGGTCGCGAAGTGGATGCACGTTCCGATATCTGGAGTCTCGGTGTCGTGCTTTATGAAATGGTAGCGGCGCATCCGCCATTCGAGGGCGCGTCGAAGAGTCACATCATCGTCGCGATCATGGACCATGATCCGGTGCCGATCACTCAGTTCGCGCCCGACGTACCGGACGCGCTCGAATGGATCATCGCCGAAGCGCTCACAAAAGATCCGGACGAGCGCTGCCAAACGGCTAAGGAAATGCTCGGCAAGTTGAAACGATTGAAGCAACGCGCTGAAGCCGGTGTGCTACCGACATCACCGTCAGAGTTCGATCGTTCAATTGCACCTCCGTCTCCATATATTCCGGAGGGCGCGCCTACGGTGAATGACACCATGAGGTCGACGGCAGGAAACATCACTGCCACACAAGCGCTCTCCAACAGCGCAACAACACTCCCTCGCCACCGCCGGACAATCACACTTGTAACTGTGATGCTCGGCCTGATTGTTGTCGCTGCTGGTGGATTCGGACTCTACAAACTTTACACTCGGCCGCAAGAGTTTAGTCCCGGAAGAATGACTGCACTAACGACCGGCGGAAAGATCAACGACGAAGACATCAATGGCCAGGTTTCGATCTCGCCGGATGGGAAGTACGTCGTTTGTGCCGCGAATGATGCCAAACAACAAGCCAGCCTGTGGCTCAGACAGATTTCAACGAATAGTCTTGTGAGAATCGTTTCCCCGGAGACTGGCGGTTACCTGGGAACAACATTCTCGCCCGACGGCGAACTGGTTTACTACGTCGCCACGCTCGAGAGAAACAACTTCGTACCGACGCTGTATCGCGTACCTGTTCTCGGCGGCACTCCAGCAAAAGTGCTCGATCGAGTTTTCAGTGCCATTGCTTTCTCTCGTGATGGAAAGCAGTTCGCGTTTGTTCGCAAGAATCAGGACGACATGGCCCTGATGGTGGCAAACACAGACGGCAGTGGAGACGCAAGAAACATCGCAGTGGTAAAGCAGCCGAATGGCTTCTCTACTTCGGGACCATCATGGTCACCTGACGGAAAACGTATCGCTTCGGGTATGTTCAATGCCGCGGGTGGCGGGTATTCAACCGTCGTCGAAGTTCCTATAGAAGGTGGCGAGCCACGGCCGATCGGTTCAGAAAAATGGGCCAGTGTCGGCCGGCTGCTGTGGCTTCAGGATAACAGCGGCTTGATCATGACGGCTCAGCCTGAGGCTTCATCAATCGGCACGCAGGTTTGGTTTCTACCTTACGGCGGCGAACCCGCGCATCGCGTCACGAACGATTTAAATGGGTATGGCGAAGTTAGTCTTGGACTGACAGCCGATTCAGGTACGATCGCGACGATCCAACAAATTAACAGCAGCAGTATTTGGATCACTGCGCCGGGTGAAGATGAAAGTCGCGCACACCAGGTTGTGAAGACGAATCTTCCTGAGACAGTCGCATGGACTCCGGATGGAAGGATTGTCTATGCGAGTCGCACGGGAGAGAACTGGGATCTCTGGATCGCCAACAACACCGGCTCGGAAAGCAAACAACTGACTGCCGACGCTTTCATCGATCACCAGCCAACAGTTTCTGGCGATGGTCGTTACATAGTTTTCCAGTCGAATAGATCAGGCGCGCGGAACATCTGGCGAATCGATGCCGATGGCAACAATCCCAAACAATTAACTACCGGCAACTCTGTCGATGCGAATCCGGTTGTTTCTACTGATGGGAAGTTTGTAGTTTTTATGTCACTGCGGTCCGGTACATGGACCACGTGGAAGGTCGCGATCGACGGCGGCGCACCCGTGCAGTTGACGGATCGCAGTTCCGAATTCCCATCAATTTCACCGGACGGCAAATCGATCTCTTATTTCTACACAGACGAAAAAGCGAACAATCAACCGAAGCTGGCAATTATCAGTTTCGACGGCGGCGCGCCGCTAAAAACGATCGATCTGCCACGTTCAGTGCAACCGATCGCGTTTGCGTGGATGCCTGATGGCCTGTCGATCGCGTTCCTCGATAACAGTTCTGGAATTCTGAACGTTTGGAGCCAACCGGTTGACGGCGGCCCGCCAAAGCAGTTAACTAATTACAAATCCGAATTCGTAACCAG
>DATNFX010000204.1:0-3313 GCA_035606195.1 Pyrinomonadaceae bacterium
CTACAGGTAATGCTGGAATACCGGAACATCGGCCTGAGCGTACTCGTGGGCCAGGGTGAAGTGCGGAGCGGGCGCTATGAGAAAAGGACGGTTCTCGAAGAGCAACACCTGCGCGTGGACGACAACTTTTACCGTCTCTGCCAGATCATCCAACTCATCCCGGCGCAGTATCCGTTTGTCTATCAAAAGTATTTGGTCTACGTGATCGTGCGGCCGATACCGAGAGTCTTGTGGCCCGGGAAACCTGTCGATGCCGGGTTCGACCTGCCGACTGCGTTGGGCGTTGAAGGGCTCTCGCTTTCCTATTCAGTTATCGGCGAGCTGTATATGTCCCTGGGTCTTATAGGCGTCGCGCTGGGTGGTTGGCTTTACGGCCGTATAGCGTCGACTGCGAGTGGTCTGCTTGCGCGTTGTCGCACGCAGGGCGCCCTCGTGATTTACAGCATTGTGGTGATGGCGCTGTTCTCGGGAATGCGATCGATACTGGAACTGATTCTCGTCAGTTACGTGGTGCTGGCGTGGGTGGGACTGACGCATTTGTTCATTAAGTTGGGACACGTGAAGGCGCAGTGAAGGTTTTTGTACTGACAGATTGTCCGTCGCCGTATCAGGTCGAACTGTTCAATGAGATCGAGTCGCAGGGAGATTGCTCGCTTGAAGTGGCTTACTTGCGCAGTCGCGATCCGAATCGGCAATGGAAGTCGACTGAGATTCGACATGAAGCGATTGAGTTAGCGCGGGCGCATGAGTCTATGCGAACGGCTGATGTCGTCGTCTTCAACTACTACCGTCATCCAGATGCAGAGCGGTTGATTGGAGAACGAGCTGAACTGCATGCGCCGTGGTGTTTCTGGGGCGAGCGGCCGGGATTTCATCAACCAGCGTGGGCGGGGCGACTTTTGCGGAAATGGAAGCTATCGAAGTTACACGCCTCGCCGGCGCCGATCTGGGGCATCGGGAAGTTTGCGGTTGATGAGTACAGGCGGGAGTTTGGTGGGCAGCGTCCTTACTTCAACTTGCCTTACTTTTCCGATCTAAAGCGCTTCAAGGGATCGGTGCGACGAGAACAGCCGGAGCGAACGTTTTTGTTTTCGGGATCGCTGATTCATCGGAAGGGCGTGGATTTGCTGGCGGCGGCTTTTTTGGAGATCGCGCGAGAGTTTTCGAATGTACGGTTGAGACTGATCGGAGATGGGGAGATGCGCGAGTCCGTTGAGCAGACTTTGCGGACCGTGCGTGAGCGGGTCGAGTTGGTTGGTTTCATGGATTGGGATCAGTTGCCGGAGGCGTATGCGAGCGCTGATGTGTTTTGTGTGCCGTCGCGGTATGACGGGTGGGGGCTTGTTGTGCCTGAGGGGTTGGCGTCGGGGCTGCCGGTTATAGCGACGGATCGTATGGGTGCGGCGCTCGAGTTTGTTGAGACCGGGAGTAATGGGTGGTTGATTCCGGCGGGTGATCAAGAGGCGCTCGTTCATGCCATGCGAGAGGCGGCGCGGCTTTCGACGATTGAGCTGGAGCCGTTGGCGCGTCATGCGCGCGAGAGTGTGAGCGCGCATACATTGGAGAATGGCGCCGCGCGATTTGTCCACTGCGCGCGTGAAGCGTTTGCCGGTTGGAACGTACTGTAGGGGCGGCCCTCCGTGGCCGCCCGTGGTTTTGATCTTGTTCACCAAATCCGAGGCCGTTGCTCCTTGAACCCGTACACAAACCACGGGTGGCCACGGAGGGCCGCCCCTACAGTACGTTCTGAGATTTAAAAGTGTGTAGCATCTCCGGAGCACTTAACGCAGGTCGCGATGTAGTTCAGCGGATGAACGACGCGCAGCGGCATCGTGGTCCTGACGATCAAGGAATCGCGCAGTGCGGCGACGTCTTCCTCGGCAGCACGCGGCTCGCGATCATCGACACCTCACCAGCCGGTCATCAGCCGATGAACGATCCCGTCACCGGTAACTGGATCACATACAACGGCGAAACCTACAACTTCAAAGCCCTGCGCAACGAAATGTCTGGCCCATGGTCGTCAAACACGGATACAGAAGTCGTCCTTCGTGCATATCGTGATTTTGGGGTTGACGCATTTCGCAAGCTGCGCGGCATGTTTGCGCTTGCCATCTGGGACAACCAAACCCAGTCGCTGGTGCTCGCTCGCGATCCGCTGGGTATCAAGCCGCTCTATTACTACGCCTCTAAGAATCAGTTTGTCTTTGCATCCGAACTGCGCGCGTTGCTGGCAAGCGATTTGATACCGCGCCGGTTGAGTGCGGCAGGTCTTGATTCCTACCTCGCAAACGGATCCGTCGAAGCTCCACTCACGATCATCGAGGGCATCAAACAGCTCCTGCCGGGTCATGTTTTGCGTGTTAGATCTCAGCCTCAGATCGAAATAACTGATACTGAATTCGCCACTCGCACGTCGCAGAGTGTTGAGAAGAGCCGCGAAGACGCTGTGGCACGCCTGCGTCACGAGCTGGAAGAATCAGTTCGTCTTCACCTCGTGAGCGATGTACCTCTCGGCGTCTTTCTTTCCGGCGGCATGGACTCAAGCGCCCTCGTCGCTTTAATGGGCCGCGTGGGTACGCAACAGCCACGGACTTTCAGCGTAGTTTTTGATGAAGCAAATTTTACGGAAGCGTCTTTTTCTCGTGCAGTTGCCGAACGCTTCAACACCGATCATTCGGAAATCCGGCTCAGCGAAGATCGGCTGCTCGAAATCCTCCCCAATGCGATCGCTTCGCTCGACCAACCCACGATGGACGGCATCAATACGTACGTGGTTTCGAGTGCGGTAAAGAGTAAAGGCATCACGGTTGCACTTTCCGGACTCGGAGGCGATGAGTTGTTCGCCGGCTACCCAAGCTTTCGACGCGCCCTCAGGTTCGATGCGATGTCGCAGGTGTCGAAGCGAGTGTTGCGGGCGGCAGCAGGGGTCGGACAGTTTGCAGTGACTGGATCAGTGCAGCGTCACAAGTTTTGGCAGCTCGCTAACAGTGGCGGCAAAGCGGAGGATGTCTATCGAATTTCGCGTCAGCTCTTTTCAAGGGACGCAGTGAAGAGAATTACTGGTCGCAATGGCCGGAATCACACGCACAACGGAAGGCGTGATGATGCTGATGTGGTTAACACGATTTCGAGACTCGAGCTGACTGGGTACATGACGAACACATTGCTCCGCGATACGGATGCGATGAGTATGGCGCACTCGCTCGAGGTTCGTGTGCCGTTTGTCGATACGAAAGTTGTCGATTACGTGCTTTCGTTGCCTGGTGAATGGAAGGCGCCGTCGCGCGTTGGCCCAAAGCCGCTACTGGCC
>DATNFX010000205.1:0-4758 GCA_035606195.1 Pyrinomonadaceae bacterium
CGGTGCCCGGACGTTCGCGCCAGTAGTCGTACCAGCGCACGACGTTCTCAATCGCGTGTGAATCCTGATTCCGGTTGTAAGCGCTCGCGTCCTGGTTTTGATACAAAGGCCCGGCGCCGTTTTTGTGAAAAGGGGGCGAATAATCGTCCCAGTATTTCCTCAGCGCCTCGTCGCGCGAATACTCCATTGCCCACATCGGAAAGTGCGCGCTCTTGTTTATGTAGAGCATCTCGCCGCCGTACTCGGCGACATTGCTGTCGAGCATCTCACGCGACCCGATGGCCCGACCGCCGCGCGGATCATACTGATCGCGCACCGCTTCCATTTCCTGCATGTGCTTTTCGCTGATGCCCTTGTTGCCCGACTCGTAGAAGACGATGCTCGGATTGTTACGGTTGTAGATGATGGCGTCGCGCATCAGCTCGACGCGTTGTTCCCAACGACGGCCATCGACGTCCTTTTCAGAGTCGCCCGCCGGCATCGCTTGCATGAGTCCGAGTCGATCGCACGATTCGACGTCCTGTTTCCATGGCGTTACGTGCATCCAGCGCACGAGGTTCGCGTTCGATTCGAGCATCAGACGATTACTGAAATCGCTGAGCCACGCCGGCACTGCCGAGCCGAGCGCGGGCCACTCATTCGTCGTTCTCTGTGCGTAGCCCTTCAGTTGGATCGTGCGATCGTTCAGCTTCATCACACCTTTCGAGAATTCCGTCTTGCGAAAGCCCGTGCGCGTCCAGACCATGTCAACTGGCCGGGTGTTAACCATCAGAACAGTTGCGACGTTGTAGATATAACCGTAACCCCAACTCCAAAAGTTGAGACCGCTAACGCGTGCGGTGGCGCTGACAAGCTTCGTCTCGCCGGGTTTTATTACGTACGAGTCGCCCGTAATTGTCTTGATCGATGTTCCGTTTGCGTCGACGATCATGACCTGGTAGGTGAAAGTCTTGGCTGTTGTGAATTCGTTTTTTACTTGCGCTTCGGCGGTGATCTGCGCGCTTCGTCCTTTGATATCGAAATCCTGTGCGTAAACGTAGACGCCTGTTGTGCCGAGGTTCGAGTAGAGCGGCAGTGTTTGGTAGAGACGATCTGTGATGTGCAGGAAAACGTTCTTATTGATGCCGCCGTAGTTGGCGTAAAAGTTTCGGTCGCTCCACTGGTACGTTGAGCCCGTTGTCTGCTCGTGATAATCCCACGAGTTATCTACGCGCACTGCGAGCACGTTTTCCTTCGGGCCAGGCTGGACGAATTCCGTGATGTCGAAACCGAAGGCCATCACGCCGTTCTCGTGCCGGCCGACAAGCTTGCCGTTGATATAGAACTCACCACCATGACGAATGCCTTCGAACTCGAGGAAGACCTTGCGTCCCTTGCTGTCAGCAGGGAGTGTGAAATGTTTGCGATACCAGGCGACGCCGGTGCTCAAGTCTTTGATGTCTTTGCGAAACGCATCGTCTTCGTTCCACGCGTAAGGTGTTGTGACGTTCTTCCAACCCGAATCATCGAACGCGGCCTCCTTCGCGCCGACCGGATCGCCGACAAAAACCTTCCAACCGGAGTTGAAGTTATACTTCGCACGTACGTTTCGATCAGCGATGTCTGCGTTTACAACGCTCACGAGCAAACAGATAACGCTACCTAGCGTAGTTAGACGTTGGAAAGTAGTCATCTCTCAAATGTACTTGGGTACAGTCAGTACCGTCCGCGGTAGCGGATGGGTCAACGATCAGGTTCAAAGTTCATTCTTGGATACAGTCAGAACCACCACGCGGTAGCGGGTGGTTACGCCGTAGGCACGAACAGTGCTTTGCCTCAAAAGTCGGAAAATCATCTTGGATCGGGTCAGTACAGGGAGCGGTAGCGACCCGGTCAGTGATCAGCATGCGACATTTCCTAATGATTCGTGACTGCTATGGTTTAACCAGGTCGCTACCGCTCCCTGTACTGACCCGATCCAAGCGCGGAATCGAACTTTTGAGGCAAAGCCCACGCACAGGGTCAATTGCCCGCTGGTTTTACATCCGCCGGCAACGGACTCGGCGGAATCCTAATGGTCTCAAATAAATCAGGTCGAGTCGGTAAAAAACCGCGGCAAGTCTTTGATCAAATATCTCGCAACGCCCAGCTTGTTCGCTCGGATCCCCTCGACGATGCACTTCGCCAGCTCGTAGCTGCCATAGTTGTTGTGATGCGTGTTGTCATTTGGCGCAAACGCACGCTTCGACGGCTCCGCTCCCCACGCTTCATAAAGCGTCTTGCTCGTCGCGTTCAGATCGATCAGCGGCCTTCTCACGCTCTTTCAGTTTCACCTCGCCGCCGCCCGCAATCTGTGGCGGCGCCAAAAATTAGCACCACAACGCACATCGTGAGATATTTAGCCGGAGATAAACGCGGATGCATACGGATAAGCCTGTTGCCGTCCAGAGTATCACAACGTGGAGCACAAGAGGTTGATGGCGACAAACCCATTAGACTGGTCCACAACCATGTCAGCAGTGCGAAAAGTGTTGTTCGTTACGATCACAATCTTGAGCTTCGTAGCGGCCTGTGTAGCGCAAGAAGGCCAGTCGCCGTGCATGCAGATAGAAAATGGCATTCGCGTGAATGCCCCGACATGGCAGCTTGTGAGGAAGAGTGCCACTTGCAACCGAAACCTGTCTTATCTGAAATACCAATTCGGCAAGTCTTTAGTTTTTGTTTTCATCTTTCCCCAGAAATCATTAGAAGAGGCGGCAGAAGCCTTCGATTATCTTGGTACTGACGAAGAGTTGTATTCACGTAAAGTCGAAGTACTTGGAAGTGGTTGGCGAAACTCGAAAGAGAAGAATCGGGTGTGGAAGGCTTGGAGCGGTGAAACGGGAGTTGATCTTAAAAAAGGAAAAGTGGTGGTCCGAGTCAGCGCATCAACCTTGAACCTGAGCCGACAGTTTGGGCAGTACGTAGGTGACGCCTTGCCCGACACATAAACGCGGATGCCGCTGAACACGCACGGACAGGAATTCGCCGCAACTTCATGTATGAGACAGGCAACAAGATCTGCGAAGTTCAAGACGCGATCCAGAGCCGGGTAATGTTGCAGGCAGCGGTGATGTTTGCGTCAGCGCCTCAGCACCAATCGGTTCACCGCATATCTTTAGCCACAAAGAGGCACATAAGGCACAAAACGCGTTTTTGAACTGAGCTGTATTTCTTTTTGTGCTTTATGTGCCTCTTTGTGGCTAAAACTTCTTGTGCCTTTTGTGGCCGCTCGGTAATACTCTCTGCATTCTTATGTCGACACAAACGAACCAGCCCGTCGCGTTGCGGTGCGAGGGATTAGTGAAGAGGTTTGCGGATGTTACTGCCGTCAATGGACTCGATCTGGAGGTGTTCGCCGGGGAGTGTTTTGGGCTGCTTGGGCCAAATGGGGCGGGGAAGACGACCACTGTCGAGATACTCGAGGGACTGACGCCCGCCAATGAAGGGAAGGTCGAGTTGTTGGGCCAGCACTGGAGTTCGGGTGGTGATCAGGCGCTGCGCGAGCGAATTGGTGTGCAGTTGCAGGAGACGCAACTCGCGGAGAAGGTGACGGTAGTCGAGACGTTGCGGCTGTTTCGCAGTTTCTACAAGCGCGGGCATGATGTTGACGGGGTGATTCATACCGTCGCGCTCGAGGAGAAACGAAACGCGCGCGTGGGTAAGCTCTCTGGTGGTCAGAAACAACGACTCGCCGTTGCGTGTGCACTCGTCAGCGATCCGGAACTCCTGTTTCTGGATGAGCCGACGACTGGTCTGGATCCGCAGGCGCGTCTGTCGCTTTGGGACATCGTCGAAAAATTTCGCGCGGGTGGCGGCACGGTTCTTCTGACCACTCACTACATGGAAGAGGCGACACGTCTCTGCGATCGCGTCGCGATCATGGACCATGGAAAGGTGATCGCACTCGGCACCCCGGCGGAGTTGATTGAATCGCTCGGGGCGGATCAGATCATCGAATTCAGCGTCACGAAGTCGCTCGAAGAAGATCCGTTAACACAGTTGCCGGCCGTGAAGCATCTACACAAACGCGGTGAGATCTATGCTCTGACCGTTGCTGAGATTGGCGTCGCCTTGCCTGCGTTGCTCGCTGAAATCAAACGTCAGCAGTCAGAACTCGTCACGCTCACGACACACCAGGCAACACTCGAAGACGTATTTGTCAGTTTGACAGGGAGAATGCTGCGAGATGGCTGAGGCAAACGAAACTCTGATCGGTCAGCACGAGGAAAAAAGCGCGAAGTCCCAGTCTCTTCATCCACTCGTCGAGCTGACGTTGACACGCATTCGCGAATTCCTGCGCGAGCGAGAAGCCGTGTTCTGGGTCTTCGTCTTTCCAGTGTTGATGACGTTTGCCCTTGGAATCGCCTTTCGCAACACTGCTCCTGACAAAACGCCCGTTGCGATTGAAGCGGGTGCGACGGCTGGCGAGACTGCGAACCTTCTGTCGCGCTCGCCTGACATTACTGCCACTGTATTGAGTCCAGACGAAGCCACGCAGGCGTTGCGAAGCGGCAAGGTGGCGATCATAGTCAGACCTAACGACAACAGTTTCGAATATCGTTTCGATCCAACCAGGCC
Organism: Pyrinomonadaceae bacterium; assembly: GCA_035606195.1. Lineage (GTDB taxonomy): Bacteria > Acidobacteriota > Blastocatellia > Pyrinomonadales > Pyrinomonadaceae > PSRF01. The sequence continues at coordinate 4,600 of DATNFX010000205.1, forward strand.
GGAAAGCCGTACGGCCAGACTTTTGGTTGACGACGTTTTGCAACGCGGCAAGGGAAGAGCCGATGTCGCGAAGGTTGGCGACCAGACGGTCACGGAACCTGGCGCTCGTTATGTCGACTTTCTCGTTCCGGGTTTGATCGGAATGAACCTGATGGGCAG
>DATNFX010000206.1:0-6111 GCA_035606195.1 Pyrinomonadaceae bacterium
TGACTGATCCGCAAGATTGATGACCGAGATAGGGTGTGTGCGGCCGCCGCGATAGTGCCGCCACATGCTTGCTTCGTGCCATTCCGGAATGAAGGCTGTCGAGAACTCTTCGTAAGCGACCCGTGTGCCGTCAGGTGAATAGGCGCCGAAAAATGCGCGCGGCAGTGGCAACATCTCGGGCAGCCCGCCATCGACGCTGATGGTCCAAAGCTGCATGTGCGACTGTTGTGGGACGCCATTTCGGTTTGAAGCGAAGACGATACTCTTGCCGTCAGGCTTCCAACCACGAACGCGATCGATGGCGGGATGATAGGTCAGTCGTTTGGGATCGCCGCCATTCGCAGAGACGACGTAGACATCAGTGTTCCCGGCGACGGTTGCAGTGAAAGCGATTTGGGAGCCGTCGGGAGAAAAGTACGGATCGATCTCGAGTGACGGCGTTGACGTCAGGCGACGTGCAGCACCACCGCTGCGCGCTACGACCCACAAGTCTCCGCCGTACTCGAACGCGACCGAGTCGCGGCTGACAGTCGGATGACGCAGCAGCCGCGTGCCCTGGGCCTGACTCGATGCAAAAACGCAGAGCAACAAAAGCAACGAAAAAACTATTTTTTTGATGTGCATAGATTAAGAAAGTAGGGCGCCTCCTTGGAGTGCGGTGCGTTGGTACCGCTTTGGTACCAAAGCGCCAACAAGTTGGCGCACTCCAAGGAGGCGCTATTTTAGAACTCGAGCCGGAATCCCACCTGCCCTTCGCGCCCCGGCTGTACCTGGATCAGGGCACCGAATGGAGCAGGGTTTGTAGTTCGCGTCTCGACTGCCGCCGCATTCTGTCGATTGAACACGTTGAAGAACTCAAACAGTGCATGTAGCTTAACGCGCTCGGTAATGTTGAATCGTTTTGTCAGACGGAGATCGAGGTTGATGAAAGCCGGACCAGTAAAAGCATTTCGACCTGGTCCGTGATCGATGCCGTTAAAAGTCCCATCGCCATCGGGATCTTCAAGCTGCGCTGCCGTGCGGCTGAAATGAAAACCGCTCTGCGTGCGAAAGATTCCGCTCACCTGAAACTGCCACGGCAACTCCAGCAACCCGTTCACCTGGAACGTGTGTGCAACGGATAAATCCGAGGGTCCCTTATCGAAATCCGGACCATTGACGAACGTTCCCGCCTGCGCCACAAATCTTCCGTTAGCACGAACAAACGAGCTGTTCTGATTGGTTCTTCCAGTTCCCGTCTCCGTGACCAGCGGCGCAATCCCAACGAAACTATCCGACGGCAGCGTATTGACTCCGAGCTGATTGTCGGTCTCATTCGCATACGCGTAGTTGCCACTCAAAGTGAACCGTCTCGCAAATCTTCTGGTGAAGCTGACGATGAACCCGTCGTATTCACCGCTATACCAGGGACCAAATGTTTGAATCGGTCCGGCGGTGAACGGCGGCAGAAACTGCCGGCTCGAAGCCCTGGAAGCAAACGAAATATTGGCCTCACGAACGCCAAGTATGTTCTTTATATTCCGATGGTAGTAGTCGGCTTCGATTACGACGTTCTTGATCTCCCGCTGCACACCGATGCTTACGCTCTCCGTAAAAGGCGTCTCGAAAGTGCGATCGATATCGGTGGGAGCCAGTTGCGCCGGTATGGCTGCATGTGCGATGGCGCCAAACGGTCCCCAGAAGAAAAAGCCCGGCGCTTTTCCAACTGCCGCCGAGGCTTGAAGCAGATACTGATCCGGAGTCAGCCCTGAAAGCGACTGAATGTTGTTAAGATTGATCACAGCATTCGCGGGAATCAATGCATGTCCCGGAGCGACCACACGATTGAGTCTGTCGATTCCGATAAACAGGCCCGGCGAGAATGGACAAGCAACATTGCCCGCTGCGATCTGCGCATCGGTGAGATTCGGCGACACGCAAAGTCCGCCCGGAAACAGCGACGCATTGATCGCAGCCGGCGCGAGTGTTGGCACGCCAAAGAACCCGCGCGGATAGGAGAACGGCTGGACCACGCGACGATCTGCGCCGCCAAAAGCCGGCACGTCGCGCACCAGTCCCAGTCGAAACTGATCGTAGAAGAGTCCATAGTGCCCGCGAATTACTGTTCGCGGTGTTGCCTGCCATGCAAAACCAACACGCGGCGAGATATTTTCCTTGGTTACAAACTCCGAGTCGTAATCCCAGCGCAGGCCCAGATTCAAAGTGAGGTTCTGACGGAACTTCCAGTCGTCCTGAAAAAACAGCGCGTTGTAGTTGTTGCGCAGATGGATCTCATTCGCTGCTGGAGTTAGACCGCCGGCAGTGGTCACCGTGAAGAAACCTGCATTGACTGGTCCAAACGTAGTGAAGTCCGGCACGGTGGCAAAGAGCTGCAGGTTCAGCGTCTGCGACTCTATTCCATCAACTCTTGTTTTCAAGTAATTCCAGCCAAACTTCAGGTTGTGATCGCCGATGAGTTTATTGGCGTGCGCCGAGAGCGTCGTGTACTTCTGGTCCAATGCTGTGCGCGTTGTGTTGTTACCAAACGAGAACGAACCGAGATTGCCGAAAAGAGCTCCCGTGCTGTTGTTGCTGAACATCTGAAACGTGGTGCCGACTCCGGCATCAGGATGAGCCGGGAACGTTTCCGACGTGTCGCCACGATACCCGCCGCGCAAGGTCAACACCCACGGATTGCTTTGACTTCCCGCCAGAATCGTATCGCTGAAAGCCAGCAGCAGGTGCCGCTGTCCGAGATGGTTTCGTCTGGACGGCAAGTCTGTAGCCTGCGACAGCGGGAGAAACTCTCTGACGTTTCCATTCGTGTAATTGACTGCCTGGTTCAAACTATGCCGCCCGACTTGCTCGTCGAACTTGAAGAAACCGCGCGTCTCGTACGTGCGAGATGGTTTGTCAAACTGGTTTTCGAAGTCTCTGGCAATCTGCGGCGTGGTTGCAGGAAAGGCGAAGTTCAGCTCGCGATTCTCTCTGATGCGCTCTGCCGACCCGAAAAAGAAAACCTTGTCTTTAACGATTGGGCCACCGAGCGCGATACTGCCATCCCAACGTTGCAGAAACGGAGCTTCGTCGATAGCCGGATCGACTGAGTTGTTCGAATCGAACACATTGTTGCGAAAGAAGATTGAAGCGAGACCGTGATAATCGTTACTGCCGCTACGCGTAATGACGTTGACGATAGCGCCTGATGCCTGACCAAACTCAGCCCGGAAACCTGCTGTCAGCACCTGAAACTCGGCAATCGTTTCCTGATTAAACTGCGCCGCGGGGCCGCCGCTGACATTGTCCTTGTTCGGCTGCCCATCGATCATGAAATTGTTGTTGCCTGCGCGTTCTCCAAGCACCGGCGTCGCATTGTCACTGTTCGGATTGACCTGCCGATTGATCACGACACCTGGCACGAGTTGCATCAGGTCAAGGTAGTTGCGACCGTTGGTCGGCATCTCTTTGATCTGTTGCGGCGTAACGGTGGCGCCCGTTGATGCGGTAGTCGGATTCAGCAACTGCGCGTAACCAACGATATCGACCTGGCCTGCAACGGCGCCGACTTCAAGCGGAATATCGAGCGACAGGGTTCGATTGACGGTCAACTCGATGTTGTTGAAGTCGCGCGTCGCAAAGCCTGCGTGCGAAACGGACATCGTGTAGTTTCCCGCCGGCAAAGCCGTCACTCGATAAAAGCCACTTGCATCACTGGTCGTGGTGCGTTCGATGCCGAGTGCAGCAGACTTCACCACCACCTGCGCTCCGGCCACCATGCTGCCCTGCGCATCTTTTATCGTGCCCTCAATCGTGGAAACTGTCGTCTGTGCCAGCGCATGTGAAGCCGACAGCAGCAGACAAAGGACCAGCAACAACGAGCCGCCTCGATAGCCTTTCATGATTCCGCTCCTTAGGAAGAGAGTAGTTGGAACCCCAGTTCTGATCCCGGTAAATCCGTGTAGCCTGTGGCCCGCTATATAACATCGTCCGTTGCATCATGTCAATTCTCGTACAACAATTGTTGCACGAAGCAGATCGGTGTGCTATTTTCTCGCGCGCCATGCAGGCCAGAATCTCAGAGTCGCAAACGAACACAGCAACCGGGATCAAAGTGGACGGTGTGGAGATCCGTTTGATCCGTTTGCCGCTCATCGAACCGTTTGAAACCAGCTTCGGTAAAGTCGACTCGCGCCTCATCTTTCTCATCTGTCTCGAAAGCAATGGATTGAGTGGTTGGGGCGAAGTCGTTGCCTCGGAGGAACCACTTTACAGTTACGAGACTAACGGCACTGCCCTGCACGTGATTCGGGATTTTCTTGCGCCAGTCGTCGTCGATGCGCCGATCAGCGGGCTGGATGACCTCGCTCAGCGTCTATCTCGGTTTCGCGGACACAATATGGCCAAGGCCGGGCTCGAGCTCGCCTACATGGATCTGCTGGCTCAGGCGAGTGGGCAGTCGCTTTCGTCGCTGATCGGTGGTGAACTGAAACGTGTGGCCGTAGGCGTAAGCCTCGGAATTCAACCGGCAATTGGCCGTCTTCTCGAACGAGTCGAACGCTACCTCAGTCTTGGTTATCAACGCATCAAGCTGAAGATCAAACCGGGATGGGATCTCGACGTCGTCGCTGAAGTGCGACGTAACTATCCCGAGATACTTCTCTCAGTCGACGCCAATTCGGCTTACACCATCGACGATCGAGATCACTTGAAGAAACTCGATGATTTCAATCTATTAATGATCGAGCAGCCGCTTCAGAATGACGACTTGATGGATCACGCGCGCTTGCAGGAGATCATGAAGACGCGGCTCTGTCTCGATGAAAGCATTGTCAATCATCGCCAGGCGAAGCTCGCGCTCGAACTGGATAGCTGTAGAATAATCAACATCAAAGTTGGTCGAGTCGGCGGCTATTCAGAAGCTCTCGCCATCCATGATTTATGCGTCGCGCGAAGCATTCCCGTCTGGTGCGGCGGCATGCTCGAATCCGGAATCGGCCGCGCGCACAACATCGCGCTGGCAAGTCTCAAAGGTTTTACCTTGCCGGGTGATATTTCGGCGAGTTCACGTTATTTTGAACGCGATATCATCTCGCCGGCAGTCAATGTCGCTGCCGATGGCACTGTGGCCGTTCCTGACCGGCCGGGTTTGGGATTCGATATCGACCTGGATTTTATTAAACATCTGACTGAAACTCGGGTATACATCTCACGATTGAAACCTTAGCTCGGTCCAAACACGAAGGAGCAAAATATGGGAGCGGGAAACACGCTCAACAGTCGTGGCAGTAACGGCTCCAAGTCTTCACTCACCTCGCTTGAAGTTCGTTTTGCCCAATCGCCCCTCAGCGGCGGCCGCCGTCGTCTGATCAGAGAAATCCTCGACAACCACGAACAGACTTTCTTCCTGTCGTCGCGCGAGATGGCGAAACGTTACAACGTCGATGCGGCGACGATAGTGCGTACGGTTCAGGCTCTCGGCTACGAACGTTTCGCAGATTTTGCGGCTGACTTGCGACAGCATTTCGTCAACCACATCACGCCGTACACAGTACTGAAAGCTGCGACACAGGAAAAACGAAGTGTCACTGATCAGGTGCAGCATTGTCTCGAACGAGATGGCGAGAGTTTGAGCATACTGAGATCGAGTTTGGAGGCGAGCCGTTTGGTTGACCTGGCGAAACGGATTCATAGTGCGCGGCGCATTTTGGTCGTGGGAGTTGATCTGGCCGCATCGTTGGCGTGGTTTCTTGCTTATGGATTGACGCCGCTCGGCTTTGACGCTCACGCGCCGGTCGGGAGCACTGGCAATCTGCAACACAAGATCGATCTACTCACGGAGAAAGATTTGCTCGTGGCGATCAGCTTTGGCAGGTGTCTGAGGGAGACTGTTGAGTCAGTGCAACGCGCTCACGGACGCGGTGTGCCGACGTTTGGTATTACGGACAGCGATACATCACCGATCGCTTTGCATTGTAGCAACTACCTTGTCGCGTCGACGAGTAGTCCATCGTTTACCGGATCGTACGTCGCTCCGATGGCTTTATTGAATACCATCATCGTCGCCTGTGCTCACCTGCGACCGAAGCGCGCCCTCGCGATGTTGAGTCGCACCGAGCAGGAGTATCGCACCGG
>DATNFX010000207.1:0-9079 GCA_035606195.1 Pyrinomonadaceae bacterium
CGCACGCTTAAGGCAGCGCTGGGTTGTGGAGTGATTTGTGAGGTGTCGTCTTGTTCTACACGGGCGGGATTGTAGCGTGGTCCAACCACCATCGGGAATGACCACTCATAAGAACCATTTTCGTACTTGAGAGTCTCGACATAACTGATGACGATACGAATGCTTTGACCCGGCATGATGTTCGCAACTTGCTGGGTAAAGATATTCGGTTGCTCCTGGTCCAACAGACTTGCAACTTTTCCGATTTCCTTTGCGGCGGCGTAGGCGGCTTTCGCCTCTTCACGGCGCATTATCCTTCCTTTAATTACGCGCTCTCCAATTAACATCGTTAGATCGTCGACGGCAGCGGCTTCCGGGAGTGGAAAGGTGTAAACCGCTTCTATCTTTTCTGTGAAGTTGTTTTCGAACTCCTGTGTGACGGTTACCCGTGAAATGAAACCACTAACCTGCGCTTTAACTTCGGTGTGTTTCAGCGGGCACTCCCCGGTGGTCGATCCATTCTTATCGAGGACCTGCAGCGACCCTTGCGTCTGCGGGCGAGCCTTCTCCATTGCGGCGGACGCGACGTCGTCATGTGCGATTGTGGAAAGCAGAAAGACGATTGTCAGGGAGAAAGCAGTTAGTCCAATCCATTTCAGAATTGATCTGCAACGCATAGTCTTGTCCTTGTCTGCGAACACACTTCGCCGTCGTGCTGCCTGAGTGATCGCTGGGTTGTGTTTTTGTTGAGACCGAGAACGCGTGGTGGTCTCAAGAAACTAAAACTAACTTAAGGACCAGGCGGGGAGACCGCGCGTGAACCTTGTATTTGGCTAACGCTATTGATGCGATTTTTCGTAGGTGGGTGGCTTGAGTTGAAAAAAGTTGTTTGAAAAATCTTGGACAGTGCATCAGGTCGAAATTTAAATGACTGCGCCGATTGGGTTCGATGAATACGACGATCAAGTTCGATGACTACGCCGAAGGCGTTGTATCGTACTCCGGTTGATTTGGTAAATACGCCGAAGGCGTTCGCTAACCCCAGCCCAGGGTTGGAGCGCAGCGACAACCCTGGGATCGAATACAAGAAAACCATTAAACCCCGAAGGGGTTCCTCTTTAATGCGAACCCTTTCAGGGTTGTACGGTTTTCGGAGGTTGTGATCCCAGGGTTGTCGCTGCGCTCCAACCCTGGGCTGGGGTTAGCGAACGCCTTCGGCGTAATCATCCAAAATTCAATCGGGCGTAATCATCGGACTCGATCGGCGTAATCATCGAATTTCAATCGGCGTGATCGTCGAATTTAATCGGCGTAGTCATGGAATCCGATCGGCGCATTCATCCAATCTCAAACTGATGCACTAATAAGTCTTGCCCGGCGTGAGGCTGATCAATTAGATTGGTTACATCGCCCCGTGACCTCACGTCAGAACCGACAAATGGAGGCCTGCAATGATGCAGCAGATATGGGATACGTTCGTAATGATGATCCCGGTGTTCGTCCTGCTCACGATGATCTTCGGAGCCGGGTTTTATATTGGGCGCGTGAGCAAGAGAGATAGTTAGGAAATCCGTTTAATCTGTGGCTAAATAACTTCATGAAACGATCGGGAGTCGCTGATCTTCCTCTTCACGGCGGTCGAGTGCCGCCGTGGCTTGTCGAGAGGATGACGAAGCTGGGTACAGCGATCACTGAGAACATCGTTCACCACTACGGCACTTCGACATTTCTTTCACGACTCAGCGATCCATTCTGGTTTCAGGCCTTCGGTGCTGTGATGGGAATGGATTGGCACTCGTCCGGCATCACTACTTCAGTGATGGGTGCACTGAAGCGCGGGCTGGTCTCACGCGCAGATGAACTCGGTCTCTACATCTGCGGCGGTCGTGGCAGGTTCTCTCGAAACACGCCAAACGAACTTCGCTCCATTGCAGAACGACGCGGCTTCGATGCGGACTCGCTCGTTCGCACCAGCCGGCTGACTGCTCGCGTCGACAACAATGCTATCGGCGACGGCTTTCAGATTTATCTGCACAGCTTTGTTGTCACGTCGAAAGGCGAGTGGGCAGTCGTGCAACAGGGTCTGAACGATCAGAACGGAATGGCGCGCCGGTATCACTGGCATTCCGCTACAGTACGCGATTTTGTCGCAGAGCCTCACACGGGAATTATCGGTGAGAATCAAGGTACGATCATGAACCTGGTTGATTCGAGAGCCGATCGTGCACAAACCGCACTGCTCGACATTGCAAACGAACACCCGGAAAAGACACTTCAGGCAGCACGTCACCTGCGCATGCCGGCGCATCATGAAGTTCAGGCACGTAACGTCGACCTGAAACGTCTCGGCGCCGTGCTCGCCGTCGCCTATGAAAAAGATTTGCACGACTTTGCCGAGCTGTTGCTCCTCGAGAAGCTTGGTCCGCGAACGTTGCAGTCGCTGGCGCTCGTCGCTGAAGTAGTTCACGGCGCTCCCAGTCGTTTCAACGATCCGGCTCGTTTCGCTTTTGCGCACGGCGGCAAGGACGGCCATCCTCATCCCGTGCCGCTCAAAACTTACGATGAATCCCTAAACTTCCTGCGCAAATCCCTCGATGCGGCTAAGGTCGGACAGACAGATAAAGTCGACGGCTTCAAACGTCTCGATCGCTTTGTCCGCCTGGTCGAGACAACGCTCAAGCCAGAAGCCGACTTCAAGGCCGTCATTAATCACGAAATCGCAATATCACCGTCAGTGGGCGGACGCACTGTTTTCGACGATAAGCGCCGGCGTTTTGTGAATCCGAGACAGGGCACATTGTTCTAATTTGGAAACAAGCTTGATTTTCCAGGCGCTTTTGCTACTCTTTTCACGAACCCCCACCAAAAAATTGCCCCGACCTTAAAGACGCTTGCTGGAATGCGCCCGTGCATTCCCTAATTGAGTATTTGAAGGAGCAAAACTTATGAGCTTTAAGAGGTTTCACCCATTTATCGTGGGCTGTATTCTGGCCGTCTTGATGTCAGTAGCGCCCGCGGTGCTTGGGCAAGCTACAGCTACAACGTCGGCACAGAATCCCAATATGACGCTCCGCTCGGTTCCGAGTGGCTCGAAAATGAAGTTTAGAGGTGTGGTTATCAGCCGTAATGGTGACGTTTTCACAATACGTGACCGCAGTCGAGCAGACTATCAGGTTCTCATAACTGACAATACCAGTATTAAAACCAACGGAGGCTTCCTTCGTTCCGGCAAAAAATATCCGGTAACAGACATTCTGCGAGGCCTGATCGTCGAAGTCGAAGGACGGGGTGATAACCAGGGTCAGTTAGTAGCTGACAAGATTCGCTTTAGTGAGTCGGATATGCGTGCTGCGATCACTTCGGACACGCGCGTAAGTCCGGTGGAAGCAAACCAGGAACGTATGGCCGGTCAGATGGATGAGCTTTACGCCGTTGCTGCCGAAGCACGCGCGGAAGTGAAAGCCGTCAACGAACGCGTGTCAGCATTGGATGACTACGATGTCCAGGAGTCTGTGGCCGTCACCTTCCGTATAAACAGCGCCTTGCTTTCGCCTGAAGCAAAGTCGCAACTAGATGACCTTGCTGCCAAGACACGGGGTGCCCGAGCTTTTATGATCGAAGTTTCCGGACACACTGATTCAACGGGCAGCGATGCGAAGAACTTCCGTTTGAGCCGCGCGCGTGCGGATGCCGTGGTGCAGTACCTCGCCGTGCAGCACAAGATTCCGCTACGACGTTTTGTCACGCCGATGGGCTACGGCAAGACTGAACAAGTCGCAGACAACACGACTGCTGAAGGCCGGCAGCAAAATCGGCGCGTGGAAGTGAAGATGATCATCAATCGTGGAATGAATCAACCGGCGACTTCTTCCTCTACGCCGGCCCGTCCATAAATCGAGCGGCGCGTAGCAGTAAACAGGAGCAGGCTCAGGCACTAGCCTCCTGCTCCTGCGTCTCCGTTGCCTGTAACTAGTAACAACTTCGTTGTTGTTATGTTGCAGTTCTCTCGACCAGTTCCCGCTATACACGGTTTCCGTACCTGAAACCCGGTTTCGTGGAAAATCCTCAAAATTCCCGCAGCAATTTTGTTATTAATGGCCATTTTTCGCTGTTTTTCGTGGCCCCGCGTTTGCTGAGGAAAGGGACATGACAAATTCTGAGGTCTTCCCAATTTTGCACGGTGGCTTGGTAGCCACGAAGAAATCTGAACCCGCGCCGAATTCCGATCTCGCGCTGGCAGTGGCGGCCGGGAAAGGAGACATGTCGGCGTTTGAAAAGCTTTACGAACGACACAACCGCCGGGTGTACTCGTTGTGTTTGCGTATGACGCAGAATGCCGCTGAGGCTGAAGATCTTGCTCAGGAAGCGTTCATACAGCTGTTCCGTAAGATTGGCAGCTTCAGAGGCGATTCAGCGTTTACGACCTGGTTACACCGCCTGACGGTCAATCAGTGTCTAATGCACTTCCGGAAGCGAAGTGTGAAGCTCGAAAAGACTACTGAGGAAGGTGAGACACCGATCCAGATCGTCAGCGGCACAGAGAATCCGAATTCGATGCCGGTGATGGATCGAATCGCACTCGACAATGCACTGACGCAACTGCCGCCGGGATATCGGACAGTGTTTCTGCTCCACGATGTTGAAGGTCACGAACACGAAGAAATCGCAAAGATGCTCGGCGTGGCGGTCGGTACATCTAAATCGCAATTACATAAAGCGCGCATGAAGCTGCGGAAGATTCTTCGCGCGCGCAACGAACCAAGCAAGAACTAGCCACAAAAGGCACAAAGGGCACATAAAGCACAAAAGGAAGCACAGGAGCCGAGCGGTTCTTGTGCTTTCTTCTTTGTGCTTTTTGTGCTTTGTGTGCCTTTTGTGGCTTAATCTGTGGCATAAACGGAGACAGCTATGACTGAACGCAGCGTTACATTCTATCGTTGGGATGAAATGCCCGAAGAGCAGCTTAGCGAAACGATTGGCAGAAAGTTGGTAACGGCCGATCGAATGATGCTGGCCCACGTCTATCTCAAAAAAGGTGCAATCGTGCCAAGGCATTCACATGAGAATGAGCAACTCACGTACATTCTCGAGGGAGGTCTGCGTTTCTGGATCGGCGAGGATGAATCACAGGTGATCGACGTAATGGCCGGCGAAGTGTTACACATTCCTTCTCACGTCCAACACAAAGCTGAAGCGCTCGCAGACACGCTCGACGTCGACATCTTCAGTCCGCCACGACAGGACTGGCTCGACAAAACTGACGATTACCTGAGGCATAAATAGATGGATCTGGGACTAAAGAACAAGGTGGCATTGGTTGTGGCAAGCAGTCGTGGGCTGGGCCGCGCCGTCGCCGAAGAGCTTGCCGCCGAAGGTGCATCGCTGCTGCTCTGTGCACGCGATGCGGAGGTTTTGACCGAAACCGCAGCCGCTATTGCTGAGACTTCGGGAGTGCACGTGCTCGCCGTGCCTGCCGACGTGACCAAGATCGATGACATCAAGCGACTCGTGGAAGCTGGCATTGAGCGCTTCGGACAGATCGATATCCTCGTTACTAATGCAGGCGGCCCACCGGCCGGAACATTCGATCAATTGACTCGCGAGCAGTGGGACGAGGCAATCAGATTAACGCTGCTCAGCGCCGTTGAGCTCGCTCGTCAGGTGTTACCGGGAATGAAAGAAAGGCGATGGGGCCGGATAATTAATATCACCTCGATTGCTGTGAAGCAGCCGGTTGATGGGCTGTTGTTATCGAATAGTCTGCGTGCCGGTCTGACGGGATTTGCGCGTACGCTTGCCAACGAAGTCGCGGCGGAAGGTATTACAGTCAACAACGTCATGCCGGGTTACACGCGCACGGAACGTCTTGTGGAGCTGCTTGAGTTTTTGGCCCAGAAGCAGGGAATAACGATCGACGAAGTCCGTGCCACATGGGAGAAAGAGATTCCGATGGCGCGGTTGGGTGAGCCGCGCGAGCTCGCGGCCACGATTGCGTTTCTCGCTTCCGAACGCGCGAGCTACATTACCGGCACGTCAATACAGGTTGACGGTGGTTGGATTCGATCCTTACTCTAATCTGCAAAAGAAGGGCTTCGACAATGATCAAAACAATTCGTGGCAGTACCATTTGATAGCTCGACAAGAACGCCTTCGACGAACTTATCAGACCATACCGGCGAAGGAGTGATCATCGACATTGGGACGGGAGACGGGCGCTATGTGTACCAGTCTGCGCGCCGCAACCTGAACAAGTTCTACATCGGGATCGACCCCAACACACGCCCGCTCGAGAAAATCTCGGAGAAGATTCATCGGAAACCCGCGAAGGGCGGCGCTCCTAACGTTCTCTTCATTCAATCCGCGATCGAAGATCTGCCTGATGAGCTGAACGGCGTCGCCAACGAAGTACACGTGCACTTTCCGTGGGGAAGTTTGTTACGCGCGGTGGCGACAGGAGACGTTGCGTTGCTGCAAAATCTCCGGCGGATCTGTGCCGGCGACGCGTTGTTGGAAGTCGTGATTGGGATCGATCCGGTGAGGGATAAATCGGAACTCGAGCGTCTCGGGGTGCAGGCTTTGACGCTCGAGGTTATCGACTCTGTTCTCATTCCGAACTACAGGGCTGCCGGTTTCGAAATCATCGAACGCGGAATGATCGCTGCTTCCGAGTGGCCGGCGCTCGAAACGTCGTGGGCCAAGCGCCTGCAGGGCAATGAGCAGCGGCCGCTCACCTACCTCATCGCGCGTGCATCTTAAAATCAATTAGACAAGATTACAGGATTAACGAGATGAATCATGTGAATCCTGTAAATCCTGCAATCCCGTCTACAAAATCAAAAGCTCTGATCGTCGGCGGATGGACCAAAGATGGCGGGAACCTTTGCACCCATCAGCCGCAGGTAGACGGTCATCTGGCCGCGATGGTGTGACCAGTGACTTATCGTGTCCTGGATCACCTCGTGTCGTGGACCTTCCCAGACGACGTTGCCGCGGGCCAGTAGTTTCCACGTCGTATTGAGAAACTCATCTGTGGTGCCTTCGAGTGCACTGCGTGCTTCGGCAGCCGCTTCATCAAGTGCTTTAACCAGATCCGCACTCGTCTCCTTCGGCGGTTGTCTGGTGCTCTGACCTTCCGGCGGCGCTACATCCAAATCGTCGCGCTTTATCTCCATCGTGATCCACGTCGGTATCGTCGCCACCATGTTCGCGAGGTATCCGAAGCCCATCGATCTGTCATGCGGCTTCCAATCAAATTTTCCGTCGGGGACTTGCTCGAGCGCTTTGCGCGAACGTTCCACCTCCCGGTCCAACTGTTGCCGAAAAAACTCCGTTAGCTTCATCACGAAACACACTCCCTCCAAAAAATTAACGAGTCGACACACCATACAGCCCACCTGTCACACCGCTATGGCGAAAGCCGGATCGCATTAGTGTATTATGACTTCTCGAATGCTCCTGCAATCGAACTTCGCGCAATCCCTTCAATCGCCAGTGGTCCGTATTTTTCTCGTCGTTATCGCGATTGCACTGCTCTACGTGCTCGGTCGCGAAGTTCGAAAGATTCCGGCGAAGTTACTCACGCTAATGGCGACAGCGTTCGTCGACATGGTAGGCGTGTTGATGATCTTTCCGCTCCTGCCTTTCTACGTGAAGACACTCGGCGGTTCGGGCGTCGAGTTTCTTGGTTTTCACATCGGCATCGGCACGATCACGGCGCTCATCATCTCGTCGTTTACCGTCGCGCAGTTGTTGAGCGCACCACTGTGGGGAAAATTCTCCGATCGGGTGGGACGAAGACCAACTTTGCTCATCGCGCTGACGGCAGCAGCTTTTGCCTACCTGATCTTTGGTTTCGCAGATTCGCTTTGGTTGCTGTTGCTGTCGCGCATCGTACAGGGCGCCGGAGGCGGAACGGTCGGTGTCATTCAGGCATACGTGGCTGATTCAACTGCGCCACAGGATCGCGCGCGTGCGCTCGGTTGGCTTTCAGCCACGACGAATCTCGGTGTCGCACTCGGGCCAGTGCTCGGTTCCTTCGCCATCACGCTTGGAAAATACGATCTGATGCCGGGATCGGCGACGCTGCACATGGGTCATGCTGCGCCCGGAATCATCGCCGCGGGACTCTGCCTTCTCAACATCGCGTTCGCCGCCCGGTATCTCACGGAGTCGAGAGATGCGAGTGAACATGTAACGGTTGAGGGCGAAAAGAAATTGACCTCTCGTGAGGCGCTGTTGCAGGTGATTACTCACTCGAGCGAGCCTTCGTCACGTTTGATCTGGATCTACGCGATTGCGATGGGAGCGTACCAGGGAAGCTTCGCTTTACTTGCGCTCTTTCTCAATGCACGGTTTCAGGTGACCGAACAAACTATCGGTTACTTCTTCATGTACGTCGGTTCGATCTCGGTGTTTACACGCGTACTGCTGCTGGGGCGAATGGTTGATTGGCTTGGTGAGTCGAAACTTTCGCGTTTGGGACTGGTGTTATTAGCGGCAGGAGTGTTGGGAATGCCGCTGTCGCACAACCTTTGGATGCTCGGGCTCACCGTTGCCCTCATCCCGCTCGGCACAGCGTTCACGTTCCCTTGCGTGACGGCGCTATTGTCACGCGTAATCAGACCAAAAGAGCGTGGACTGTACATGGGAATGCAGCAAACTTACGGCGGGATCTCGCGAGCGATTGCGCCGTTTTTCTTTGGTCTATGTTTCGATCACCTGGGCGTCTCGTCGCCTTACTTCTTCGCCTCGGCCTTTATCATCGCCACGATCTTCCTGAGCCCACAGCTCACACTGACAACACAGACGCCCGCCCTGTCTGAGCAGTCTGCGGAAAACGCTTCATAAATTTACTCGTTTAGATTATCGAGGCCGGTGAACTTCCAGCCATTTCTGGTTTGCTCGAAGTGATAAATCACGACTTCGTTCCCGGCGGCGTCCGGACAAGCGACCGTGAAGCGTTTTGGATTATCGGCGTCGATCTCGGGCTTGGCTTTTACAAAACACGCGGCGGCGTCAGTCTGTTCTTTGAAGACCTGTTTATATCGGCGCGTGAGTTGGGCCTTCGTCTTTATCACGGGAATTCCGTACGACATCGCCA
>DATNFX010000208.1:0-6218 GCA_035606195.1 Pyrinomonadaceae bacterium
CAAAAGTTTCGTGCCGAAACGTCTTTTCGCGCGACTCGAAGATGGCAGCGATGTAGTCGGGTTGCTCTTCACGCAACAGCTTGATGAGCATGTTGGTGAAGATGTAGACGGCTTGCGTTACAAACCCCTTGGAGGTCGCGAGAGGCTGAGCGCGATTCTGCATCGGCGCGTAGAACGCCCGAAAGATGTGCGACATCGAGTCGATTAAGAAGACACGTTGAGGTCGATCATTGGTTGCGACAGATTCTTTGGCAGGCATGTGAAGAGATCATATCTCCACAGATTACACAGATCAATCAGCCCGATCTGTTGACAACTCGACGACGTGGGCCCGCACCGTTTGGCCGAGGGTTTCGAGGTTGTAGCCGCCCTCGAGACAGGAAACCAGCCGTCCCTGACAACTGCTATCGGCCCACTGTTTCAACGCACGCGTCATATCCACAAAATCCTGATCCGTGAGAAGCAACTGCCCAAGTGGATCGCCACGATGCGAATCAAAACCGGCTGAGATCATGATCAGGTCGGGGCTAAAGTTAGCTGACATTTCATCCAGCGCCGCTTCAAAACCTCGCTTGTAATCCACCGCGGGCGTTGCGGCACGCAGTGGAAGATTGAGGGTGAACCCAAGACCGCGGCCGGTGCCCTTCTCGCCACGCGAGCCTGTTCCCGGATACCACGGATACTGGTGCGCCGAGAAAAAGTAGACTGTCGGATCGTCGTAAAAGATTCCCTGCGTCCCGTTGCCGTGATGGACGTCCCAATCGATGATTGCGACCTTCTCGATTTCCGGATACTTCTGCTGCGCATAACGCGCCGCTACCGCCACGTTGTTGAAAAGACAAAACCCCATCGCACGTTCTTCAGTCGCGTGATGTCCCGGCGGCCGCACCGGAACAAAAGCATTCTGGATCCCGCCGCTCATAATCAAATCAATAGCGTGACATGGAGCGCCGGCCGCGCGTTTCGCCGCGTCCAGTGAACGCATCGACACGACCGTGTCTTGATCAAGATAGCCGGTGCCTTCACTCACGACTCTTTCGACGTGCTTGTAGAGCTGTGGCGAGTGCGCGGCTTGAATATCGCCCCGCGGCGCTTCCCTCGCCTCGACCTCGCGCAGTTTGGACCATAGTTCAGTGTCCGCGCGCAGTGCGTCCATCACGACTGTGTAGCGTGAAGGATTTTCAGGATGCCCAGGTCCGGTGTCGTGCTCGCGAAAAACGGGATGATGAACGATTGCGGTGGTCATTTTATTTGTCAGCAGTCAGTGGTCAGTGGTCAGTAGTCAGTTGTCAGTGGTCAGTTGTCGGTTGTCAGTTGTCCATTCGATAACTTACTGACCACTGACCACTGACCACTGACAGTCAAATTACCAAGTACGAAGCACAAAGTACAAAGATCAAACACTGTCTCAATCCAAAATCGGCCAACGTACGAAATCCAAACAAACGAAGGATCCCCCAGATGTGCGTCTCCGTACGTTCTTCAAACAATTCCGCGGTTTTTGACAGAGGAATGGGGTTTGCCATTGCTGAGTGTCAGACGCAAGGTCAGTAATGAATAACAAACGAAGCGTTCGTGGAGGTCAGGGATGAAGAGGTTACTCGCCTTAATACTAGTACTCACTTTACTCGTCATAACGGGAACGATCGTGTCAGCCGAAGGCCAAACACGTCGCCGCCATAAATCGAAGTTTGGCCGTAAAGCGAGGACTGCAGCAATCATCGCCGGTGGAGCCGGTGTCGGTGCTTTAGTCGGAGGCAAGAAGGGCGCGGCAATCGGCGGAGGCGGTGCGGGCTTGTACGCGTTCAATCGTCACGCAGCGAAAAGACATTTCAAAGGTAAGACACGAACGATAGGCACCGTAGCGAGCGGTACGGCCGTTGGCGCCGGTGTTGGCGCGGTGGCTGGTGGTAAACGCGCGGCAGCAATCGGAGCAGGTGCTGGCGCTGCAGGTACATACCTCTATTCACGTCACAAACGTCATCGACGTTACTAAGAAGTAAAGACTAATCTCGACAAATGTTTAGAATATACGGAGGCAAGTGATGGCATACGATGAAGAACAAGCAAGAAGAAGCCGAGTGGTAGTGGAAACACCGAACGAAAGACGCGAGGTGGTCCATACACAGTCGGTGCGGGATAACAGCGGTATTTCCGCAGGCATGGTCGGCGTACTTGTTGTGGTAGCTATCGCATTGATAACAATGCTGGTCCTGTTTTGGATGAGCAGTCAGCCGGCAACGGATAACGCAAATCTCGCGGCGCAACAGCCGACAACGATCGTGCAGCAACCGGCGCCCGTGCAGCAGCCTCCGGTGATCGTGCAACAACCGGCGCCCGTCACAACACAGCCGGCGCCCATCATCGTCACTCCGCCGGCAGGTAGTACGGCAGGTGCGACGGGTGGGACTACAGCCACTGACAACATGAACATGGACTCGACGATCCAGGCGGCTGTCGACAAGAAACTCTCGGACGACCCGGCAATCTCGCCACTCGGCATCACGGCTTCAGTGCTGAACGGAAAAGTGATGTTGCTTGGAACGGTGAAGACCGAGGCGATGAAGGCTCAGATCGAAAAAATGGTGAAACAGGTCAAGGGTGTGAAGGAAGTTGACAACCAGATCAGCGTCATTGCTGAGTAACTAGTTAGCCGCGGATTAACGCGGATTGTTGACGGATTATCCGTCCTCAATCCGCGTATATCTGCGGCTCAATGAAGTTTCAATTATCACGTCTCTCAGCTCGCAATGCAGGACCAGCCGCCGCTCCTCGCCATTTTCCAACAACTCAACTGACTCAATCGGATTCGCCTCCTGAGTTCCTGTCTCCAATTCATCGACGAAAGTACGCAATTCTTCCAACTCTCTAACCGCAAGAGCCTGCGGGACCAGCCCCATTTCCATGTCGAGATAGATATTCCAGACGAATCCGATATCCAGCAGCAGGTACGCGGTTTCATCCCAGATGAAATGTCCGAGCGGCGTTGCGCCAATCACATGCGCAATGACGTGATCCTGATGTGTATTTGTCGCTGCCGGCGTCCAGGTCATTTACATCTCAAACTTCATCAGGTTCTTTGATTTTACGGCAGCAATCGCCGCGGCGATCAATGATCCGAGTCCGCCGATCACGACGGAAAGCGGAGCGCCGATGAATCCGGCAAGCACGCCTGCCTCGAGTTCTCCAAGCTGCGGGCCACCCATGAAGAACATCATGTTGATTGAGGTCATGCGACCACGCAGGTGGTTCGGGGTGACGAGTTGGCGGATGGTCTGACGTAAAACCGTGCTCACTGTGTCGGCCGCACCCGTAATCGCAAGCATGAGCAGTGAAACCCAGTACACGGTTGACACTCCAAATCCCGCCGTCGCGACTCCAAAAACCGCTACTGAAGCAACCACCAACCGTCCTTGCCGGTGAAGAGTTCCCAGACGCGCCATCACAAGAGCAGTCAAGACGGATCCGATTGCGGGAGCGGCAGCGAGGAAACCATAACCTCGAGCACCGACGTGCAATCGTTCCTGCGCAAAAATGGGCAACAGCAGAGTCGCGGAAGCAAAGAAGGTCGCAACGAAATCAAGCGTCATTGTTTGCACAATGATCGGAGTGTGCCAAACAAAGCTCAGTCCTTCTTTCAACGCCGCGAGGCTCAATGCGTCTTTCCGTTCGGTCTGCAATTCCGGCTGGCCACTCGCTCGCATCGCGATAAGCGCGCCAATCACCGCCACAAACGAGAGCGCATTGATCCCATAGATTATTGCCGGTCCGCTTTCAGCAAGCAGGAAACCCGCGATTGCCGGGCCGGCGATAGTCGCGACGTTGAAGACAATGACTGCGAGACTAACGGCATTCGGAAAATCTTCGATCGGCACGAGAGTAGGCATTAATGCCTGTCGAGCGGGAGTGTCGAACGCCGTTGCTGCAGATGCGATTCCGCTGAGCACGTAGATGGGCCAAACACTCTTGAAGCCTGAGAGAGTGCCGGCTGTCAGGAGCGCTGCGCTCGCCAGCATGATGGTCTGAGTCACGATCATCAGTCGCTTGCGATCGATCGCGTCTGCCACCACGCCGCCTGCAAGCGAGCAGATAATTATAGGTACACCGCGGAAGAGTCCGACGAGGCCGAGTGCAAATGGGGATTTTGTGAGTAGGTAGACGTGCCAGTTAATCGCGACAAACTGCATCTGCGATCCGGTCACGGACACAATCTGGCCTAACCAAAGGAGCCTGAAGTCGCGGTGACGTAGCGCAGCAAATGCCGAATTGTTGGAAGACTTCACGTATCGCCGTAAGATTCGTTCAACTTACGAAAATGGTAGGCCATGGCGGCATGGCGTAGCAACTCATTCATACGGTCGTGATGTTCCCGCACAGCCTCGAGGAAGAAACGCCAGAACTCGCGGCGCTCGGCGTCCAGCACACCCAGCTTAAAAGTAATACGCAACAATGCCGTCACTGCCTTGAAACCGTGATACTGGTGCGCCTCTGGTACGTCCTGAGGCACACGCTTCAGCGAGTCGAGCGCACGACGATAGTATTCGCTGGGTTTGTAAATCGTCTTCATGATGCGCTGATAGCCGCTGATGAGAGTGTCGACGTCCATCTTCGGAATGAAGTTCACGGTCGCGATGGTGTTGTTGCCAGTCGCGTCGGCGCCGAGGAGTCGTCCTTCTCTTTCCAGCCGCTTCCACAACTGCGTGTCGGGAAGTGCATTCAGCATTCCCACCATCGCCATCGGAATCGCGCTCTCACGAATGAAGTCGATTTGCCGTTCGAAGATGTCGTCGGGATCATTGTCAAAGCCCACGATGAATCCGGCCATCACTTCCATGCCGTGACTCTGAATCCTTCTCACTGAGTCGAGCAGGTTTCCTCGATTCTGAGACTTCTGCGCTTCTTTGAGACTCTCCTCCACCGGAGTCTCGATCCCGAGAAAGACGCGGCGGAATCCGGCGTCCTTCATCGCGGTCAGCAGATCGTCGTCGTCAGCGAGGTTCACGCTCGCTTCCGTAAGCAGTGAAAACGGATAGCCATTTTTCTTCTGCCACTCGATCAACGCAGGCAAAAGTAGCCGCACGTTCTTCTTGTTGCCGATGAAATTATCGTCGACGATAAATAGCGGTCCACGCCAGCCGAGTTTTTTCAAGGCGTCAAACTCGGCGATCATCTGCTGGTTGCTCTTGGTTCGCGGGACACGCCCGTAGATCTCGATGATGTCGCAGAACTCACACGAGAACGGGCAGCCACGCGAGTACTGCACTGACATGCAACTGTACTTCTTGAGATTCACGAGACCGAAGTCAGCAACCGGCGCGAGAGATAACGGCGGGCGCTCCGGTGCTTTGTAGATGCGTTTTGCCTCACCGCGTTCGAGGTCTGTGAAGAATTGAGGGAGTGTAGTTTCGGCTTCACCCTGAAAGATGTGGTCTGCGTAAGGAAGCTCTTCGATGGTGCTGGTGACGTATGGTCCGCCGAGCACGATTATCTTTCCTCGTTCTTTACAGCGCTTCACAATTTCGTGAAGTGACTTCTTTTGCGCCAGCATCCCCGTGATGAAAACCATATCGGCCCATTCAATATGGGAATCTTTGAGCCGCTCGACTTCCAAATCTACGAGACGCCGTTCACATGACTCCGGCAACAAACCGGAAACAGTCAATAAACCGAGCGGGGGGAACACGGAGCGCTTGCCTTCAAAGGGCAGCGCGTATCGAAAACTCCAGTACGTTTCAGGAAACTCAGGATTAACCAATAAGACCTTCATTGCGTCCTCCTCCCAGATTTGGGCGCATTATTCTTCGTTATGGGGAAGTTTTCTGAAACGAAAGTTGCGACCACCATTACATATACGCGATGTTAGATTGCGAAACCATTTACGGCGAGTAATAGTTGTGTAAACATACGGCAACTCGAAGCTCGATGCAAACATCCATGTTGTGCTATAAATTCCCTGCTTAACTCGCCCGAACCCCTAAAAAGGAATACTGAATTATGAGAACAAAACTTTCACGCGCTCTTGCTGCCGGTTTAATGCTTATGTTTTCCCTCTCACCGGTATGGGCCACCTGCGGTGGCGGTGG
The DNA here is from genome assembly GCA_035606195.1 of Pyrinomonadaceae bacterium. Taxonomy (GTDB): domain Bacteria; phylum Acidobacteriota; class Blastocatellia; order Pyrinomonadales; family Pyrinomonadaceae; genus PSRF01. The sequence continues at coordinate 6,084 of DATNFX010000208.1, forward strand.
GGGCGGGGGAACCGGTGGCGTTGGCGGCGGTGGTAGCAAAAGCGAAGGGCCCGCACCTCCTGTTTACAAAGTGCCATGGAAGATTTGGGAAGCTCGCACTGCACCACAAAAGGGACTGGTTCTCTATTGGTTCCC
>DATNFX010000209.1:0-3591 GCA_035606195.1 Pyrinomonadaceae bacterium
TGCAACCGGAATTACAGCGTCAGCTTGAAGCGGTTCGGGCGACGGAGTGGCAGCAGTTTCCGCCCGGCTTGAAACATTTGGATGTGGTTGCGGGTGACGATGCGGTGTCGTTTGCGCCTGCGTTTGCGGCGTTTGAGACGCGAGAGTTGAGTTTGACTGTTCGAGGCGAAGTTTACCAGTACAACGCCGAGGCGTTTTTTCAGATCAATCCATCGTTGCTGGGGCCGCTGATCGATTTTGCACTCGGGGATGCTTCGGGTGAGAGCGCCCTGGATCTTTACAGCGGTGTGGGGTTGTTCACCTTGCCTCTTTCAAGAAAATTTGCCCGCGTAGTGGCGGTGGAAGCCAATTCTACAGCTACACGTTTTGCGCGTCGCAATCTCCAGGATGCCGGGTTATCGAACGCGCGTGTGATCACGGCGACTGTTACCGAGTGGTTCAGAAGTGGCCCAACCGCTGCCGCCGATTTCGTCCTGCTCGATCCGCCACGAACAGGCGCTGAGTCGGCTGTGATCAAAGGAATTCTCGACGTTCGTCCCGCGTCGATCTCCTACGTCTCCTGCGACCCCGCAACGCTGGCGCGCGATCTCAAAAAGCTCAGCGCCGGCGGCTATAAGCTAGAACGTGTGCTTGGTTTCGATCTCTTCCCACAAACCCACCATGTGGAAACCGTCGTCCGTTTTAGCCGCGGATGAACGCGGATGAAATCACGGATTTAATCTTGCAAATCTTGTAATCTTGTTAGACATTTACTCACAGCAATGCGTCCTCACAGAAGTCTGTTCAGTCAGCATCCTCTTGCCCAACTCGCCGTTGTGTTTGCCGCAGGTATTTGCGCGGCTAATTGGCTTCAAATAAAGCTGAGTGTTTCGATTGGTGTGGTGTGTTCGGTGGTTTCGTTGCTTCTGCTGCTGAAGAAGCGATTGCGATCTGCAGGCGTCATTTTGCTCGCGGCGTTTTTCTTCACTGGCGTGGTGCTCGCTCAGTTGGAGCAGAGGAGTAGCAGTTCAAGTGGTATCAGAAGTTTCGTTGAGCAGCCCTGCACGCTGACGGGTTGGCTCGATGGACCACCTGAGTTTGCCCGCGATCGGGTTTATCTTTCGTTGCGTGTCGAAGAGCCTGCACAAGGCCGTGTCTCATTATTGGTACCACTCAAGAAACAAGACTTGCAGCTCCGATATGGAACACGGATTCGTGTGAACACGACGCTCGAGCGTGATGGCGGTTATCGGAATCCAGGCGTCTCGACGCTAGGAGAATTTCTCGACCGCAACGGTTACGACGCGAGCGGGATCGTTAAGAGTCCGATTACGAAACTGGAGGACACACCAGTATTCCCGCCGCTTGCCTCGCTCTACGAGTGGCGCGCACGACTTCAACAACAGATCGATGCGCGATTCGCACCGGAGACTGCGGGCGTGTTGGACGCGACGCTGCTCGGGAATCGCTACAACCTCTCATACAGTGCGTCTGAACGCTTTCGCGAGGGTGGCACCTTCCACGTCCTCGTCATCAGCGGACTTCACATCAGTTTCATCGGCGGCATCGTCTTTGTTCTGATACGGCGTTTGACCAGGCGCACACTCCTACAGTTCCTATTGCCAGCCGTAATCGTTTGGGCTTATTCGGTTGCTGTGGGAGCCGACGCTTCAGTTGTTCGAGCCGCGCTGATGTTCACATTCGCAGGATTCGGGACGATCGTGTTCCGGCACCCGAATTCACTGAATGCTCTGGGGGCATCAGCCCTCGTGCTGTTGATTCACAGTCCGAAAGAGATCTTCGATCCGTCGTTTCAACTCACCTTCCTGTCAGTGCTGGCAATCGTCGTGGTCGCGTGGCCACTGCTTTTGAAGCTATCAGCCATCGGCGCGTGGTATCCGTCGCGTTCGACTCCTTATCCGCCTATATGTTCCCGCGTACTCAGAGCCGTCTGCGAAATCCTTTTCTGGCGCGAGCAGAAATGGCAGCAGGAACTCGCGCGTTCTACACATCATTATCGTCTTTTTAAGACGGACGCAGCGATATGGCTGGAGCGCTATCACGTGCAGCCGGTTCTGCGCTACACATTTGGAGCCGTTGTGGTCTCGGTATGCGTGCAGGTGATGTTGTTGCCGCTGATGATCGTCTATTTTCACCGGCTCTCGCTGTCGTCGCTCGTGCTGAATATCGTCGTCAGCGTGTTGCTCGCTGCGCTTGTTGCAGTTGCGCTGCTTGCGTTGCTGCTGGCGAACGTCAGCACGGCTTTGTCAGCACCACTGTTTCGGCTGGCAGATGCGATCGACTGGGCCATGGTCCACAGTGTCGATCCCTTTTCGAGTTTTGGGCTGGCATCGTTGAGACTGCCCGAGTATTCAGGATCGGCGGCGTTGCTCTACGCCGTCTATTATCTTCCTTTTCTGTTTCTCATTGTCGCACTCCTGCACTGGCAACCACTCGGACCGCGTCGCCAACGCGAATGCAAACTGCACCGGTACGTTCTGCCACTCGCACTTGCCCAGTTCATGCTACTTGCCGTTCTTATCTTGCATCCACTCAGCGCAGCCCGCGCCGATGGAAAGCTGCGTGTTGATTTCCTGGACGTTGGCCAGGGTGACTCAGCACTCATAACGATGCCTGACGGAACAACCTTGCTGGTCGATGGCGGCGGCAATCCAAACGACGCCGGGCGCAGGATTGGAGAAACCGTTGTCTCAGAATATTTGTGGTGGCGAGGCTTGAGCCAGATCGATTACGTGCTGGCTACGCACGCGGATGCCGACCACATCGACGGGCTGAACGATGTTCTCAAAAACTTTTCCGTGAGAGCAGCACTGATTGCCCGGCGTCCGCGCGACGATCCTGAGTTCGAAAAATTCTCGCAGACACTCACCGAAACCGGCACGAACTCCGAGACGATTCAAGCCGGCGATGTGATTCGTTTCGGAGAAGTCGAGATTAACGTCCTTTGGCCACCCAACGGTGGTGAAACATCGACGAACAACGATTCCGTTGCTCTTCGAATTCAATTTGGCGAGCGTTCGATACTGCTGACAGGGGACATCGAGCAAGCTGCGGAGAGGTCACTCCTGGCATCGCAGCAGCAACTCCGCGCCGACGTCGTAAAAGTGCCGCATCACGGCAGCAAGACCTCGTCGACGGAAGGCTTCGTCCTCGCCACGAAACCCCAACTCGCAATCATCTCGGTAGGTCGCAATTCCAGATTTGGTCATCCACACAAAGAAGTAGTCGATCGCTGGAAAGCAAACGGCGCGACAGTCCTGACAACCGGCGAATACGGCACAATCACCCTCACTACAAACGGCCACGATCTAAACCTCAAAACATTTATTAGCCACTGATTGAACTGATCTGTGTAAATCGATTTACACCGATCCGTACTATCCGCGGCTAAAACCGTACTTCTTCATGATCGCCTGCCCTTGTGGTCCGGTGAGGAAGGCGGCGAAGGCGCGTGCGGCTTTTTCGTTCTTTGTGGTCTTGATGATGCCGAGCCCTTGATCGATTGGTTGATGCAACTCCTCGGGAATCAACGTCCAGCGCCCGCGGCTCTCCGTGCTTAACGACAACGAAACGATCGCGACATCCACGTTG
>DATNFX010000210.1:0-9939 GCA_035606195.1 Pyrinomonadaceae bacterium
CCATGGTCGTGGGCGATAACCTCTTCATTCCCGTTCGTAATCGCGCCTACGACGCCGGCAATTATGTCTATACGGAAATCAGCAAGACATTCAAGACCGGCACCAGGATCACATTTGGTGGTTACGACTTCACGCGCGATGTGGTCGCCTCTGCGAATCGCGCGGGTGGCCAGTTCGGTTTTGAGCAACCGTTGAATAAAAAGGTCACGTTTGCTGCTGACTGGATCACTGGCAAACACAGCGCCGGCTACTTCACTCCCGGAATAATCTTCAAGGCTGGTTCAAGCGTTACAGGTTACGCCGGTTATTCGATTGGTAATCAGAATGCATCGGGGGGCAATCACTTTTTTCTGCTGGAGCTTGGTTACAACTTCAATTGAGGTCTGCAATGCACGACATAATTTTCATCGCAGTGACGATTGGCTTTTTTGTGATTGCAGTTGGTTATGTGCGCGCGTGTGAGAAGTTGCAGTAGGAGTCCACGGATGAGTCTCGAAACGTTGATCACGCTGATTGTATCTGCACTGTTGCTTGTTTATCTGGCTTACGCGCTGTTGCGCGCGGAGAAGTTCTAAAATTGTTATGACGCTGAATGGTTGGTTACAGATCGTATTTTTCTTAGCTCTGATTCTGCTGGTAACAAAGCCTCTCGGCATCTTCATCACAAAAGTTTTCAATCAGGAGCGCACGTTTCTCGATCCGGTATTAAGACCACTCGAGAGGTTGATCTATCGACTCACACGCGTCGATGCAAACCGCGAAATGCGTTGGACCGAGTATGCAGTGGCGATGCTGTTGTTCAGTGCCGTGTCGATGCTCGTGCTGTACGCGTTGCAAAGACTGCAGGGTTTGTTTCCCTTCAACCCCCAGCACTTACCAGGCGTCGATTCCGCGGGATTCGTGGGTTCATCTTTCAATACCGCTTCGTCGTTTACAACCAACACCAACTGGCAGTCGTACGTGCCCGAAACAACGATGAGCTACTTCACGCAGATGGTGGGGCTCGCTTATCACAACTTTGTTTCCGCTGCGGTGGGGATCTCGCTCGCGATTGTTTTCATTCGTGGTATCGCGCGCAGGCAGATGGAGACGATTGGAAATTTCTGGGTCGACATGACGCGCGCGACGCTTTGGGTGTTGTTGCCGTTCTGTCTCGTGGGTTCGTTGTTCCTCGTATCGCAGGGAGTCGTTCAAAACCTGAGACCTTACGACACTGCGAAGCTCGTCGATCCGACAAAAGAAGCTACTGAACAGGTGATCGCGCAAGGTCCGGTTGCATCACAGGAGTTCATCAAGCAGTGGGGAACAAATGGTGGCGCATTCTTCAATACCAACAGTGCTCATCCATTTGAGAATCCCACGCCGCTGACCAATCTGATCGCGCTCTTCTCAATTTTTGCGATCTCAGCGGGACTCACATACACGCTCGGTCGCATGACCGGGTCACCAAAGCACGGTTGGGCCGTTTGGTCCGCGATGGCGGTGCTCTTTCTGGCCGGAGTGCTCGTCGCTTACTGGAGTGAAGCGCGTGGTAATCCGCTGCTCGCGGGAACCGATCAAGCAGTCACGGCACAACAATCAGGTGGAAACATGGAAGGCAAGGAGGTGCGCTTCGGGATCGCCAATAGCGCGCTCTTTGCGACCGTCACGACTGACGCATCATGCGGCGCTGTTAATGCGATGCACGATTCGTTTACTCCACTCGGCGGCATGATCCCGCTCGCCAACATCATGTTGAGTGAAGTGGTCTTCGGCGGCGTTGGCGCGGGACTGTACGGGATACTGATCTTCATTGTGCTTTCCGTGTTCATTGCGGGATTGATGGTTGGTCGCACGCCTGAATACCTCGGCAAGAAGATCGAGTCGTACGAAGTGAAGATGGCGATGCTCGTGGTGCTAGTTTTTCCGCTCACGATTCTGGTGTTTACGGCAATCGCGGCGGTGTCGCCGTCGTTCGGTACGTCGCAATTGAATAATTCCGGACCGCACGGACTCAGCGAGATGCTGTACGCGTTCACTTCTGCGACGGGTAACAACGGATCTGCCTTCGCTGGTATTTCAGCGAATACGTATTGGTACAACGCGACGATCGGAATCGCCATGCTCGTCGGTCGTTTCATGATGATCATTCCGATGCTGGCAATCGCGGGGAGTCTCGCGCGCAAGAAGATTGTTCCGCCCTCGCTCGGGACGTTTCCAGTGACGACACCGTTGTTCACGACCTTGCTGGTAAGCGTGATCGTGATTGTTGGCGCGCTGACGTTTTTCCCGGTGCTTAGTCTTGGGCCAATTGTGGAGGAGTTGTTGATGCGAGGGGTTAGTTAGAGACAGGATTACAGGATTTTCAGAATTTACAAGATTCAATCTTGCTAATCCTGAAATCCTGTCAAGTTTTACTCTGAAATCATGAGTGCACCATCAAAAAAAGCAATCTGGAACGCAGAGATCGTCAAACGCGCGATCGTCGATTCATTCATCAAACTTCACCCGCGCAAGATGATGGGAAATCCCGTCATGTTTGTGGTGGAAGCCGGCAGTATTCTCACGACGTTGCAACTGATCCGGAGCATCATCTCGGGCAGCACCAATCTTGGTTTCGAGTTACAGATCACGCTCTGGCTCTGGTTCACCGTGCTCTTCGCAAACTTTGCTGAGGCGATGGCCGAGGGACGCGGTAAAGCGCAGGCCGACAATCTTCGCAAATCAAAAACGGAAACCATTGCACACCGAATTATCTCGGGTTCTCACACGGAAGACATACCCGCGCCGCAGTTACGTAAAGACGACATCGTGATCGTTTCCGCCGGCGAGTTCATTCCCGGTGACGGCGAGATTGTTGAAGGCGTGGCTTCGGTGGACGAGTCAGCAATCACTGGTGAGAGTGCGCCCGTGATTCGCGAGGCTGGTGGCGATCGTTCTGCCGTGACAGGGGGCACGCGCGTTCTCTCCGATCAGATCAAGGTTCGCATCACTTCGAATCCCGGCGAGACATTCATCGATCGCATGATCGCGCTTGTCGAAGGTGCAGAGCGTCAGAAGACACCAAATGAGATCGCATTGAACATTCTGCTCGCGGGCCTGACGATTGTTTTCCTACTGGCTGTTGTAACCCTTCAGCCATTCGCGATCTACTCCAACGCGTCGCAAACGATCTTTGTGCTCGTCTCACTGCTCGTGTGCCTGATTCCAACGACGATTGGCGGACTATTGAGCGCGATCGGTATCGCGGGCATGGACCGTCTGATTCAGCACAACGTACTTGCGATGTCGGGTCGCGCGGTCGAAGCCGCCGGCGATGTGAACACGCTCCTGTTGGATAAGACTGGAACGATCACACTCGGCAATCGACAGGCGACCGCCTTCATTCCTTTGCCTGGAGTCGATGAAACAGAGTTGGCTGAGGCCGCGCAATTGTCTTCGCTTGCTGACGAGACGCCAGAAGGACGCTCGATCGTCGTGCTCGCGAAGGAAAAGTATGGACTACGCGGGCGCGACTTGACGCCGCTTGAGGCGACGTTCGTTCCGTTTACGGCACAGACGCGCATGTCGGGTGTCGACTTCGATGGTCGGGAAGTCCGCAAAGGCGCTGCGGACGCGATTCAAAAATATCTCGCAGGAAATGGAAATCACGTTTCGAAGGATCTGAACGACATCGTCACGAGGATCTCACGTGAAGGAGGAACGCCATTAGTTGTAGCGGACGATCGTCTCCCGCTCGGCGTGATTCAACTGAAGGACATCATCAAAGGCGGGATGGTCGAACGCTTCAATCACATGCGGCAGATGGGCATCCGCACCGTGATGATCACCGGCGATAACCCGCTGACTGCCGCAACGATCGCGCGTGAAGCAGGTGTTGACGACTTTCTTGCCGAGGCGACGCCCGAAGACAAGATGGCGCTCATCAAGCGCGAACAGGAAGGCGGAAAACTCGTCGCTATGACGGGCGATGGAACCAACGATGCACCGGCGTTGGCCCAGGCCGACGTCGGCGTTGCCATGAATACCGGCACTCAGGCCGCAAAAGAGGCCGGCAACATGGTTGACCTCGATTCAAATCCGACCAAGTTGATCGAGATCGTCGAAATCGGAAAGCAGTTGCTGATGACGCGAGGAGCGTTGACGACGTTTTCGATTGCGAATGATGTGGCGAAGTATTTTGCGATCATTCCGGCGATGTTTGCGGCAGCGTTTCCGGTGCTGAACACGCTCAACATCATGGGATTGCGCACGCCGCAGTCGGCGATTCTGTCGGCGGTGATTTTCAATGCGCTGATCATCGTGGCGCTGATCCCGCTGGCGTTGCGCGGGGTTAAGTATCGCCCGATGAGTGCGGCAGCGTTGTTACGACGCAACCTGCTGATCTACGGGCTCGGCGGAATCATCGTGCCGTTCGTCGGGATCAAGATTATCGATGTTCTGATCCATGTAGTTGGATTGGCGTAAAGACTATGAAGAATTTAGTGACAGCAGTTTTGATGACGATTGTGACGACGATCCTGCTCGGGCTTGCTTATCCGCTCATCGTGACGGGACTCGCGCAGGTGATCTTTCCTGACCAGGCAAATGGGCAGCTCATCAGGGCTGCAGACGGCACGATTATTGGTTCTCGTTTGATCGGCCAACCGTTTTCATCACCGGGATATTTTCGATCAAGACCCTCCGCAGCAGGTTACGACGCGAGCGCCTCGTCAGGTTCGAACCTTGGGCCAACAAATCAGAAATTAATCGACCGTGTGAAGGCGGATGTAGAGAAATTGCAGGCGGAGAATCCGGGCAAGCCTGTGCCGATTGATCTGGTGACGACTTCCGCTTCCGGACTCGATCCGCACATCTCGCCTGCCGCAGCAGAGTTTCAGGTCCCTCGTGTCGCACGCGAACGTGGAATGAGTGAAGACGAGCTTCGCCAGATCGTCGCAGCACATACCGAAGGCCGGCAGTTTGGTTTTCTCGGCGAGCCGCGAGTCAACGTGCTCGAACTCAATCTCGATCTGGATAAGCGGAAGCCTGCGAAACGCACAGTATGGTTGCTGAACTAAAGAGACCATCGCCGGAAGCGCTGCTCGCCAAATTGAAAGTTGGCGACAAGGCGACCCTGCGCGTTTACATCGGTGCCGCTCCCGGTGTGGGGAAAACCTGGCAGATGCTCGAAGACGCACACGCGCTGAAGCGCCAGGGCGTGGACATCGTCATCGCAGTTCTGGAAACTCACGGACGCTCGGAAACTGCCGCACTCGCCGAAGGTCTCGAGCGCTTGCCGATGCGCGACATTGAATATCGCGGCGTCACGCTCGAAGAGATGGACATTGAAGGAGTCATCGCGCGCGATCCACAGGTTGCGATTGTCGACGAGCTGGCCCACACGGACGTCCCCGGATCGAAGAATCGCAAACGCTACGAAGACGTTCTCGAACTTCTCAACCACGGTATCTCGGTCATCACTGCCGTAAATATCCAGCACATCGAATCGTTGAACGACGTCGTAGCGCGCACGACGGGTGTGCGTGTGCGCGAGACCGTGCCTGATTACTTCTTTCGGCGCGCGGACGAAGTGGTGAACGTTGATGTTTCCGTCGACACGCTTCGCACGCGACTTCGCCAGGGAAAGATCTACGGCGTCGAGAAGATCGAGCAGTCTCTTAACAATTTCTTTCGCAAGGGAAACTTGTCGGCATTGAGAGAGCTCGCGTTGCGTCAGGTGGCGCAGGACCAGGCAGCGAGAGCTCACGATTATCGCGAACGGGAAGGCCTGGATCAGGCTGTTATTCCAGAAAAAGTGATGGTGGCGATTGCTTCCCGTGGCAGTGCAAAAAAACTGTTGCGCACGGGATCGCGAATCGCCGGAAGGCTCGCGTCGGATTGGTATGCGGTGTACGTCGAGACGCCGCGCGAAGAGATGGGAAGAATCAAGCCCGAGGATTACGCGGCGTTGCAGGAGAACATTCAGTTTGCGGAGCAGTTGGGTGCGCGCGTGGTGCGGTTAAAGGCGCGCAGTGTGGCGGACGCGCTGATCGATTTCGCGCGACGCGAAGGAATCACGCACGTGGTCTTTGGACAAACGTCTCGCACACGCTGGGACATCATGCTCCATGGTTCGGTGATCAATCGTTTTTTGGACGAAGTACGCGACGCCACAATCCAAGTCGTGCCACTGGATGGTAGCCACAAAAAGGCACAAAAAGCACAAGAGCTTTAACCATCTTTTCTGTGCTTTATGTGCCTTTTTGTGGCTAAAAGAAAATGAGTCTTAGAGCGAAGTTACTGACGGGATACGCGGTTTTTATTGCGGCGCTGATTGTGCTGGGAGCGTGGAGTGCGTGGCGTCTGCATGAGATGGGCAAGGTGTCGCGACGCATCATCTCGGAAAACTACGACTCCGTAATTGCCGCTCAGGAGATGAAGGAGAGTCTCGAACGTCAGGATCGTGCGCGCTTCGATCAGAACCTGCAAAAGGCCGCAAACAACATCACTGAACCAGGTGAGCCGGAAGCGATCGACGCCATCCGGCGAGATCGCGACATCTATTTCCAGCATGCAGATGTCCTCACGGAGAATCAACTCCGCGCAGACTGTGATCATCTGCTCCAGCTCAATCAACGCGCAATGCTCTTTAAAGCGGAAGCGGCAGCGGGAGTTGCGCAACTCTGGTTTTATCGCACGCTCCTGATCGCCGGCGTCCTTGTGGCCGCGGGCGTGTTCCTGGCGTTCGTGCTGGCGCGAAGAATTGTTGGACCACTGCAGCGCCTCACCGAAAGTACTGTCAGGATTGCGAGTGGGGATCTCAACGCGAGAGTTACGGTCGATTCGACGGACGAAGTCGGTGTTCTCGCCACTGAGTACAACCGTATGGCCGAAAACCTGGGGCAACTGCGCGATTCGGATATGGGCAAGTTGCTCATAGCCCAGCAGACTGCCGAGGCTGCAATTGACTCACTCTTCGCGCTCACACTTCTGAAAGACATTACTCACCTACGCGAGGTCGATCGTCTCAAATCAGAATTCATCGCTACAGCGTCCCATGAGTTGCGCACACCGCTGACGAGTGTGCAGTTGGGCGTTCATCTCTTGCTCGAGCGCGCGGCCGGAGAGCTGACCGATAAGCAAGTGGAGGTGTTGAGCGCCTGTCGTGAAGACTGCGAACGTCTCGACAAGCTGATGCGCGACCTGCTCGATCTCTCACGTATCGAGGGAGGCGAAAGCAAGCCACGTCTCGAGCCGATCAGGACGAGGGATCTGATTCGGGACGCCACGAAAGAATTGCGTCCGCAGGTTGAATCGAGGGGGTTGGATTTTACGGTTGAGGCCGCGGTCGATCTTCCATCCGTCAACGCTGATCGATCGCAGGTTGAACGAGTGCTGTCCAACCTTGTCGTCAACGCCATGCGTTACACAAAACACGGCGCGATCAAGATCAGCGCACAGCCGCGCGGCAACTCTGTCGCGATTTCAGTTTCCGACACAGGCAGCGGAATTCCTCAGGAATACCTGGCGCACATCTTCGACAAGTTTGTGCAAGTACCGGGCGCGGCGACCGGTGGTGCTGGATTAGGCCTGGCGATTTCGAGACTGATCGTCGAAGCGCACGGCGGACAGATAAGTGTGCAATCGGAACCAGACAAGGGCTCGACGTTTACCTTTACGCTGCCGCTGGCCCATTCACAGATTACTCAGAAAAAATCTGCGTAATCTGTGGATAGATAGTGTGAGAGTTATGAACGAACGAATACTGGTAATTGATGACGAAGAGCACATCCGCCGCATGATGCGGCTGACGCTCGAAACTGCGGGTTATGAAGTCGGAGAGGCAAAGGATGGCGCGGAGGGCCTGAGTCTCTACGGTGATGGATCGCATTGGGACGTCGTGGTCCTGGACCAAAGAATGCCAGGCATGGACGGTCTCGAAACGCTGCGGCAAATCAAGCAACAAGACGTTAATGCCCGCGTAGTGATGGCGACTGCTTACGCCTCCATTGAGCTCGCCGTCGACGCGATGAAACTTGGCGCCACTGACTTCGTGCGCAAGCCGATGACGCCGAAGGTCCTACGCAGTGCAGTCAGTGCCGCATTATCGAAAGTGACCAGCGAGGTTGATTCAACGCCGCAGCCACCAATCCAGACGATCACGATGAACGGATTCACCATCGTGGACGACGATGAAACACCTGCGCTCGATGATTTGCAGCGTCGCTTCATCGTGATCAGCCCGGAGGGCCTGCAGCACTATGTGCTGGTTCAAATCGAGCTTGAGGCGATCGAGTACGTCGAGCGAATGACGGGCCGGCATCTGGCTGCTGACAATTCTTTCTGGACGGCACAAGCACGTCGCTTGTTGAGCGATTTTCTGTGGAATGAACGTGGCGTGCCGCCAATGAGACGGCTCGTTCTGAAGGACCTCGATCCGGACAAATTGCCTGTCGCTGCACGTTGGAAAGTAGAAGGGATAACACGTTAATGGCAACTGCAATCAAGCGGTTACTGGTTGGAAGAGCGCTACGAACCGAACAGGCGGTGCACGAGCGGCTCACTAAGAAGACTGCGCTCGCCGTTTTTTCATCTGACGCGCTTTCGTCGACAGCGTATGCGACGGAAGAAATCCTGCTCGTGCTTGCGGCGGCTGCGGCTGCGACTGCGAGTGGATCGTTCCATTATGTGGTGCCGGTTTCTATCGGGATCGCAGTGCTGCTGGCTATTGTTGCGACCAGCTATCGCCAAACCATTCACGCGTATCCGTCAGGCGGCGGGGCCTACATCGTCGCCAAGGAGAATCTCGGGATAACTCCGGGACTCATTGCCGGCGCTTCATTACTCGTCGATTACGTTTTGACGGTATCGGTGTCGATCGCCGCGGGGGTGGCGGCGATCACTTCGGCGGTACAGGGAACACACTACGCCTGGCTCAGCGATCACAAAGTCATACTGTGTTTGATCTTCATCGCGTTCATCGCGATTGCAAATCTGCGCGGCGTACGTGAGTCGGGAGCGCTCTTTGCGACGCCGACGTATGTTTTTGTAGTCAGCTTCCTGTTCATGATTGTCTTTGGTCTGTTTCATTATTTCATTCACGGCGGAGCTGCTCCCGTTCCCGCCGCGGAAGAACTCAAAATCGCCGAAGGCTACAAGCTGCAACCAATGACCTTGTTCCTTTTGCTCGCTGCTTTCTCGAATGGTTGTGCCGCGCTTACTGGAATAGAAGCGATCTCAAATGGCGTGCAGGCATTCAAGAAACCGGAGGCACATAACGCCGCGACGACGCTGATCTGGATGGCGATACTTCTGACGGTGATGTTTCTCGGAACAAGCGTGATGGCTTACTTGTACCACGTGCATCCGAGAGAAAGTGAAACAGTGATCTCGCAGTTCGCGCGAATCATGTTCACTGGACCATTCGGATGGTTTTATTACGTAGTCCAGGCGGCAACGGCGGCTATTCTCGTGCTCGCGGCTAACACAGCTTTTGCTGACTTCCCACGGCTTTCGAGTTTGCTGGCGCGCGATCGATTCCTGCCACGCCAGTTTGCCAACCGTGGTGACCGGCTGGTTTTTTCAAATGGCATCGTGATTCTCGCGATCTTTTCGGGCGTGTTGGTGATTGCGTTTGGCGGCGATACATCGCGTTTGATTCCGCTTTACGCCGTCGGTGTTTTTCTTTCATTCACGTTGTCGCAATCGGGCATGGTGGTTCACTGGCTGCGCGAGCGAGCAAAATTGCGCGAGGCGCGGAAGGCGGCGGCCAGCGAGCCTCCGCCGGCGATTAGTAACGGCCCATTGCCCGATCTGGCATTGGAAAATGAAGAGATACACCGCTCGTACTTCGTCACCGATGAAGTGACTGCTCCCGCAAACTGGAAGAAGTCCCTCGCGATTAATGCTGTTGGTGCGTTGGCGACGTTTGTCGTGCTTTGTGTCTTTATTGCGACCAAGTTCATTCACGGCGCCTGG
>DATNFX010000211.1:0-9272 GCA_035606195.1 Pyrinomonadaceae bacterium
TGTGTCTTTTGTGGCTTTATTTCAGAATTTTTTCGGTCAGCGATTTGATGCGTGAATCTTTTGGTGGCGGAGCGTGATTGATGTTGCAGTGGCCGGTCGGTTCGCTGCCGCGCGGGTAAGTCACGCGAGTTCGCACAGGACAATCCGGTTTAGCCAAAAGACCACTTTGCGGGTCGATCGTGACGGCGACGGTAGGCACAGCGGCGGGCTGTGTTTGGATCGGAGCTGAACTCGACTGAACTTCGGGCGCGGCTGAGCCATCATCGTGCGTTACTTTTCTCGTGGCTTCAGGTCTCGTGCGTGCATCGGTTCGAGTGGAGGCTTCTTTATCGAGTTGAACTTGTTGAGCGCTTTCCGGCTCCCCGACCGGTTGACGACGCTGCAGCAAACTTCTCGTCGTGTAAGCGAACACCGCGGCAAAGACGAGCAGCACGGCAATCCACTTCCAACTGCCGGTCGAATGCGGAGTCGCAGCTTTCTCGGGTTGCGCGTAAGCAGTTCGGTAAGCGCCTTGGGGAGTTGGCTCCGGTCGCGCCGCAGCGGGCCGCGGCACCTTGCCCGAACTCAACAAGTCGTAAGCCTCGTTGATCTCCTTCAGCTTCTCCTGCGCCTTTTCCTGCAGCCGCGGATCGTGCTGAAACCTGTCCGGATGCCAAACCTTGGCAAGGTCTCGATGTGCTGCTTTCAGTTCCCGTATTGAAACGCCGGGTTTTACTCCCAACAGTTCGTAGGCCTTACTCAAGTCTGTACTCAATTTTTTCCTCTATGAAAGGACATGCGCCAGTCTCGAAACTCCTCGCAGGAGGTCGTCGGCACTGGGTACCGGCACGCCCATGTAGTGCATGACGGTGACCAGAACCATCCCGAGAATGGCGCTCGTCAAAACCGCCTTCATGAGCGCGATACTCAACTGCGCCAGGAATGACGAGACTTTCTCAACAATTCGCTGGATTTTCATGTTCATCCCCCAGACAACTCAGTCTTTCGGCTTACTCGTGAGTTCAGAGGACATTTGGGGCTGTCGGGGACGAGATCGAGGCCAAACCTCTCCGGGCATTATGGCAAACGAGGCCGTCAGGTTGCAACAATGTTTTTCACTTTATGGAGTCCGGCCTATTGTCTGGGCAGATGGATGGTGAAGGTGGTGCCCTTGCCGAGTTCCGAGGTGACGGTCACTTCCCCGCGGTGGAGGAGCGCGAGGTGTTTCACTATTGCCAACCCTAGCCCGGTGCCTCCCATGTCTCTCGACCGGGCACGGTCGGCGCGGTAGAAGCGTTCGAACAATCGCTCCAGGTGCTGGGCCGGAATCCCGTCACCATTGTCCCGCACCAGAATCATGTCGCGCGTTCCTGACTCGTAACTGATCGCAACTGTTCCACCGTCACGACTGAACTTGATCCCGTTATCGATCAGGTTCGTGAGCATCTGCTCGAGCCGTCGCGCATCGGCAAACACGGTCACTTCCGCTGCGACGTCGTTGCGTAGCGTGACGTTTTGGGCGTCAGCCTTTGCAGCCAACGACGTGCATACATCGTGGACAAGAGCGTGCAACTCAATCTGCGCGGCGCGAAGTCGCACATTGCCGCCTTCGATCGCAGTGAGCTCGAGAATGTCGTCAATCAGCCCGTGCATTCGCGACGCGTTCTTGCGAATGATCGAAAGAAACCGCTGGCAACTTTCTGCATCTTCCATCGCGCCGTTTTCGAGTGTTTCTACAAACGCGATGATGGCCGTGAGTGGCGTGCGTAATTCATGTGAGACGTTCGAGAGAAACTCCTGTCTTACATGTTCGAGACGTTCCGTGCGTGTGATGTCGAAGAAAACTCCGAGCGCTCCTTCAGCGCCATGGCCGTTCACATTGCCAATCGGAACAACACGCAGATCGAATATCTGTTTTTCTGGCCCATGCGTTTCGACCTTAACCCCGCTGCGTTCGATTCCTTTTAGACCATCGAGAAACGCACTGTAGATCGCAGGGTTGCGCGTTAGTTCGGTTAGTCGTTGCGATTTGAGTCCGGGTACTGAAGGATTGAATAACCTGTGAGCAGCCGAATTCGAGGCGACAACGCGCATGTCTCTGTTGACGACGAGCAGTCCTTCGCGCATGCCCGTCATCGTGGCCTCGAGCAACGAGCGGACTTCAAAATTTTCCGGCGCATTCGTCAACTCGATTGGCGAGTTGCCGGCGTTTGCAGATCCACGACTGCTCAACACAGTCGCGACGCCAATCACCAGTAAGACGCCGGCCAGAATCAGGCGTACGGAAAATGAGGGGATTACGAGCGCGAGAGCGGCGAGAACAATGCACGCGGGTACCAATAGAAGCTGTCGCTTGGCCACGAGAAGTTAACCTTCAATTACTTTGAGAGCTTGCGGCCGCTTGTCCCGTGCAACCAATGAAACGATAGCCGACTCCGACAACTGTCTCGATGCAATCACCACACTTATCGAGCTTCTGTCGCAATCGACGAATGTGCACGTCAAGCGTGCGCGCGTCGCCATAGTAACTGTAACCCCAGACACTATCCAGCAACTGCTGCCGTGTAACGACGCGATCCGCGCTCCTCGCGAGGACGGAAAGAAGCGTGAATTCCTTGTTGGTGAGCTTTATCTTCACTCCTTCGCACACAACTCGGATGTCGTCGAAATCGATGAGCAGATGATCGTCTTCATAAGTCTTGCCCATCGTTTCATCCGCACGGCGCATTACTGCGCGTACGCGGGCCAGAAGTTCGCGCACTGAAAAAGGCTTGGTGATGTAATCGTCAGCGCCCAGATCGAGTCCGGTGACGCGATCCGACTCCGAGGCCTTCGCCGTGAGCATGATGATTGGAGTGCGTCGCGTCGCCGGCTCGCGTCGCAAACGACGGCACAACTCGATTCCGCTCATTCCCGGCAACATGAGATCGAGAATAATGAGACGCGGCGGCTCGCGTTCGTTGAGGGCTGCAGAGAGTCCCGCCTCACCGGTTGGCGCAGTCACAGCGGGCAGGCCCTCACGCTCAAAGTTGTACTTCAAACTCTCAGAGATGTCGGCGTCATCCTCAATGATTAGGATTGGGCGGGTCATAGCTTATGTATGTTTAATAAATGCAGCCTCGGCCATGTAGACGGTCAGTTCACAAATGTCGGTTACGTAGTCACCGATGCGTTCGAGATGTTTGGCGACGAAGAGCAGCCGCGCGTCGCGAGTTGCAGTGGCGGGTTCGGTGACCATCAGCTCGATAAGACGATGAAACGTATGATTGTAGAGATCGTTGATCTCGCTGTCGCTCTTGATTATTTCGCGGGCACTGATCGCGTCGCTAGATGTAAACGCATCGAGTGCACCTCGCAACATCTTCAACGCATGTCCAGCCATGCTGCTCAGATCGAGCACTGATTTGAGTTCCGGTTCGTTGTTGAGATCGATCGCGGTGCGCGCGATGTTGCACGCATGGTCCGCGATGCGTTCGAGCACGGGCGCCATTTTTGCCACCGAGATCACGAAACGCAGATCGCGCGCGGCGGGTTGTCGCAACGCGATGATGTCGATGCACTGGCGATCGATCTCGACTTCGAGATGATCAACCTGATCGTCGTGCTCGAGAACCTGGCGCGCGACGTCGCTATCACGCTCGCTCAGCGCATACATGGCACGTTCGAGCGCCTGTTCCGCTTCGCCCCCGAGCAAGAGAACGCGGTCGCGCAAGGAACTCAGTTCGTCGTCCAGATGACGGTGGGTATCCATAGATTGCAGATTTCCAATTGCCAATTGCCGATTTAACCAAACCGGCCGGTGATATAGTCCTCAGTCAATTTCTCATTGGGGGCAGTGAACATCTTCTCAGTCGAGTTTACTTCGATCAACTTACCCAGCAGGAAAAACGCGGTGGTGTCAGACACGCGTGCAGCCTGTTGCATGTTGTGCGTGACGATGACGATCGTATACTGCTTTTTCAGGTCGAAGATCAGCTCTTCGATCTTCGAGGTCGCAATCGGATCGAGCGCTGACGCCGGTTCGTCCATTAATAGTACCTCAGGACGAATCGCGAGTGCGCGTGCGATACACAATCGTTGTTGCTGTCCACCTGACAGACTCAGCGCCGATGTCTTCAATCGATCTTTGACTTCGTTCCACAACGCGGCATCTTTCAACGCCTGTTCTACACGTCCAGCTAATTCGGAATTACTATTAGTCAGACGATTGATTCTCAAACCATACGCGACGTTATCGAAGATTGACTTGGGAAACGGGTTCGACTTCTGAAACACCATTCCCACTCGACGTCTCAACTCAACCACGTCTGTTCCCGGAGCGTAGATATCGTGATCGTCGATCAGTACGCGTCCGCCGACACGCGTCCCGGGAATGACGTCGTTCATGCGATTGAGCGTGCGCAGGAACGTCGACTTGCCGCAGCCCGAGGGACCGATAAAAGCCATCACAATGCGCTCCGGAATCTCCAGTGAGATGCTGTGGAGCGCCTGGACGCGACCATAGAAAAAGTCCAGATCGCGAACCGCCACCTTCGCCTTGCCGTTCGTTTCAGGTGGCGACGCTGATGCACGCACTTCAAGTTTTGGAGCTGCGATTTCTACAGGCATAAACTAGCCACAAAAAGGCACAAAAATCACAAAAAAGAAATCCTTTTAATCCTGTACATCCTGAAATCCTGTCTAGAATTTCTTCCGCGTTAAGAACCGCACGATGATGTTGATCCCCAACACCAACGTCATCAGTACGAGCGTCGCCGCCCACGCCTGCGCGTGCCATTCGTCGTACGGCGAGATCGCGTAGTTGTAGATCTGCACCGTCAACGACGCGATCGGCTGGTTCAATGACTCCGGAAAGAATCGACTCCCGAAAGCCGTAAACAACAACGGCGCCGTCTCTCCGGAGACACGCGCAATCGCGAGCATTGCTCCAGTTGCAATCCCCGGCGCCGCTGCCGGAACAACCACGCCCAATATCACACGCCACTGCGGTGCGCCGAGCGCGAGTGCTCCCTCACGCATACTGTGTGGCACGAGCTTCAGCATCTCCTCCGTTGTGCGCGCGACGATCGGAATCATGATGAGCGCCAACGCAACACCACCTGCCATCGCCGAGAAGTGCCTCATCGGCAACACCACGAGCGCGTAAACAAAAACTCCAGTAACGATCGACGGAATACCCGTCAGCGTATCCACGATGAAACGAACCACGCCGCCAAAACGTCCTCGGCCAATCTCCGACAAATAAATCCCGACACAAATCCCGAGTGGCAAACCAAAGGCCGATGAAATCAAGAGCAACAAGAGCGATCCAAGAATCGCATTCCCGATTCCACCACCTTCACCAACCGGGCGTGGACGATCAATCAGGAACTGTAAATTGATCGCACCAAGGCCTCGGTATGCGATATAGAAAAGAATAATCAGCAAAGCGCCAACAGCCAGGAGGGTGCATAGCCCCGTTAACGTGGTCATTAACGTGCTGATACCCCGACGCATTCGATCGGCGTTCGAGTAATTAACCATCAAGCTGCCCTGCCCACTCCGCCCGTCTTGCGCGTTACATTCCAAACGAGGAGCCGGGCGATACCATTCACTATGAACGTGACCAAAAACAGAATCAGGCCCAGTTCGACCAGCGCGCTCAGATGAAGATCTCCGGTGGCCTCAGTAAATTCATTCGCAATTGCAGAGGCAATTGTGTACGACGGTTCGAAGAGTGAAAGACTGATCTGCGGGCGGTTACCGATAACCATAGTCACCGCCATCGTCTCACCCAAGGCACGACCCAATCCCAGAATCACTGCACCGGCAATACCCGGCGCGCCATTCACCAGCACTACCCGAATCATCTCCCACTTCGTTGCACCCAAAGCGAGCGCTGCTTCACGTTGCGATCCGGGCACCGCCGCAAGCACGTCACGAACGACTGCGGAGATGATCGGAGTTACCATGATCGCGAGAATGATTCCGCCCGTCAGCAATCCGATTCCGGTGATCGAGCCACGGAATAACGGCAACCAACCGAATACTTTCGCTAAAGGCGGTTCGACGTACAGCCGCAACACCGGGGCCAGAACAAAGATGCCCCACAAGCCATAAACCACTGACGGAATTGCAGCCAGCAGCTCCACCAGAAACCCGACAGGCCGCGCGACGTAACTCGGCGCCTGCTCAACCAGAAAAACCGCGATGCCGAGTGAAAAGGGGACGCTGATCAAGAGGGCGATCAGCGACGAAGCGATTGTTCCGTAAACAAATGGCAGCGCTCCAAATTCACCTTTGATCGGATCCCACATCTGGCCCGTCAAAAAACCGAAGCCGAACTGCCGGATCGAAGTCATCGAGTCGGCGCCGAGCGCGACAACCATCGCCAGCACGATCCCGATCATTAAAAGAGCAACCAGCAACATCAACACACGAAAGACTGCGTCGCCTGTGTTTCCCGTTGGCGAAAGCACTCGCCGCCAGGTCGAACCGTGGCCGGCGAGTCCTAATCTGCAAGTTTCCGTGGCCCAGCTCATTTACCTTAAGGCAGCGCCGCCTGCGGTAACGGAATTGATCTTGGCCTCAGCTCGTTTGACGATATCGGCCGGCAACGGCGCATACTGCAGTTCCTTCGCGAAGCCCTCGCCGTCATGAATTCCCCACCACAGAAAATCCACCAGGGCTTTTCCTTTTGCCGCATCTTTCTGATTCTTGTAGACCAGGATGTAGGTGTAGCTTGAAATCGGATATGTCTGCGGGCCGCTGCCGTTGGTAATCGAGACGCGGAGATCGTCAGGTATGGTTCCGGCTGACGCCGCAGCGGCCGCGGTCACTGAGTCGATCGACGGATCAATGTAATTTCCGGCCGAGTTCTTGATTTGGGCCACCGGTAGTTTGTTCTGGACCGCATACGCGAGCTCAACATAGCCGATCGTGTTTGGTGTGCTCTTTACCTGCCCGGTTACACCTTCATTGCCTTTGCCACTGATTCCTACGGGCCATCTCGGCGCGGTTCCAGCACCGACTTTCTCTTTCCATTCCGGACTAACCTTCGAGAGATAGTCGGTAAACACCGCTGACGTTCCGCTGCTTTCGGTGCGAGTCACGACGGTGATGTCTGTGGACGGCAGTGTCACTCCGGGATTGTCAGCCGCGATCTTCGGATCGTTCCACTTCTTTACCTTGCCCAGGAAAATGTCTGCGATAGCATCCGGAGAAAACTTTAGCGGCGCCTTCACGCCTTCCAGGTTGTAGGTGATGATCACTGCGCCAAGCACGGTCGGGATATGCAGGATCTCGCCCGGCGCTGACTTGAGATCTTCATCCTTCATCGGAGCGTCAGACGCACCGAAGTCGACTGTCTGCTCTTTAAGCTGCTTGATGCCGCCGCCTGATCCGATCGACTGATAATCAATCTTGATGTTACCGTGAAGTTTTCCGTATTCACTGAACCACTTCTGATAAAGCGGATTCGGGAAAGTGGCGCCCGCGCCCTGGAGACTCACCGAGCCGTTGCTTGACCCACCTCCGTTACACGCAATTGAGAAAAGCACTAACGCCAAAGCGGTATAGCACGCTACCAGCCGAATACTTTTCGAGACAGACATTAGGATCTCCAATCCTGTTGAGCTGATTGTTCAGAGCGATTAGTAAACGCCAAGCCTAAGGAAGCCGTGTTACATCTAACTGAACGCCATCTGAACTCTCAGTTAACGAGATCAATATTGAATGTACTGTAGGGGCGGCCCTCCGTGGCCGCCCTCGATTGAATAAGGATTCAAGAAACCTACAGTCTTGAGTTTGGCGAACACGTTTCCAACCGAGGGCGGCCACGGAGGGCCGCCCCTACAGTACGCAGAGTTAGCTTTTCGAGGTGATGAGCCGGTAACCGACGTTAACCATCGTCTCGATCTGCAGTCCGAAATCAGAGAGCTTTGCCCGGAGTCGATAGATGTACACGTGCAGGCTTTCAGAATTGAGCGGCTTGTTACCTCCCCACACTGAACTCCAAAGCTCGTCGGCCGCAACGATGCGATTCGGCGTCCGCGTCAGTCGCGAAAAGATCAAAAACTCGGTGCGGGGCAGCTTTATCGGGCTGCCTCCACACGCGACGTAGTAGTTCTTATGCTCCACCCGCAGAAAACCATCGTCGTAGATGTCTTCGACCGTGTGGATCACATTTTCCTGCTCGACTCTTGTCATTTCTTGTAGTGATGACGACATAGTGAAACCTCAGAAATTGAGTCGTAACGCAAACTGGATCTGCCGGCTCGTTCCCAGTCCTACTGTTCGTTCAACCGTTTGACGCAGCAGACCGAAGGTGCCGCCCGCCTGCGATTGAGAAAACCCATTGCTGCTGCCCGGCTGTAGCCCTCCAGTTGAAAGAACACCGGCCGTGTTAACTGTCGGCAGCGCGTTGTTCAGGGTTGTTGATGGAACCGCGAAGTTCGCGAAGTTGAAGATGTTGAAGATCTCCGTGCGAAACTCGAGGTTTGTAGATTCAGTAATCGGGAAGCGTTTGTTGAATACCAGGTCAAACTGGCGGAAGTTTGGACCACGCAGAGCATTGCGCGGCAAATCTCCAAACGCACCCGGTAATGGTATCGAGAATGCGGCCGGATTGATGATGTTTCGATCGTTGTTCAGGTACGGGCTAACACCGGGAATAAGGTTGGGCCGTCGAATGTTTCGCGAGGCGCCGCCACCCGGCGTATTGATCACACCAACAAACCCAACGGGCAACGTGCCGCTTGCAAGCTGGGCCACAAATCCTCTCGGAACCGTGGTGGCCACGTTATTGAGCGTTACCGGACAAGTGTCCTGCGCGCACTGCATCACGACGTCGGGTCTGACGATGCCCACTTCGATTGGAAGACCGCTGCGAGCGTTGATGATTCCGCCGACTTCCCAATCTCCCAGCAATGCATTTCCCACAGTCCCGAAATCATGACTCGTGCCTTTGCCGAACGGCAGTTTGTACAAGGCACTGAAATTGAACGTGTGGCGCACGTCGAAGTTGTTGTAACCACGATCAGCTTCGAAGTTATCCGGGATGGCTGCCGTCCGAGCTTCGTTTGATCCGGCAGTGTTGCCGAAGCTGCGCGAGAAGGTGTACTGCGAATTGAGCGTCAATCCAGTGGTGATGCGCCGCGCGAGCGTCATCTGGAACGCGTTATAGCTGTCGTCGCCGCCACTGGTCTTGTAGTCGACTTCAGCGAACGGCTGGAGCGCGTTGTTTCCGGAGATAACTGAGAACTCGCGCACTGTGCGAACCGCCGTGATGCGACCACTGTTCACATCCTGCACGT
>DATNFX010000212.1:0-14372 GCA_035606195.1 Pyrinomonadaceae bacterium
GTCGACTCCGCCGAGTTTCAGTGCTGCGCTGTTAGCGACTGCGCCGTGACCGTCGGCGCGGCCCAGAATCACAGGATTGTTAGGCGACACTTTGTCGAGGTCCCAGCGTGTCGGGAAGACAGGCGGTTCCCAGTGCGTCTCGATCCAGCCACGACCAGTGACCCATTGGCCAGGTTGCGCCTGGTCCACTCGTGCTTTCACTTTTGCGAGGAGATCGTTGAGGCTGGTGGTACCCTCGAGATTGAGAGTCATTTCGCGCTGGCCGACGCCGGAAAGGTGCTGGTGTGCGTCAGTAAATCCCGGCAGCACTGTGTTGCCTTTCAGATCGACAACGCGCGTGTTTGTGCCGATGAATTTCTGTGCGGCTTCGTTCGTGCCGACGAAGACGATCTTGTCGCCTTTAACTGCGATCGCCTGGGCCTTCGCTGACTTGTCGTTCGCGGTGTAGACGTTGCCGTTCTTGAAAACGATGTCGGCGACTGACTGGGTCCGCTGCGGCGCGGGGATCACGAGCGTTAAGAGAAGCAGACTGGCTACTAATAAAATGACTTTCATTTTTTCCTCGGAGGTTAGGCCACGGATTTGCGCCGGGATTATAACGATCAGTTTGTCTTTATCTCAAAGGTCTCACGCCGTACTTGGGCACAGTCAGTACCACCTCGCGGTAGCGGGTGGGTACGGCGCAGCCTTGTTGGGACGGAGCCTACGGCGTACCCACCCGCTACCGCGAGGTGGTACTGACTGTGTCCAAGTTGGGTTGTTGTAAACAATCAGCGCTGTAAAAATGCGTTGAGTTCGGATTTTGTCGGCAATGCGGTGCGGGCGCCGAGGGCGCTGCATTTGATTGCGGCGACCGCGTTGCCGAGCTTTAAGCTGGTTTCTATGTCTGATCCGGTTAAGAAGCCGTACAGGAATCCGGCGTGAAAGGCATCGCCCGCGCCGGTTGTGTCCTTGCAACCACCCGGAGCTTCGAAGCCCCGCGATTCGATAAAACTGCCTTCGTAATAAACCACCGCGCCCGCCGCACCAATCGTCATCCCAACAACCGCGCAACCAAATCGATTCTTCAACTCCACGAGCGCTGCGCGTGGATCCGTAACCCCAGTCACGCGTCGTGGAAACTCCTTCGAACCGATCATGATGTCGATCAGCGGCAGGAGTTCGGGCAATCCTTCGTAGACGTTGTCGATGTCGGCGGAAACGATCGTTCCGCTTGCACGCGCAGCTCGCGCCACTTCAACGCAAGCGGGCGGATCGTGCGCGTCGAGGTGCAACACCTTTCCGAGAGATCCGAAATGAGCCGGCGCTTCTTCACGCTTGTACGCGAGTCTGTCGTCGCGATCCCAAACAATCGTCCGCTCGCCGCTGCGCGCGTCAATCGTGATGAACGCGATCTGGTTTCTCGCGCCGTCAACAATCTCCGCGAAGTCGACGTTCACGTCGTCGTCTTTCAACGTCTGGAAGCCAAAGAGCCCCGCCTGATCCGATCCAAAACGCCCGGCATAAGCCGTTTTCAATCCCAGCCGGCGCAGCGCAACCATCGCCGTTGCCGTTTGCCCGCCGGCAGACTGCTTATGGTCAATGAGCCGCATCTTTGTATCGAAGGCAGGATATTCCGGCACCACGATCAGGTGATCGACGGCGTTGAGCCCAAAGCCAACGGCATCAAAAGGTTTACCGGCAGGCGCCTGAAGTGGAAATTGCATTCTCCTCAGCTAAAATAGCATCTGAACAAAGTGAATATCGAAGAGAAACTCAAGGAAATTCCGACCTCGCCCGGCGTCTATCTGCACAAAGACACGGCCGGTAAGGTGATCTATGTCGGAAAAGCAAAGAACCTGCGCAGCCGCGTTCGTTCCTACTTTCGCGCCCGGCCATTCGACCGGAAAACTGATGCCCTCGTCGGCCAGATCGCAGACCTCGAGTTCATTGTTACCGACAACGAAGTTGAAGCATTAATCCTGGAAGCGTCGCTCGTCAAACAGCACAAGCCGCGTTACAACATCAAGCTTCAGGACGATAAGTCGTACCCCCACCTGAAACTCACCATCAACGAGCCGTTTCCAAAAGTGGTGATCACACGTCGCATTCAACGCGACGGCGCACTTTACTTTGGTCCATTTCTGCCGGCAAGCCTCGCGCGCAGAACCATTGACTTGATCAACCGAACGTTTCAGTTGCGCACGTGTGACATCGAGATTGACGGCAAAGCGCCGCGACCGTGTCTCGAGTATCACATCAAACGATGCCTTGGTCCGTGCGTCAAGGGACTGTGCACGCCGGAACAGTATCAGGAAGCAGTGCGCGACGTAAGACTGCTTCTTGAAGGACGCAACAAAGAACTCGCTGACGAACTCGAATCGCGCATGTTTGAAGCGTCGGATGCGACGCACTACGAGCTCGCGGCGAAGTATCGAGATCTGCGCAAGACGGTCATCAGACTTTCGGAACAGCAGAAGATGGCCACCACTTCCGAAAGCGACATCGACATCTTTGGTTACTACCGTGAAGGACAACGCCTCGCGCTGCAACTGTTCACGATGCGCGAGGGAAACATCGTCGGCCGTCGAGAGTTCTTCTGGGAAGACTTGCCTGAAGACGCGTTCGATCCAGCGGAGTTTCTGAGCGACGTGCTCTCGCAGTACTACGCATCGGATTACGTGCCGCGCGAGATCTACGTGCCGGTTGATTTCAACGATCGTGAGTTGCTCGAGAAAGCACTGACGAAGCAAAAAGGCCGTCGTGTCAAAATCTTCGATCCACAACGCGGCGAGAAGCGCGACATGATCGACCTCGTCGACAAGAATGCAAAGCTCGCTTTTGAACAGCGCTTCCGAGTGCTCAAACCCGATATGAAGCGTGTGCTCGAAGAGTTACAGGAAACGCTCGAGCTGCCGCACTTTCCCGCTCGAATCGAGTCGTTTGACA
Source organism: Pyrinomonadaceae bacterium (assembly GCA_035606195.1). Classification (GTDB taxonomy): domain Bacteria; phylum Acidobacteriota; class Blastocatellia; order Pyrinomonadales; family Pyrinomonadaceae; genus PSRF01. Next base: position 2,929 of record DATNFX010000212.1, read on the forward strand.
TCTCGCATATTCAGGGCGCCGAGAATGTCGCCGGCATGGTCGTTTGCGATAACGGCAAGATGAACCGTTCGGAGTATCGCAAGTTCAGAATCAGAACTGTCGAAGGGGCAAACGACGTTGCCTCGATGCATGAAGTAGTGACGCGGCGCTACCGGCGACTGCTCGAAGAAGGAAAGCCGCTGCCCGACCTGATCATGATCGACGGTGGCAAAGCGCAATTGAATGCGGCAGCGAGCGCGATGAGTGAGCTCGGACTTGAAGCGATTCCGATGGTGGGCATCGTCAAGCCGCCGCAACGACACAACGATGTTGCATATCTGCTGATGAAAGGCCGGGAAGATGAGCCGATCTATCTCGATTCACACTCGCTGATACTTCGTCTGCTGCAAATGGTCCGCGATGAAACGCATCGTTTCGCGGTCACTTACCATCGCAAGCGCCGCGAGTTGCGCGACTTTACATCTGAGCTGACTGCGATTCCGGGTGTTGGAGATAAGCGCAAAGGAAGACTGTTACGTCACTTTGGTTCGATTCAAAGAATCTCGAAAGCCGGAGTTTCGGAATTGACTCCGTTTGTAGGAAGAAAAACAGCCGAAGAGATTGCCGAGCACTTCGAGCGACAACGAATGCTCGCCGCGTCGGCAAACTCATCCACAGATTACACAGATTCTACGTCCCCTGACCCTTCACCCCACTGAACTCATAGGTCAGATACAGTTTGAGTGAACCGTCGAGAACCTCGGCGCGCACGTCCTTCGCACGCGCTTTGACAGAACCGTTACTGGCTTTGACTGGAATCATCAAAGAGAGCTGCGGCTCGCTTACCAAAACAAGCGGATTCACTTTCTGATTGATCGCGCCCTGCACAAATACAGTCACAAAGTTATTCGCAATCGGATTCACACCTTCCAGATTCACACCGTCAACATTCACGTAACCAAAAACGGTTTGCTTCTCCTGGTCGAAAGATAACTTGATACTCGTTTGCGCCCAGCCTTTGAACTGCATGCAACTGCCGGCGAGATTGTAGCTCCCTGTAAATGCGAGCGGCGCGTTGATGGCGCTATTGCGAAACTGCACGCCAGTCTTCGCGCCACTTCCTTCCGGTAAAAGAGTAATCGTGTTTGTACAACCACTCTGCAGTGCAGCGTTCTCGATGCGCTCGACACCGTTTTGCGTCTGGCCCAATTGAAACGTCGGCGTGCCGAGTCCATTGAATGTTGTCGCGAGCACGGCGTCGACAAAACTCTGTTCCAGCGCGACGACCACCGTGCCCGGCGGAGTTCCTCCCTGGCTTGGGGCCTGGACCGGCTGTCCAGGCAGCGCTTTTGCCGATGGCGCGCCAAGGAAAAAGACCGCGACGCCGGCGCCAAGTAAAATTCCAAGGAGTAAAACGACAACGTATCTCATGTGGTTAACCTTCAGTGTGTTGGACTCGGACTCGTCGCTGGTGACACTGCCGGCGATGCTGTCGGTGACGGCGGTGGCGTTGAATTCATGTTCATCAGCAGAGTTCTAAGCACTGCTGCCACTGTATTCGTCACTGCGTTCACCTGAGCTCTCACCTGCGCCTCGGGAACCTTGTTCATGCCCGCTGGTATTTCAAAAAGACTCGGATCGACGGTCGTAGAAATATTCTGCATTTCTGCAACCACCTTTGCGCCCTTCACACCCTGAACATTACCACTGGCTTCGCTAAAAAGTTCCGCACGAAGTGGCAGTCCGGTGTCTTTGTCGACGTACACGAACGATTCCGTTTTGACTTCACCTGCCGAAGTCTGTGTCTGCGCGGTCTTCGCGTAGCGATACTTCAGAGCTGTCCTGCCTGCTCGTGATTCTTCGCCGACGAATTCGATGCCTTGAAGTCTATCGAGGTATGCGACCAGTTGTCCCGGTGTCATTAGCTTGTGAATTTGAAAGCCTGTGGCTTCGGGCGTCAACTCCGCATACTGTTTTCGCGCCGGAGCGATTCCGTATTGCACGCCGGCTTTCTCGAGATAGACCAGGTCGGATCCATCCGGCAATTTGAAGGATAGTCGCCTGTCGCTTCCGCTCTTGGCAACTTCAGCAGATAGAGTCGGGATACCGATTGCTTTGTCCCCGCCTTCAGTTTCGGCAGAAAAGACAATCGTCGCGCGGTACGTTTCGGGTTCTTTTGCGGCAATGGTTGAAGGAGCGGTGCTGGCATTGATGTTTGATACGCCAGTCGTATTAGCGTTTACGTTGACGTTTGTATTCGTGTTTAAGTTTACGTTGGCATTAGCCGCTGGACCACGCGTACAACCACTCGCTGCAATAACGACGATTGAAATAGCTAATACAAGCACAATGACCGGCGGTCTGACGTCGGTATTTTTCATATGGCATCTCCGAAGAGTTAGCGCTTACGCGCGTTAATCGTCAGGGGGTGAATTTTGGAGGGAAGGTCCATAGGATAACACGAGTTTGAATTTACGCCGAAGGCGTTCGCTAATTTCAGCCCGGGGCGGAGCGCAAGCGACAATCCCGGGTATCAGATTAAATACACGCTAAAAACCTGCAAAGGGTTTCGGCAACTGGCGAACCCCTTTCAGGGTTGTACGATTTTCGGAGGTTGTGATCCTAGGGTTGTCGCTACGCTCCAACCCTAGGCTGAGGTTAGCGAACGCCTTCGGCGTAATTCTAAATGGGTCACTGAGGTTGGCGAACGCCTTCGGCGTAATTTCAAATGGGTCAATACCGCACTCCAAAGAAGTATTGACTTCCCCTCACGTTTTCGACTAGAAGACTGCGGCATGAAACACATTCTGGTCCTGCTCCTGCTAGGCTTCGCACTTTCCCTCTGTAATCTTTCCGAGAAACTGCACGGCAAAAAGGGTTCATCTTCCGGTTCATCGAGTTCGAGTAGCTCGAGCTCACGATCTGCCGAAAAAGCTCAGCCCACCGCCGCGCAGACTGCCGCGCTCGCCGGTGGTCAACAGGCAAAGTGGGATCGGCAGGGCATGTCGTGGACCGTTCCACCAAATTGGACCCAGACAGAGAACGAGTCGAAGTCGTTTACGTGGCGCTCACCTGGTGGTGGTGACGCGGCGAATTTGATCGTCAGTATTTCGCCGATGGATGAAAGTTTTCCCGTCGAGGCCGCGACCGATGCCGCATACGAGCAGGCCAAGAGCCGCGCCAAGAATGGTGAAGTCGATGAAGTGAAATGGTTAGAGATCGACGGGGTCACTGGCGTGCAGTTTCGTGAAGCCAACCCCGAACACCCGGACGATTCGCGGCGATTGCAGTGGCTCGCCTATCGCAAGTACCTTGGCCAGGTTCAAGGCATCAACCTCATGCTTGCGACGCAGGGCAAGGACTTCGAACGTCACAAAGACGCGATGTACGGCATCCTCTACTCAACCAAGATCACACACTAAAACCCATCCACAGATTACGCCGAATCTGCGTAATCTGTGGATAAAAACTCAGGGCTCCCACGCCACCTGATGAATAAGAATTGGTCTCTCTCACAAGAGGATTTCGATGCGTTGCTTGATTGGCTTGATTCCGATCGCGAACAGGCCGGCATCAAGTACGAGCAGATTCGAAGTAGTCTGATCAAGATCTTCACTGGTCGTGGCTGCATCGACGCTGAAGAACTTGCCGACGAGACCATCAACCGCGTCACTCGCAGAATCAGAGAGATTCAAAGCGACTTCACGGGCGACCCCGCTCGTTACTTCTACGGTGTCGCGAAATTGGTTTACCTCGAGTATTTGAGGCGAAAGCCTCCACAGACTCCTCCGCCCCCACCGGATTCCGCACGCGCGGAGCTGGAGTATCGCTGTCTCGAAGGGTGTATCCAGCGGCTCAGCGAGGAAGATCGAGATTTACTCTTGAGGGAATACGGAGCTAAGGGACGAACACAGGCAGACCGTCGCAAAGCCCTGGCCGAAGAGTTAGGGATCTCCTTAAACGCGTTGCGCATCAGAGTTTATCGGATTCGATTGACCCTGAAAGAGTGTATCGAGAAATGCATCCAAGGTTCACCGTTATGAAATAACCGGTCCTTTTCAGTCATTAAGATTAGAAGCGACCTCGTCGCCCGGAGAGCAAAATTGAAGCCCGAAATCGAAAGACAAGAGATGTGCGCGTTTCTGTTGGGCACTTTGGATGGGGATCAGACGACGCAATTTGAAGAAAGAATCCTGACCGAGCCGGGCGTTTACGAAGAGCTTCTGGTAGTTGAAGAGGAGTTGATCGACCAGTACGTGGCGGGTGATTTGTCCGCGCTCGAGCAACAGCAGTTCGAGAGCCACTTCCTGATCACTGCCGAACGGCAAAAGAATCTCCGGTTCGGCAAGCTCCTGCAAAAGTATGCTAATTCACACATCGGCCTCACCGAAGCGCCTCCAGTTCCAGTTCAATCCTTGTCACTTTTAAGAGCACGTTCGCGCCGCTGGGCGTGGGTGGGGATTTTTGCCGCAGTCGTCGGCTGTGCCGGAATAATCTTTGTCAGAGGGCTCGTCAATAGACGAGAAGCGGCAAGCGTTGAGCAAGCCATCCCTCGCGTGGTCGTTACCCTCCTGCCAGGTTCTACCGGAACGGAAGGTTCAAATGCACAGCGAGTGATCGTGTCGCCCAAAGGAGGCGAGGTAAAACTCGAACTCGAGTTAACGAATCCCACTTTTCGAAATTACAAATCAGAACTGTTTCGCGAGAACAAGTCGCTACAAATCGCTGACGAACTACGGATCGAGGCAAAGGGTGAACAGCACGTTGTTCCGTTTACTGTGACGGGAGAAATGCTCAGTCCCGGTGACTATCAGGTAAAACTGAGTGGCGTTTTTGATTCAGGTGCAGACGAGTTCATCGACAATTATTCTTTCCGTGTAATCGAGTAAGTCCTCACTAACTTTCCCTCGAAAAAATATTTCGAAATGTTCGGGTGTCAAAAGTCATAAGAGTTGTAAGAGTCGCTAAAAAACATACCCCACGCGCGACCGAATTCTCACGACTGCATGCGGTGTGCATGTCCTCATAGCAAAATGGCGAGCGACTAGTGAACAAGTCGCTCGCCATGATTTTTTTGCTTTGGATCAATATGACCAAAAATGCGAATTGGTCATCACTGCTTCTTGATGTAGTTACGGTGCACCCAGCCGTCGTTCTGCGAACTGTCTACAGTTTCAAAGAAGATGTTGTTGTCGTCTTCTCGCGTCACCATCTTCACGCGACGCGTCACTACTTTTGCCGATGCGCTCGGCTTTTCTGACTCCGCCAGAAATGTCGCGACCGTCTCGCTTGCGATCGGCTTCATCTCGACGTCTTTGTTCAACTCCGCGATTGCCTCCACGGCGCTGGCCTTGAGTAGCTTGGGCCACAACTTGAGAAACAGCGCGCGCGACGCATATACATCCGCGCTATTGATGTGACCATTGATCGCAAAGACATATCCGATCACGTCGCTCTTGCTGTGGACGACTCCCGAAAGCGCATTGATGTAGGCGGCGGTGGTCTCTTTTACTTTTGGTGTTTCGACTGTCAATTCAAAACTCGACGCCGATGCACGATCCGCGGCCTCTGCGTTAATACTGCGACTCAACTTCTCTTGTGCGAGGCTGACGTTCTTCCAAACCGCCTGTTGGGAGTTTTCCCGTTTCGCGGCGAGTTTCAGATCCTTTAACGCAACTGCGTTTTCAGAGCTGCTGAAAGTTCCTGCTTCCTCGTTTCCTCGTTTACTCCAGCGCCCTGACTCGACACAAAACGCCGCGATAGGCATGCGTCCCGATTTCGGCGGCACGATAAAGTCGACGGAAATCATTCGATCCTGCTCACCGCCGCGAACGATGTCGCCCGCTTGAACGTAGACGTCCTCGTTGGACAAGTTACTAATCGCGAGCTCGTTCACATCTTTTGTTTCATAAACTCGCACTTTCTTTTGTGCGAGAGCTTCCTGAAGAGTGAGAAAGGTCTTGTTGCTGAGGTCTTTCCCATGCACCAGAAACACCGTCAAATTTCCATGAGTATATGGTCCGGAGAACCGGTAGTTCGACGCCTCAACTTGCCGCTGCGGTTTTGAGGAATGCTGCGCCGTGGCGTTGATGAAGAGTCCTAAGGGGAGACCGATTAGAAGAGAGAGAAACGCAATTGCGATTAAGTGTTTTGACTTCATTGTCGTACTCCTTATTCGGAAATGGACCACGAGGAGACTACTTGTTAGCCGGCAGGGAGATCTTAGGAACGTTACTGATGAAGACTTCTTGCAGCTTGAGACGAGTCTGACCGGCAATCCGTTGCCAGAACTGTTCCGCTTTTATCCGTCCTCGACATACGACCATGATGGCTTTGGAAGCCGTCTGGTTCGTTACCTTTTGTAAGAAACCACAACTGAGGACAAACAAATGCGATTTATTGATGGCCCAAACATTCCCCCCGACAAACTGGCCGAAGCTATCAATGGTCTGCGTCGCGGGAAACCGGCAACAGCGATGTTTCCAGTCATACAAAAGCAAAGCCGCTACGGTTTTCTTTTCGAAGACTTTCAAGACCATCCTGCAATGCTGCTCGACCCGGATCCCCAAACCGCAAACCACCTTGTTCGGCTGGGTGAGACTATGGTTGACCCGGACCCGTTTGATTCGGCAGCCGATTCAAACATCCCGTCAGCCTACACCTATTTTGGCCAGTTCATCGATCACGACGTGACCAGGCAATCGCTGGTCAATCAACCAACCTTTCAGGACCCTATCACTCCGATGTCACTGGACGAGATAGGGAGCGCCTCGAACTCGCGTACATTTGGTTTAGATCTCGATTGTCTTTACGGACCGGCAATCGAACCAAATGCCGCTTACGAGATTCCGAGAAACGCGGATAACCAGCATCAACTGCTGACTGAGCTGACGGCGGGTGAACCTTACGTAGCTGAGCTTCCCCGCGAAGCTGACCCTCCACATTTTGCGCTCATCGGTGATCGCCGGAATGACGAGAATCTGATGGTGTCGCAACTGCACCTCGCTTTCATGCTTGCTCACAACAGGCTCGTGACTGAAGGTGCAAATTTTGAACAGGCACGCCGAATACTTCGCCAGCACTACCAGTGGTTAGTTATTAACGATTACCTCAACTGGGTAGCCGACAACGGCGTGGTTACAGCAGTCTTGAATGGCGGGCTGAATCTCTTCGATCCTCCTGATGACGATGTATTCGTGCCACTCGAATTTGCCGTAGGCGCGTTTCGCTTCGGTCACTGCATGATCAGGGACAGCTACAATTACAACTCGACATTCGATGGACCATTCCTGTTCCAGTTACTCCTGCCTGGTTTTTTGGTGTCCTATCATCACATTCCCGGGGAGTGGATCATTGACTGGAATCGATTTCTTGACGGAACAAACAAGGCTCGGCGAATCCGTACCACACTCGCTCAGGGCTTGTCAGTAATGGAAGACGGGCAAGGCGGAGTACTGCCATTCGGCCTGGCTACCTTGGACCTGCTTAAAGGCTTCCTGATGCGCCTCCCAACCGGCGAAGCTATAGCCAATCATTTGGGCCAGGAGATATCGTCAACCGCCTTGCTGTCCGTCATGACGAACGAACAAAGGACAATTCTGACTGAGGGCGGTTTTGAAAATCGAACTCCACTCTGGTTCTACACGCTCGCGGAAGCGCAAGCCGTCGGAAATGGCCGTCTCGGACCTGTTGGCAGCGCCATTGTTGCTTCAGTGCTCATTGGGTTAGCGCGTAAGAGCAAAGACTCTTACCTACGCTACCCGAACTGGAGACCTACGCTGGGCAATAACGGCCAGTTCGAACTGTCAGACCTGCTTCGGTTCGCAGGAGTTTTATAACAACCAAGAAAGGAGAGAGCCATGGCAATTAGCGACAACATAAGCAAGAAAGCTTTAGACATTCACAAAGAGTTTCTCGACTTCCAGGCAAGAAGGATAGCGGACACGCCTATCGCCAGAAATGTTCGAGAACTCTCAACGGCCGCAATACTGCAAGGTAATGGGAGCCAGGCGTGGATTGACTACATGCAACTGTTTGCGACGACGGAACAGGAACTCGATCACTTGATCCCCAGAGATAACACGACTGCTGACGACCTCCAAAAAGTCCGCGCTTATCTGGTGGCAAATGGCATGTGTTCCGTGGGCACAACACGCCAGCTTCTTAACAATGTTGGAAATCGACTAAACGTTTAGTCGCGTTCGAACTCAAATGACACAGCGAACCACATATGTGAGGAAGGCTCAGTTGCACGATGCGAAGTGGACTTCATTGTGCAAAAGATACCTTCCCATACATGAAGGGGAAACTATCTGGCGGTACAGTCGCTCCGATAACGTACAGCTTCCGGAACAAGGCTGGAAGCTGCACGTGTCGGCGACGATCTTGTCGGCGAATAAAACTCTCTCGCGAGTGGCCCCGTATTTGAAACGGCATGACATTCTGTTCAAAGCGCCATGTTCGCTTGAAGAACTCGAAAAACTGAATGCCGGATTGTTTTATGGTTACTCGCAGGTAGGAAAGTTCCTCACTGTATATCCCCGGAACGACTCAGAGGCGCTCTGCCTGGCGTCGGAATTGGACCGCCTCACCAAAGGTCTGCCGGCGCCGGTCGTTCCATTTGATTCTCAATTTGGACCAGGCAGTAATGTCTTCTACAGATATGGATCCTTCTCGAACGATGCTATCTCGGACCTGGACGGAAAACTGACGGTCGATTGTCGCGAACAGACAACGCCTCCGAGTTGGGTCGCCAACCCATTTGCAACCGTCGCGACAAAAGCATCGAGCAGTTTACTCGACACACCGTTTCGCGTGATTCGTTCTCTTTCGCAAAGAGGCAAAGGCGGAGTCTACGAAGGAGTCGATTTCCGTTTCGATCCACCGCGTCGTTGCATCATCAAGCAGGGCCGGGTCGTTGGAGAGGTAGGCTGGAACGGCAAAGACGGCGCGTGGATGGTGAAAAAGGAAGCAGAGATTCTGCGCCGGCTGGCAAAGGCAGGTGTCGAGGTTCCGGAGACGTATCTAACATTCAAACTCAACAATCACTTTTATCTCGTCATGGAACAGATTGGAGGCGAGACGCTGCAATCGTTTTTAGAAAAGCGAAAAAGACGACTCCCGATTTCTCAGGTCGTGGCGATGGCCAAACAGATCTGGTTGCTGTTAACTCAGATTCACAACGCCGGTTGGATATGGATGGATTGCAAGCCCGCAAATCTGATCGTTACACCGCAGGGGAAACTTCGGCCGATCGATTTCGAGGGTGCGTGTGCGCTGAATTCTTCTGATTCCACATACTGGCAAACACGAAGTTTCATGCGCCCTGCTGACGGCAATCAGCGACCATCGATTGCTGACGATCTGTACGCGTTCGGCGTCACTTGCTATTTCCTTCTCACCGGTCGAATGCCTGAAAGCGGAAAGCGTATTACGGCATTGCGCCCTCACGTACCAATAGGTTTACACAACCTGATCGAACGTCTGTTGAACTCTGACATCAGTGAAGACGAGATCAATCGATTACTAACCTCCGGTTAGCGGCGGTTAGCATAAAGCAAATCCCGCCAACGGCAGTTGGCGGATCGTTCAAGTCCTCTCTAAACCCTCTTCCTAAAACCACGTTCCAATCCCGCCAACGGCAGTTGGTGGATCGTTCAAGTCCTCTCTAAACCCCCTTCCTAAAACCACGCTCCAATCCCGCCAACGGCAGTTGGCGGATCGTTCAAGTCCTCTCTAAACCCCCTTCCTAAAACCACGTTCCAATCCCGCCAACGGCAGTTGGCGGATCGTTCAAGTCCGACCTATTCATCGAGCGAGATAAATAGTAAGGACCTGAACGATCCGCCAACTCCCGTTGGCGGGATTGATATGGATCGTAGAGTGGGTTTATAGAAAGGACTTGAACGATCCGCGCACTGCCGTGAGCGGGATTAAAAACCTTATTGCACAGCGAGTGGCAGGTTGTAGCGCTGGATCAGACGGATGAATTGCGGGCTTGCCTGGAGTTCGGGGAACAATGGATCGGTTGCCAGAAACGGAAACGGCGCGTATCGCTCCTCGGCGCTACGCTGCAGGAGTTCGACCGCTTCGTTTATCTTCCCCAATCCAAGATAAACCAACGCGACTTCCTGTCCCGAGAGCTGGTTCTGCTTATAAAGATCGAGAAGCTCCGTCAAGATACCTTCCGCATCCTTAGTCCGTCCCATCGCTCCGTACGTATACCCCAGCGCCGGACCAAACAGCCTCTTGTTCGACGCGTACATACCTTGAAAAATGCTGAGCGCCTGCGGATACATCCGGTCTCGCAGATAAGCAAACCCGCGAACATACTTCCCCGCAGCGAAATCGGGGTAATCGTTGACGAGCGTGTCAAAGCAAACTCTTGCGTTATCAAACCGGCGCGCAAAATAAAGCGTCCGGCAATAGTTGAGAGCAGTCGGCGGCGAAAACGGATCCAGGTCTTTGGCAATCTGCCCTTCTCGAATTGCCTCCTCATTACGTCCGAGCACTGTCAGCAAAGCCGAATACCCGTAGTGTGCGTGATAATAGTCAGGCCGTAGCTCGATAGCCTTCAAAAATTGGGCTTGCGATTCCTGCCAATTCCAATAGTACTTAAGATTGACCATGCCTAAAGAGGTATGCGCTTCGGCTAATGAAGGGTCGAGATCAATTGCATCTTTTGCGGAACGTTCGGCCCGTGTCATCGCATCCTTTGTGTTCAACTTTCCATAAGCAACCGTGTTCGCATAGACATAACAATCTGACAAACCCGCGTGTGCTCGAGCGAAATCGGGCTGGATCTCTATTGCCTTTGAAAAGTGCTCGATAGCCTGGTCTAACTTGTCGGTGTCTCGATTACGCAAGTAGTAAAGACCAAGCCAGTATTCCCTTCTCGCTTCAACATTCTCAGGATCACGTGTTTTCCTGATCCTGTTCTCATCATCAACAGAAGGTCGCTGAAAGCTTGCCACGACGTTTTTCGCTACATCGGTTTCAATCACAAAAACTTTTTCGAGCTGGACTCCATATTGACTCTTCCAAATCGTAGTACCGTCGGAAGGGTTTATGAGATCCACTTCAAGCACAGGGAGTTCCTGATTACCTGAAATGTTGCCTACCAGAACCGCGTCAACTCCGAGATCCTTACCTACTTTCAAAGGATCCGGCGGACCGTGTTGGGAAATGAAAGTAAGATTTGGCGACTTTAACTGTACTTTTGTGAGACCCGTCAAACGATTATTAAAAGCATCGGTGAGTCCGTTTGCCAGATATTCCAGGTTGGGATCGCCGGTCTGATTTGTAATTGCCATAACGACCATTCGACTAGGGCGCTTGATCGATTGCGAAACAAAATAAAAGACGGCAATCGCAACCAATGCAATTACAGCTAACAATAAAAGTGCTTGTACGTTGATACCCCTCGAGATCTGATTGTGCAACGATGGATTACCCGAGATCCCCTT
>DATNFX010000213.1:0-2974 GCA_035606195.1 Pyrinomonadaceae bacterium
TCAAGATTGTCGCTACTGTGTTGATAGCGAATGTCGTAGGCCTCGGAATTTATGTCCTCAGAAAACGCAAATAAGGCTCTCGCCGTTATCAACTGTTCGCAGCTTGTGACGCTTGCCGGCGCAGGTCGGCCGCGCGTCGGAGCTGAGTTGCGCGAACTGGGGATCGTAAAGCGTGGCGCGTTGTTGGTTCGTCATGGACTGATTGAGCGAGTTGGGACAGAGGCTGAGATCGGCGTGCTCATCGATGCGGGAACTGAGATTGTCGATGCTGGAGGACGCGTGGTGCTGCCGGGGTTTGTTGACGCTCACACTCATCCGGTTTTTGCGGGCACGCGCGTGGATGAATTTGAAGAGCGGAGCAAGGGTGCGACGTACCAGGAGATTGCGGAGCGGGGCGGTGGGATTCAGTCGACTGTAAATCGAACGCGGGCGGCGAGAGTCGATGAGCTGGTGACGACAGGCCGGCGATATGCGCAATGGTTTCTACGTGGCGGGACGACGACTATTGAAGCCAAGTCAGGTTACGGATTGTCGGTAGAAGATGAACTCAAGATCCTTAATGCGATCAAGAGACTCGCTTTGAAAACACCGCTTCGTTATGTGCCGACCTTTCTCGGTGCACACAGTATTCCGCCGGAATATCGCGCTAGACGCGATGAATACGTCTCCCTTTTGATCGATGAGATGCTGCCGCGAATTGCGCACGAGAGGTTGGCTGAATTCTGCGACGTGTTTTGCGAGGAAAAAGTCTTTACTACTGATGAATCGTGGAAGATTCTTACCGCTGCGCGTTGCCATGGCCTCGGGTTGCGCATGCACGCCGACCAGCTTTCGCTTTCCGGCGGCGCAAAACTCGCCGCTGAGTTAGGCACAGTGACAGCAGATCATCTCGAGCACACGGATGCAGCCGGCATCGCGGCGCTCAAAGCAGCAGGCGTGCAACCGGTGTTGTTGCCGGGCTCTGTGTACGCGCTCGGGTCTACGCGCTATCCGGCTGCGCGCGAGATGATCGACGCGGGTCTCGCGGTCGTGCTGGCAACCGACTTCAATCCCGGTTCGTCACCGACACCTTCGATGACGATGATTCTCTCGCTTGCCGCAACGCACATGAAAATGACACCGGCAGAAGCGATCACTGCTGCGACGATCAATGCGGCTTACAGTTTGAATCGCGGCGATCAGATCGGATCGTTGGAGCCCGGTAAAATCGCAGACTTTGTGATTCACGATTGCGATGATTATAGAGAGCTCGCTTATTTCTTCGGCATCGAACACCCTTGGAGCGTGTACGTCCAGGGTAAATTGATCCACGGATGACGCGGATAAAAATCCGGATTTAAGATCCGTTAAATCCGTGGCCAAAATTTATCGTTGACGCTCACTTTCTGTTGTCTTATTATCGCCGCAACACTGGAAAGGAGGTGATTCTAAAATATATGAGTTCTTATCACAGTGAGGTGGCTGCGGCCTGACCTCTGAACCAGCTAACTCGTTAGGATTCTGGTTCGGTAGTCTAACTGCAAAGTGCTCCTCCTTTCTGGAAGCTGCACACAGTCAGCCTTAGGCCAATCCCAACAGTTCACCGAAGCCGTCCACGGCAAATGTCGTGGACGGCTTTTTCACTGCGGTGATGGCGAGGACAAAAAGCCACACAAAGCGCAAAAAGATAAAAGATTAACCGAGCCAACTATGGTTTTCTTGCTTTGTGGCTCACGAAGTTTTGTGGCAAGCTCCTCCTGAGAGGTCCGACTTGTCCACCTCCGATTCCCCCGTTTTTCACGATCCACATGGCCGGCGTTGGCGGCGCGTTCGTCGTATATGGCTCGGACTGTCTATCGTGATAACGGGTCTGGCGGTTGTTTTTATCGCCAGTGTGCTCGCGAATCCGGTTCTTCCCAAGTTTAATCTCAGACAGATTCCGAGCCTGCCACACTCTGCGGACCTAAAGCCGAAACCTCCAAATCTTCCGGCGAATCCTTCGGAGAAAAAAGCTAAAAACGCCCAGATTGAACTACAACATGCTCTCGCAACGACCCGCTATGTCGTTCCCGGTCGCCGCCGCTCGTACGTTGCAGTTGTTCCCCCGCCGCCGACAGTTCCAGCTCCTATCGTGCCGACGACGCGCCCACTCTCAGTAGGCTTCTTTATCAACTGGGACGAGTCGAGCTACGAATCTCTCAAGCGCAATCTGAGTCATCTCGATTGGGTGGTGACCGAGTGGTCGCACCTGCAAAACACAACTGACGGATCAAATCCACTCGTTACTGACGTGCACATTCCCGCGCTGAACTGGATTCGCGTTACGCGTCCTGAAGTGCGGATCATCCCGATGGTCCAAAACGTCATCGATGAAAAATGGCAGGGAGACTTACTCGCGCGCACGATCGCCGACGAGCCACACCGCCAGACTCTCATCAAGGCATTGACGTCGTTTGTCCAGGACAACAAGTTCGCCGGCATCTGCGTTGACTTCGAAGAGCCGCCGGCATCGTCGCAAGGCAACCTGCTCACTTTCATGCAGGAACTCCACTCAACCTTTGCTGCGCGCGGGTTGCTGGTTGTCCAGGCAGTTCCTTTCGACGATCCCGACTGGAATTACAAAGCGTACTCGGATGCAAATGACTACCTGATCATCATGGCTTACGACCAGCACTGGACCGGCAGCGACGCTGGCCCGGTCGCGGCGCAGGATTGGTTCGAACAAAACATCATCAAGCGGATGCGCGAGCTGGATTCAAACAAGACCATCATCGCGCTCGGCAATTACGGTTATAACTGGAGCGATGCGAACAGTACCGCCGATGAGGTCACGTTCCAGGAAGCGCTGATTAGCGCGCGCGAGTCGGAGACGACTCCTGCTTTCGATCGCGCGACGCGCAACCCTTACTTCGAATACGACGAAGAGGATCAATCGCATCACAAAGTCTGGTTTCTCGATGCCGTAACGGTTTATAACGAAATGCGAGCAGCCAGT
>DATNFX010000214.1:0-5432 GCA_035606195.1 Pyrinomonadaceae bacterium
GCGACGATCTCGCACGAGTTGCGTAATCCACTGAATGCGATCATGGGTTGGGCCCACATGCTTCAACTCGGCAAGCTCAACGAAGCCAACACGGAGCGTGCTGTCGAGACGATCTACCGCAACGCGAAATCTCAGAGTCAACTGGTTTCCGACTTGCTCGACGTGTCGCGCATTATTTCCGGAAAGTTGCGACTTGATATGCGCGCAGTCGATCTGATTTACATCGTCAACGCAGCGATTGACTCGATTCGCCCAGCGGCTGACGCGAAAGGCATTCTTCTGCAACCGATGCTCGACCCGGCGGCTGGCCCAATCTCCGGCGACGCCGATCGACTGCAACAGGTTGTCTGGAACCTGCTGACGAACGCGGTCAAGTTCACTCCCAAAGGCGGCAAGATACAAGTCAAGGTTCAGCGCATCAACTCGCACGTTGAGATTGTGGTGAGTGATTCCGGAGTCGGCATCAACAAAGAGTTCTTGCCGTATGTATTTGATCGATTTCGCCAGGCGGATGGGAGCACCACGCGAATCCATGGCGGCCTGGGACTTGGTCTTTCAATTGTGCGGCAACTGGTAGATCTTCACGGCGGCAGTGTAGGTGTAGAAAGCAAAGGAGAAGGGAAGGGGGCTACCTTCACCATAACGCTACCGTTCGTGGGCGTGAGCAGTGATCAGAAGGAAACGGAGTCACCTCCGACTCACGGCGATGAGATTGTTACTTTCGAAGACTTGCCCTCGCTCCAAGGTCTCAAGGTGCTGGTAGTCGACGACGAGGCCGACACACGCGAGTTAATCCGTGAAGTGCTGAAAGAGTGCGGGTCAGAAGTGATGTTGAGCCGTTCGGCAGAGGAAGCTTTAGAAGCACTCGAACGATACCACCCTGACATTCTCATCAGCGACCTGGGAATGCCTGACGAAGACGGCTACTCGTTGATCTCAAAAATTCGCGCGCTTCCTCCAGAGCGTGGCGGACAGATTCCCGCGGCCGCGCTCACCGCATATGCGAGAGCCGAAGATCGAATGCGCGTGCTTCGCTCTGGCTTCCAGTTTCATCTCCCGAAGCCCGTCGACTCGGCAGAACTGGTCACAGTGGTAGCGAGTCTCGCCGGCCGAGCCTATAAAAAATCATCCGTGTGATCCGTGGCTCAGTTTATGATCCGAATGTCTTCCTGATTGCGCGGATCGACTTCGAAAGAGCCTGCAAACTCCCCGCTGAATCCCGTCACCTCGACGGTTTGACCGGGACTCAACCCGCTGACGTCTATGCCCGTAGAGGCGCAGACGAACGAATGAACCTCGCCCGAGCCGTCATTTATGAAGATGATGAATCCAAATGGTAGATCATTGATGATTGGTTGAGTGATCGTTCCCGTTATCTTGACGATCTGGCCTTCGGTGCTCTCACCGACAGCGCCCGTTGCGACCGGAAGCGGTTGCACTTTTGGACCAGTCCCGTGAGGTTTGATCTCAGTAACGTCAACCAAAACAAGCAGACCCGGTAAGACAGTGTCAGCGAGAGTTCCGGTCACGCGAACCTGTTGTCTCAAGGCAAAGCCGTTGTTGTTCGGAACGCTGACATAGATACCGCCCGTTCGGTCCTGAATCGCAAATCCCTGATCGAACGTGCTCGAGCTGAATGCACCCGAAGGAACCGTGACGACGCCATCAATCGTTACAACCGTTCCCAGCGGCAAGCTGCGGGCTTCGGCGATCGTGATGGTCTTCGAATCGGCCGGCGCCGGAACGGCTGGCCCAGGGATAAAGCTGAATAGTAGAGTAATAAGCGTGAGCATTTGCAACATAAGTGATTCTCCTTGTTTTATCCACAGATTACGCAGATTATATAACCTAATCTGTGTAATCTGTGGATAGAAATGACAACGCAAAAAGAAAAAGCTGAGCTATTCAATAGTCTTCATATCAAGGGTTCGCCTGTGATTTTGTTCAATGTCTGGGATGCGGGGAGCGCGCGGACGATTGAGCAGGCGGGGGCAAAGGCGATTGCGACTGGGAGTTGGTCCGTTGCGGCCGCGCAGGGGTTTGATGACGGCGAGAAGATTCCAATTGATTTGGTATTCGCGAATCTCGAACGCATCGTCAGCAGCGTTACCGTGCCGGTCACACTTGATTTTGAAGGTGGGTATGCGACGAACGTCGCGGCACTGAAAGAAAACATCCGGAACTTAATCGCAGCCGGTGGCATCGGTCTCAATTTCGAAGATCGAATCGTCGGCGGCGACGGACTCCACTCCGTCGAGGATCAATCCACGCGCATCGAAGCTATCCGTGAGACCGCAGAAACCGCAGGCTTACCACTCTTCATCAATGCCCGAAGCGACGTGTTTCTCGAGACATATCCGGCACAACATAACGAGACCGAGCTGCAACAAGCACTCGAGCGCGCCGAAGCTTACGCCAAAGCAGGCGCAAGCGGATTCTTCGCTCCCGGACTGAGAGATCCGGATCTGATCAGGAAGCTGTGCGACAACTCGCCGCTGCCAGTAAACATCCTCTTCTTACCTGATACTCCACCAACGAAGACTATGGCCGAGCTGGGCGTGGCGCGGATCAGTTATGGAGCGAGCCCGTATCGACTGATGATGGCTGCGTTGAAAGAAGCCGGCGAGAAGGCATTAAGAGCGAACTCTTAGTTTGGCAAACCAGCCTTCGCCACAATTTCATGAAAGCGTGGGTCGTCGCGGAGGGGATTCAGGAACATATCGACCTTTATGAACCCGATGAATTGTTCATGATCTTCCAATGACTGATTAAGCCTCGCAAAAGCATTTTCTTTATCGCCAAGCTCAGCATAGAAAGTCGCGAGGTCATACTGGTAAAATTTGAACTGCTGCGGTTGCGCGCAGATCGCTCGTAAGAGTCCCTGCCAACCACGCTTCGCAAAAGTCTCTCGAATCAACTTCGCCGCTTCTGGTTCACCCCAGTACTCTTTTGACTTCGCTATTGCTTCCACCGCTTGAGGGTATTTACCCTGGTGCCGGTAAGCGGTATAGAGGTGGTAATACGACATCCAGAATTCGGGAGATAGCTCAATGGTCTTCCTCGAGTGCATTTCGCCTTCCTCAATCCGGCCCGAATAGATCATGCAATATGCGTAAGTAATATTGCCGGCGATTGAAAGCGGTTCAATGTCCAGCGATCGCCTTACTTCGGCAATCGCCTCGTCAGGCTTGCCAAGAAACAAGAGTCGGGTTGCTTCGAGGCGATGAACATCAGCCGAGTTCGGATTGAGTTCGCGAGCTTTTCGACTCTCTCGCTCCCATGTGGCCATGTCGTGGTCCCACAAAAACGCCATCAGGCCGAGACTCATGTGCGGATCCGTAAGGCTGCTATCAAGTTCGAGAGCTTTGTTCGCGTATTCGCGTGCTTTGGGAAAGACTTCTTTTGCAGGCGAGTAACCGTAAATAGCCAGGTACGTGTAACCCGTAGCCATACCTGCATAAGCCATCGCGAATTGAGGATCGAGATTTACCGCTCGCTGAAAGTTTTCGATTGCAGCCTGCGAATCTCGTGGCGTTCGTTTGTTGGCTAAGAACTTACCGCGCAGAAAAAGCCTGTAAGCTTCCGAGTTTGCAGTGGGATTCTTCATCATTCGCTGCTCTTCGGCGCCCGTCAGTTTTGTTCGCAGCTTGCTTGAAACATCCCGCGCGAGTTCGCTCTGCAGTGTAGCGAGGTCTGATTGCTGGCGATTGTAATGATCGCCCCAGATAAAGTTGCCTGTACGTGCATCAACTAGTTCGAGGTAGACCGTCAAATCCGAACCACGCTGTACGACCCGCCCATTGAGAACAGCCTGAACATTGAGATCTTTCCCGATCGTCTGCGGATTCGTTTCCTTACCTTTGTATCGAAACACCAGCGAACGAGCTTTGACGTTCAGATTCGGTATCTGCGAGAGACTGCTGATCAGCGTTTCCGTCATGCCATCCGAGAGATACTCGACGTCGGCGTTTCCACCTTCGTTCACAAACGGCATCACCGCGATCGATTGAATCGCCGCTTCAGTACCGTTGGTTCGGAGATACGCAGTGACACCAATGGCGGCGAGAAGAATTACGACTACGGCAACGATTGCTGCGAGCTTGTGCTGTTTGATTCCCGAGACGATGTATTCGGCACTCGATGTGGTCGCTGCCGGCGCTGCCGGATTGGTTGCAGGCGCTTGTGAGCCTGCGGCGCTCGAACTCCGCATTGCCGGCGCTGCCGTGCGTTCGATCTCTGCATCGACGTCGAGCTTGCGCCGGAGATTGCGCAGATCGATCAGCAAATCCTTCGCAGTTTGGTAACGCTCGTTCTTATCTTTCGCCAAACATTTGTCGATGATCTCTTCCAATCTTTCGGGAACACCATTGACGTGTTGCGAGAAAGGCAACGGCTCCGCTTCCTGTATCGCGATGATCTGGCGGTGAATGTCCGAAGCCTGAAACGGCAGGCAGCCCGCGATCATTTCATACAGGACCACGCCGAAGCTCCAGATGTCGGTGCGTTGGTCTATGTCTTTGCCAACCGATTGCTCAGGCGACATGTAATTGACGGTACCCATCACGACGCCGGGAGTCGTGTTGACCGGGACTCGCGTCGCATCTTCGGAACCGATTGGACCACCTTCAACACTTTCGGATTCTGCTAACTTCGCGAGACCGAAATCGAGTACCTTCACGATCTGGTCTTTGCGAACCATCACGTTCTCTGGCTTCAGATCGCGATGAGCTACGCCAGCCTCGTGCGCGGCATTCAGAGCCGCCATGATCTGTAGTGCCAGATCGAGCACGTCGATCAGCTTAAAGCGACGATCGGAGAGGTATTGTCGCAGCGTTAAGCCGTCGATGTATTCGGCAGCGATAAAGCTGGTGGACTCTGTTTGTCCAAACTCGTAGACGGTGAGAATGTTTGGGTGATTGAGATTCGAAACTGTGCGCGCTTCCTGTGTGAAACGCTGCAGACGATCCTTATTGCTCGCAACTTCAGCCGACAGAAGCTTGAGCGCGACGAGGCGGCCGAGTGCGGATGTATCCTGGGCCAGGTAAACCTCACCCATTCCACCCGCGCCGAGCTTGGAGAGGATTTTATAATGCGATAGCTCCGTATTTGGGGAAATTCCATCCACGGGTGCGGATCATATCTTATCTGTGTAATCTGCGGCTAAGAAGACGGTCGACTTCCTTGCCCTTGAGGGTTTCCAATCCGTCCAATATCAACAGTGCATTGATTTCTGCGCCTTTGGGGTTGGTGTGCGTGTGATCGGTCGCAAAGAACGTTTTAACTTTTTCTTCTCCCCACTCTTCGTATTTCTCCGCAATCAACTTTGTGACGTCGAGGAACTGCACGTTCTGTGACGCCGCGACCTCTTTGGCCCACTGGCCGAATTTTCCGGAGCCACGTTCGACATGACCATCCTTCCAGATGTTTCTTAC
>DATNFX010000215.1:0-5904 GCA_035606195.1 Pyrinomonadaceae bacterium
CGAACGCATTCGAGTCTCGGAGACATCGAGTTAAAGCGCCTGGACTATCCTGCGGCGAAAACTGAATACGACACTGCGGTCCAGATCCTGAGTAAGGAACCACGCCTCACAAACCAGTTGGGTCAAACGTTCAGCAAGACAGCGCTGCTTTATTTTGAATGGGGTAAGAACAGAGAGGAAGAAAGGGATCTGAACGATGCAGCCAAAAAGTACAAGACTTCGGTTTCCTTTTATAACAAGGCCAAGGACGCATTCAAGAAAGCCGACAATCAGGTAGGCCTCAACGACGCGACAAGCGGATACAACGAAGCAAAGAAACACTACGACGACGCGCAAGAGGCGTTGAAGGCCCCACCCGACGCGAAACCAAACTAACGGCTATCCGCAGATTACGCAGATCCAAAATCAATCTGTGTAATCTGTGGATAAAGAAACTTTTATTGACTTTTCGAGATTCATACCTTATGTTCCTCACCGCCTAAATCTCAGGTCAGTCATTTATCCCGACATCCCCCGGTTGGGAGTACTCCAAATTGGCCAACTAACCTCTGTCAATATAGTCACTTCACGCGGGTCATCGGATTTCTCAACTAAAAAGGTTTCAAGTCCATGCTGCGGTCCAATATCCTGATTTTCTCTTCTCCTCGAGATCAAGAGACTGGCTCAAAAATCAAACACCTCATCGAATGCGACACAAACCTCAACGTCAAACAGATCTGCGGACGGCCCAGTAACGGAGAATTCGCGCCACGTGTACCACCTCAACTATTAATCGCGATCCTGCCTACTAACAGAGAAGAAACGGCCGCATTCCTGAAAGAATTGAACTCGCTGGACGTTCGAACTTCCGTTATGACAGTGGGGAGTGCAGACGTTTTGACGAATGGCCTGACTGACGGTCTCGAAAAGTTCCAGGACTTTTTGTTTACGCCTTTGCAGGAGAATGAAGTGCTCTTACGTGTGCGCCGGCTACTCAACACGGGTCACCGAAATACTGCAATAAATAACGCGGCGGGAGTGTGTGGTTTGGCCCAAATACTTGGTGAAGATCCCAAGATGGTGCATCTGAAACGCCGGATTCCGATTGTTGCTCGTTTCGATTCAACCGTGCTCCTCACCGGCGAAACCGGAACTGGCAAAGAGCAATTTGCCCGAGCGCTGCATTACTCGAGTCCACGCGCAGCGAAACCATTTTTGCCGGTTAATTGCGGCGCCATTCCCACGGATCTCTTTGAAAGCGAGCTTTATGGACATCGTCGCGGAGCGTTCACAGGTGCGGTCAGTGCTGAACCCGGACTAATCGCCGAAGCCGAAGGCGGCACACTTTTCCTCGATGAGGTGGAAACTCTCAGCATCACGAATCAGGTCAAACTGTTACGGTTTCTTCAGGACCAGGTTTACTACCCGGTTGGATCTGCAAGGCCCAAACAGGCAAACGTCTGGATCCTCGCATCGACCAACATCGAGTTGCCGCTAAAAATTCAGGACGGGACTTTTCGCGAGGATCTCTACTACCGTTTGGCCGTAATAAGCCTCGCCCTGCCGCCGCTTCGTCAACGAAGATCGGATATTCCATTGCTCGCGGCTCATTTCTGGAGAGTCTATTCCGAGCGAGCGGGGCAAATCTCACCACCCCTATCATCCGAAGTGATGGACGCGTTGTGTCGTTATAACTGGCCGGGCAATGTCCGTGAGCTCCAGAATGTGATTCAACAACTGACCGTGCTGAACGAACTCGAAACCATCCGCACAGAAAACTTACCAATTCCAAAAACAGAGTGCTGCGAAGACAGCAAGCCCGTTTCGTTTGCAGAGAGAAAAGCTTCTGTCATCGCAGAGTTTGAAAAACACTACCTGACCGATTTACTCCGCACTCACAACGGAAACGTAACCCACGCCGCCCAGGAAGCCGGCAAAGATCGCCGCGCCTTCGGTCGCTTAATCAAGAAATACCGCATCGACAAGCGACAAACCGCCCAGTGAAAAATCTGCGTAATCTGTGGATACTGGTCCATTGGCGCGCATCTACCGGGACACATTTGACCCACCCGACTTATCCTCTGGTCCACAATGATTTAGCAGAGACGCCGCGCAGAACTACTGGGCCATCAACGTCCCACTTCGATGAACAACTCACATCGAAGTTTTCAAAAACACAAACCAAAACCGCCATCCTGCTCGTGGCATTGCTCGTGCTTTAGTCCGACTCACCTTTCAGACACAAAGACGAGCAGAGAGATTAATGCGTGAAGGATCGACCACAAAAGGAAACAGAGATGGCTAAGGCCATTCTCGAGTACCTGCAAGGTCATCCTGACGCCAAGGATACTCTGGAGGGTATCGCGCAGTGGTGGCTTTTAAAGGAGTGGACGGAGAGAAATTATCATCAGATCGAAGCCAGCCTCGCTGAACTTGTAAACAGAGGACTGGTAATAGAGCGCCGGCGCGAAGGAATGCCACCCTACTACTGGCTCAACCGCGCCAAGCAGGATGAGATCTCTCAAATCTTAAACACAAAGGAATGAAGTCTCATCTTGAATCCTGAATCCTTCATCCTTTGGGCCAAGCAAATCCCAACTGGAGGTAAAAGATTATGCCGAGTGCACTGACCTTTCCAGGCGTGTACGTCGAGGAAATCCCCAGCGGCGTGCGAACGATTACAGGGGTCGCAACCTCTATCACCGCATTCGTCGGCGCTGCAAAACGTGGTCCAACTGACGACCCCGTCGTAATAAATAGCTTTGCGGATTATGAACGCATCTTCGGCGGTCTCTGGGTGCCGAGCACGATGAGTTACGCAGTTCGCGACTTTTATATTAACGGAGGCAGTCAGGCCATCATTGTGAGGCTGTCAAACGGAACAGCAGCGACCTTTAATGCGATCGGCGGACTCGCACTATCGGCCAAGAGTCCCGGGCTTTGGGGTGAAAGCCTGCGCGTGCGGATCACGGCAAACCCTACGGACGTGACGAAATACAATATTTTTATCCGCGACACTGCCACCGGAACCACGGAGCAGTTCCTTAACGTCTCCAACAGTCACGCGTCACCACGCAGCCCTGACAAAATACTGAATCAACAATCAACGCTGGTTAACGTCACCGGCCTGCCGGCAGACAATAATTCACCGCCACCTCACGCACCCGTGCCAACCGGCGATCCGTTTACCAGCACCATTGCAAACAGTTTCACACAGGCGAATACGGATGGTGACGATGGGGGCGCGCTGACCGACACCAATTACACCGGCAGCCTTAATTCGAAGACCGGGATTCATGCCTTACGTAAAACCGACCTTTTCAACTTGCTGTGCATCCCTCCGATCAATCGAACTACCGACGTAGGTGGAGCAACAACGCTGACGGCTGCCTTGTCACTTTGTGTCGAGCGAAGGGCGATGCTGATAGTCGACCCGCCCACAGGTTGGACCACCGTGGCGAACGCCGTTACCGGCATCGCCGCCTTCCCGCTGTCAGGAACAGATGCGCGTAACGCCGCGATTTTCTTTCCGCGACTCTCGCAGCCGGACCCACAGCAGGACAATCTGATCGACAACTTTGTTCCGTGCGGCGCAGTGGCGGGAGTTTTTGCACGCACTGACACGCAACGTGGAGTTTGGAAAGCGCCCGCCGGATTGGATGCGACTCTCTCGGGAGTGCCTGCACTGCAAATCCCGATGACGGATCCGGAGAATGGTCAACTCAATCCACTCGGAGTCAATTGTCTTCGGTCGTTCGGAGTTGCCGGTCGAGTCGTCTGGGGATCGCGAACATTGCGCGGCGCGGATCAATTGGCCGACGAATGGAAATACATTCCCGTGCGACGCACAGCACTCTACATCGAGGAGAGCCTGTACAGAGGAACGAAGTGGGTCGTGTTCGAACCGAACGACGAGCCGCTCTGGGCGCAGATCCGGCTCAATGTCGGCGCGTTTATGCACAACCTGTTTCGGCAAGGCGCGTTTCAGGGAACCACGCCACGCGATGCTTACTTCGTCAAATGCGACAAAGAAACTACGACGCAAAATGACATCAACCTCGGCATCGTAAACATCATTGTCGGTTTTGCACCGCTCAAGCCTGCCGAGTTCGTCGTCCTTAAACTGCAGCAGATGGCCGGCCAGATTGAGGTCTAAGGCAATCGAAAAAAGAGGAGCATCGCAATGGCACAATTTACAGTTAACGCTCAGCGTTTCGACCCTTACAAGAACTTCAAATTCCGCGTGAAGTGGGACGCCAAGTATGTCGCCGGCGTGAGCAAGGTTAGTGCACTCAAGCGCACGACTGAAGTAGTCAAACATCGCGAAGGTGGTGATCCCAGCAGCAGCCGGAAATCTCCCGGCCGTACGGAGTTTGAAGCGATCACTCTCGAACGCGGCGTGACCCACGACAAGGAGTTCGAGCAATGGGCCAACAAAGTTTGGAACTTTGGCGCCGGCCTGGGCTCGGAGGTCTCACTGAAGGACTTTCGAAAAGACATCATCATCGAGGCTTACAACGAAGCCGGGCAGCTCGTGATTGCTTACAAAGTGTTTCGTTGTTGGGTGAGTGAATTCCAGTCGTTACCGGATCTGGATGCAAACGCCAACGCCATCGCAATCCAACACTTGAAACTGGAGAACGAAGGTTGGGAACGCGACACAGAAGTTCCTGAACCCAGCGAGCCGACATTTACTGAGCCGGCATAAACAGGAGCGGAGTGCTAGCTCTGAGCGCAACTAATCTTCTCACGGCGTGGGAGCAGGGACTCGCGCAACACCCGCTGCAACGCGCCGTGACGTTACTGGCTTTGGCGTGGCCGGAGAAAACCACGGACGAGTGGGCCAGGATCAGCATCGGCGAGCGCGATCGCGGGCTGCTGCAACTGCGACAGGAATTGTTTGGATCGAGGTTCGAGGCAATCGCCGGTTGTCCGGAATGTGGTGAGCGCCTCGAGCTCGCGTTTAGTACGCAGGATTTGTTGACCAAGCCCGCCACATCCGAGCCGCTGAAATTAACTTCCGGCGGCTACGAAGTGGATTACCGCGTGCCGACGACCGACGACCTGCTAGCGGTTGCGGGGGATGGAGGCCACGCGCGGGAACTTCTGATGGAGCGGTGTGTCGAAGCGCGAAACGATGGGGTTGCAGTTTCGGCATCGGCACTCCCGGACGAGGTGGTAAAGCTTTTGGGGCAAAAGATGGCTGACGCTGATCCACAAGCGGAGGTTCAGATACTTCTGACCTGTCCCGCTTGTTCGCATCATTGGCCCACAGTCTTTGACATTCTTTCTTACCTCTGGGGCGAGATCGAGGATTGGGCACAGCGATTATTGCAGGACGTTCACTCGCTCGCGTCAGCTTACGGCTGGAGCGAGCGCGACATCCTATCAATGACCGCCACCCGCCGCCGACTGTACCTGGAAATACTAGGCGCCTGAGAACGTACTGTAGGGGCGGCCCTCCGTGGCCGCCCGACGTCGAATCGATCTCTTTGTTAAAGGACCGATTCGATCGTGTTGCAAAAGATCGAGTTCCACGCCGGGCGGCCACGGAGGGCCGCCCCTACAGTTCGCTGGACGTTGCCGAAGTTTCTTCTGAGAACGGGAAGTTTCCCGGTTCGCAGGAATAACGATTTCTCAGTGCGGTGAATGTTGCATGAACGATTTGTTTGCCAGTCTTATCGATCGCAGTTTGGGGCGCGCGCTTGTGCTGGAGCGGCGCCAGCCAACTCTGTTTGAACCTGCGATTGACGCGGCGTTCAGCGAGCCATCGTTACAGGAAAAGGAAATCTTTGTAGAAAGCGAACCTCCCGCAGCCCCGTCACAACAGCTCTTCAGAAACACGGCTCCTTCTCCGAAACCAACGTCGACCGTCGAAAAACCGGAAGCGCCAGCATTAGAAACTCGTCCCGCACGACGGCGGCG
>DATNFX010000216.1:0-12777 GCA_035606195.1 Pyrinomonadaceae bacterium
ACCGGCATTTATCCAGAACCGCTCGGACCATGGGTGCATACTCCCGTCAACAAGATAGTCAATGAAGTCGCTGGTAGGAATCATTAACAGGGTGAAGGTCAGAGTCGTACGCAAAACGAATCGGTCCCGGCCTTTTGCTCTAATCAGTTCCCACCGGGCAAGGTAACGTAGATCTCTTTGAGAGCGTAAATCCTGAAGTTTGCCAAGCAATCGTTTCATTGTGGCTTGCATTCTACAACTTTTGGCCCTGTATACTAACTGTTCTGGACCGATCGTGAATCAAAGTATGGTGAAGAGGCGATTTCAGCAAACACCTTTACTGTTCTCACTATTAAGTAACGGCTTTCCTCAAAAGTCGGAGTCGCACTTGGATCGGGTCAGTACAGGGAGCGGTAGCGACCTGGTCAGTGGTCAGCATGCGATCTTTCCAATAATTCTTGATTCTCACGGTTGACCAGGTCGCTACCGCTCCCTGTACTGACCCGATCCAAGAATGATTCCGACCTCTTGAGGCAAGGCCTTAAGTAACTAAGTAACTCTACTTTGATCTGGCCCGTGAACGCTCGCGGGTGACGCGGCTCGAGCGCGTGTATGGAACAACGCTTGTGGGATCTACTTTGATTTCACACGTAACCGCAACGACACCCGCATACTTCTTCAACAGCAGCGCGGTGATTTGCCTGTTCACGATTTCCCAGTAGTCGTCTTCATTTGGATAGCTAGTCAGAAACGTCTCGACGTCTTTAGCCAGCCAGCGGAAGTCAGGATAATCAGCCTTAGTGACGTTAGCGGCATAGCGATACGAGATCGTAAGGTTCAGATTATTGGCCTGCCCCTGATGGTCCATGCGGAAGTCTTTAAGCACGAAAGAAAACTCTTCGACCAGCGAACTCCCCACTCGTGTGCTGGAACTATGTCCCGGAGTCTGCGAATACACGGTCGAACTTGTAGCTATGATGGCGAGAATGACGAGTGATTTTATTGATGTTGAGACGTTCATGTAGTCGTCCTCATGTTGACGTTTTCAATCTGCGGCGAATGACTTGTAGTTCCTCGGCAGTTGGCGGCGCCAGGCGTTCCGATTCACCGAGGTCGGCGGGTATTGGTTTGTCAGCGCGCGAGATTACCGTCCATGCGATTCCCGGAAACTCTGTGCGCAATTGCTTGAGCTGATCCATAAAATCTACATCGCGCTTCCACAGTTTGTCGTAACCATCAAGCAACACCACGACGTTTCCGGATTTGAGTAGTCGATTAAAAAGCCAACGCCCGCACGGCGCGTAAGATCCAAAAGACTCGTGAAGCGCATCATGAAGCGAACGATCAGGTAACCAACGCACGAGAGAAAATAGGATCGGAACGCGTCCTTCCGAGTTGTAACTGATGTATTTTCGACTGAGGTTCGCAGCGGCTAACTGCGTCCAGGTTGTTTTGCCTTCGCCTGGTCCGGCACGAAGCACAAATCCCTTGCGCACCTTCTCTTCAAGAGCAGGAAATCCCTGCAATTCGATCTTGCCGGCAATGAGCGGCTCGAGTGCAACGAGTAGATTAAGAGCGTAGCGTTGCCCCAGCCGTCGCGTCGGCGAGAGGAACGAGACGAATCTACGCGACGTGATGAACGGCAAACGTTTCAGCGTCGCCAACTCCTGCGTCCGCAACCGTCGATCGATCACTATCAAGATAATGACGGTGACGATCAGGTCCGACGCGAGATTCAGCAGAAGTCCGGCCCAGTCAACTCCATGCATCCTAAATGCAGCGACGACAAAGCCGGCTGATACCATTAGCAGCACCAGATAAAGCCACAGTGACGGTGATTGACCGCCCTGCGCCGGTGGTGTCGGTTCAGGCTGTGGCGTGGAGGAGATCGGGGTCATCGGGGATGTGAGTTAAAGCATTTTCGCGACAGACACACAGCACATGGCTGCCTGCCTGTCGCGAAAAGGAAAAGGGAGTGAGTCCTGGGATCAATGATTGTGCTTTGCAGCAGACGGTGCTGCCGGTGCATTTGATCCCGGATCAGCAACTTCGATCACGGTGCGCATCCATGGATGAATGCAGCACTGGAATTTGTGTGAGCCAACGGGAAGATCTGAACTTCCAGCGGTCGGTCCTTCTTCGGTGCCGCCGGCCGGAACGAAAACGATCGTCGCGAAATTAAGGCATTCGGGAGCGGGAACCGGATTGCCGGAAATCCCATTGAGCTCGTTTACAAACCCACCACCGAAGTTTGCCACGGGCGTGAACGTGTGCGTTTCACCACCGCGGTTTTCGATGAATGTCGGACGCCCAACGTTGATGTGCATCGCGGTTGGTTGATTTCTCCAGGCGTGTGCGTCCTGTGTTGCTGCCAGTTCCGCAATGAATTCATCAAACGTGGTGTGTCCATTACCAACGCAAGCTCCATCGCCGAGCACTGCGTTGAAACTAGTGGGCTCGCAGTCATCGTACATCCTGATCTTCTTGTCGCCCTGAACGGCGCCGGCGCCCGCGGTCAATCCAAAAAGCGCGCTTGCAGCCACCAACGCCCAAACCATTGTTCTAACATTTTTCCTGCGTTTCATCTTGAGTCAAGAACCTCCTTGTTCGGGTCGACTCCAGTCTTCACAGGGGTGAGACTGAGGAGTTTGAATCTGAAGTTTGATAAAGCGAGGCAAGCATATACACGTCGGAACTAACGTTGTCAACGAAATCTGCTATCCACAGATTACCCAGATTGATTTAGAATCTGTGTAATCTGTGGATAAAGAAAAGACATTAGAAACCGAAATCCTGCGCGATGCCAATATCGCGTTGACCGAGGATCTTAGTCTCGAACGAGTTGCCGAAACGCTGCTCGACTTTCTGGGTCAATTAGTCCCTTACGACAGCGCAAATGTGATGTTGTTGGATGGAAACTCGCAATTCATCGTCACCGCATTCAGACACTATGTAACAGAGAACGGCGAGAAATCTCGGTTTATTGCGCTCGACCTCAATACCAACGCTATTTTGCAGCGCATCTGTTCGACTAAACAGAGTGTCGTCGTGGCGGATACTCACAGAGATCCGGGATGGCAATGGGTGAGCGGCGCCGGCCACGTTCGCAATTGGATTGGAGTGCCGCTGGTTGCAGCCGGCAAAGTCATCGGTCTCTATTCAATGGACAAGGCGGAGCCATTCTTCTTTCAGCCTGAACATGTACGCGTGGCGGAGAGGCTGGCGCCACGAGCATCGAGTGCGATTCAAAATGCGCGGTTGTTTGAACAGAGCCAGCATTACGTGGCGGAACTCGAGGAGCGAATTGCTGAACGGAAGCGCGCTGAAGTTGCGTTGCGCGAGAGTGAAGAACGTTATCGCGAGTTGTTTGAAAACGCGAGGGATGCCATTTACGTTCACGACCTCGAGGGAAATTACATCAGGGTAAACCACGCTGCCGAAACACTGTCAGGATACAAGCGAGACGAAATCGTCGGGCATAATTTTTTTGAATTCGTGGCCGCAGACGATCTCCGTTTCCGGCGTAAGACCTTCTATGCAAAGCTGGCGGAACAGGGTGAAACTTCTTTCGAAGTCGATGTGATAGCAAAGGACGGCCGCCGGGTACCAGTCGAAGTTCGCAGCCGCGCGATCTATGAGAACGGCGTGATGACCGGAGTTCAAGGCATCGCCCGTGATATCACTGAGCGCAAACTTGCGCAGGACGCACTGCAAATGTTTTCGCGCCAGTTAATCGAAGCGCAGGAGGATGAACGACGCCGCATCTCGCGCGAATTGCACGATCAGATCGGACAGATTCTGACGGCAATCAAGATGAACCTTCACACGGTACCGCAGGTTCGACAGGTCTCGGAAATAAGTCCCTACGTCAAAGACAATCTCGAGGCAGTTGATGAGGCACTCCGGCTGGTCCGCGATCTTTCCGTGGATCTGCGTCCACCAGTGCTCGACGATTTCGGACTGGCCACCGCTTTATACTGGTATGTCGATCGTTATACCCAGCGCACCGGTTTGGAAGTGGACGTGATTATCGAAATGGCCAATCACAATCAACGTTTCTCACGTGAGGTCGAAACGGCTTGCTTCCGCATAGCGCAGGAAGCGCTGTCCAACATCGTCCGCCACGCGCAAGCGTCTCAGGTGTCATTACAGCTCGTGACAGATGAGAACGTTCTACTGTTGTCGATAAAAGACGACGGTGTGGGTTTCGATCCGGAGAGTCTGCGAAAACGCGCGCCGCGCGCCGCGACGCTTGGTCTCGTTAGTATGCAGGAACGAGCACATGCTGCGGGCGCGAGAATTGAAATTGATTCGGCAATCTCCAAAGGTACCGAGGTCAGGGTCAGGCTTGACCTTGCGCCTTGACTACACGACCCTCGCGAATGAATTGATCCATCATTTCCTCAATCGCCTTTACCGGTCTGTAGTGTTTACTCGGACGCGGCTCAGTGTTTTTGATAAACCAATCATCATGCTGTGCAGCGCCAGGGATGTCCGGATTAGTTACGAGTAGTTCCTCGAGATCGATCGATCGATCTTTCATCGCGCGAACCCACCTATTCAAAACAAAGCGTTGCGCGTGCGGCGATAATCGATGGATGCCACTATTCTGCTCGCGCCCCGTTTCACATTCTTCAAGAAAGAGCCGGGCCTGGACCAGTGCAGCGAGCAAGCCACCAGTGTCGAACTGTACGATCTCGGTTGGAGCGGCTTCGATGCCACGAGATACGAAAGTATAAGGGTATCCCAGGTAGGCAATCCGAATTGGCCCGCATGGTCCATCTCCGGAAATGATATCCCAGCTATCGGGCGCTACCCTTAAACGCGGCTTCTGTTTTAGATCTTTTATTATTGGACCAAACTCCTGGTCACCACTGGAAGCGCTGATAAGGTTTATGCCGGGTTTGTGCTCGAGTGGCCATATGTCGTTAAACGGATCGCGCCCGGAACATCCCATTACGTAATTACAACGGAGCATCAGCTCTTCGATGGAGTCCACTCGCGTGACACGATTGGAGAGAGCAGAAGGCAGCTGCGCATTAGGATCGCAGTAAAACACTTTGTTGCCTTGTCTCGCGGCGAGATTTGCGACGGCCCGGCCAATGCTTCCCATGCCGATTACGCCAACTTGTTCTCCTTGCAGCGGCCGGCCATCACGGAATTCTCTATTTATTCTGTCGATGAAGCATTGCGAGAAGACTGCGCCGCCTATCTCCAACTTAACGGCCGCTCTGGCCCATGACATCACAGCAAACGGTGGTGACTTCTCTTCAAACAGGAAGATTCCCCGAGAAGTCTGTTCGACACCGCACATTGAATAGCGTTGTAAGACTTCGCTGGGAACGCTCGTAATGCAAACGCCACCGTCATCCAAGACGAGCACGCGCTTGATTCTGCGCCGGGCGAGTTGCTCGGTCGCGACTTGCCACAATCGGTTCGTATCCTCGTCAAAATAGCGATGGAATTCACCCGGCAGCGGCATCACCGAGTCGAGCACAGTAACTCCCATCGCCCGCAGCTTCTCAATGACCACGGCACTGTTTGAATAGACTTTGCCGAGCGCGAAGATGTTTTCCGGATTGAGTCCCATCGCACCCGCCGTTTGAAAGAGATCCACGGTTTGTTGAAGCATGTGCTGGACAGCGACCAACGCCGTATCTTCACCAAACTGAAAACCGAAGGAACGGGCACAGTTCAGCAGTGCTTGAGTTACTTCAAGACGAGTTGAGTGTGAGTGTGACATAAACAATTGGAGCGAGCGATCTCATCAATTGAAAGTCTGCAGAGTGTCCTCGAACCTGT
Source organism: Pyrinomonadaceae bacterium (assembly GCA_035606195.1). Taxonomy (GTDB): domain Bacteria; phylum Acidobacteriota; class Blastocatellia; order Pyrinomonadales; family Pyrinomonadaceae; genus PSRF01. Next base: position 5,782 of record DATNFX010000216.1, read on the forward strand.
GGGAGAGGAGGCTTGTGGTTCCCTCTGTGCGGCGCTACTTAGTTTCAGCGTTAGATGCGGGAGCAGGCAATTTTGTAACAGAAAATTTTGTTATTTGGGTGGCGATACTTCTAATTGCCCGATAAAACGAGGTGGCTGGCGACCAGAAGGTCGTTAAATCGATTGATTACGCAAAATCCCGCTCACGGGTAGTGAGCGGATTGTTCAAGTCCTTTCTACAAACCGATCTCTTAAAATACTTTTAATCCCGCCCCACAGGAGTGGGCGGATACTTCAGGTCCTCCCTATTTATCCCATTATTCGGCTTGTTAATAAATAGTTCGAACTTGAACGATCCGCCAACTGCCGTTGGCGGGATTGCCACATCCGCGAGGGTTCGTGGTAGAAAGGACTTGAAAAATCCGCCCACTGCCGTGGGTGGGATTTAAGCAGAAGCCTTGATTTTGCCTAAGTTCTGCGGGGGTTGTCGCCTTGACACTGGGAAACGCAGACTGCTAATCTACGCGGTCTTTTTCTGCACTGAATTCGAGTCTGTACACATAAAGGAGCTGTTTTGATTAGCGAATCCGGTTACCTGTTCACCTCTGAGTCCGTCACTGAAGGCCATCCAGACAAAATCTCCGATCAAATCTCTGATGCAGTACTTGACGCCGCACTGAGTGTCGATCCCACCGCACGCGTAGCTTGTGAAACTCTCGTCACCACCGGACTGGTGGTTGTCGCCGGTGAGATCACGACCAACGCCGTGATCGACTACTCCAGAGTCGCGCGCGAGGCGATTCGTGAGATCGGTTACACCAGAGCCAAGTATGGCTTCGATTGCGACACCTGCGCCGTTCTGTCCGCACTCGACAGACAGTCGCCTGATATCGCGATGGGGGTAGACACCGGTGGCGCCGGCGATCAGGGGTTAATGTTTGGTTTTGCCTGTAACGAAACTCCCGAGCTGATGCCTCTGCCAATCCAGTTGGCTCACCTTCTCGCGCGGCGGCTTTCCGAAGTTCGCAAATCAGGTGAGTTGCCTTACCTCCGTCCGGATGGCAAGTCGCAGGTTACGGTTGAGTATCGTGATGGCCGTCCGTTCCGGCTCGAAGCCGTTGTCGTCTCGTCGCAGCACGATCCGAATGTCACCAACGAGCAGTTGCGTGCTGAAATCCAGGAGAAAGTAATCAAGCACACCGTTTCACCTGAATTGCTCGATAACGACACGAAGTATCACATTAACCCCACGGGCCGATTTGTTACCGGCGGTCCGCAGGGCGATGCGGGCGTTACCGGCCGCAAGATCATCGTCGACACTTACGGCGGCTACGCGCCACATGGTGGCGGCGCATTCTCAGGGAAAGATCCGACGAAGGTCGATCGTTCCGCTGCTTACATGGCGCGTTACGTTGCGAAGAACATCGTCGCTGCCGGCCTCGCAGATCGTTGTCAGGTCCAACTGGCTTACGCCATCGGAGTCGCCGAGCCGGTTTCGGTCTCGATCGATTCGTTTGGTACAGGCCGCATCAGCGACGCCGCCATATCCAAGCTGGTTCGAAACAACTTCGAACTGACTCCGCGTGGCATTATCGAATCACTCAACCTGCGCCGACCGATTTACAGGGCCACCGCTGCTTACGGCCATTTCGGACGCAACGAGGAAGGCTTCAGCTGGGAAAAGACTGACAAAGCCGAAGCGTTGCGAGCAGGCGCCGGTGTTTAGAGTGACCGAGGCATTCATAATTCAAGTAAAGGATTAAATAACCAACATGAGTTCTGCACCGTCCGTCGAATACGACGTGAAAGACATTAGCTTGTCGGGTCACGGCAAGCAGCAAATTGAATGGGCTGAACGTGAAATGCCTGTTCTTCGTCTCATCCGCGAAAGATTTGCCGAAGAGAAACCACTGAGCGGCGTCAAGCTCGTCGCCTGCGCTCACATCACAACCGAAACAGCAAACCTCGCTCGCGCTCTTCAGGCGGGCGGCGCAGAAGCCGTGTTGATCGCGTCGAATCCGCTTTCAACGCAGGACGACGTGGCGGCATCGCTTGTCGCTGATTGGGGCATCCCGGTGTACGCAATCAAAGGCGAATCGACCGACACCTACAATCGTCACGTAAGGACAGCACTGGATTCGCATCCCGACATCATCATTGACGACGGCTCGGATGTGGTCGCGACTTTGCTCAAGGAACGCGCCGGACAGATCAAAGAAATTATCGGTTCAACTGAAGAAACAACCACGGGCATTCAGCGCCTGCACGCGATGGAAACTGCAGGCGTGCTGCCCTTCCCTTCGATCGCGGTTAACAACGCGCAGACGAAACACTTCTTCGATAATCGTTACGGCACGGGCCAATCGACCCTCGACGGTATTATTCGCGCGACAAACATTCTGCTTGCCGGACGCACGCTCGTAGTTGTTGGTTACGGCTGGTGCGGCAAGGGTGTCGCATCGCGTGCGCGTGGCATGGGCTCGAATGTCGTCGTGACGGAAGTCGATCCGATCAAGGCCGTCGAAGCAGTGATGGACGGATTCCGTGTGATGCCGATGAGTGAAGCGTCGTCGATTGGCGACATCTTCGTGACTGTCACCGGCAATCGTCACGTGATCGATGGCGAGCATTTTTCACGAATGAAAGACGGCGCGATCGTTTGCAATAGCGGTCACTTCGATCTCGAACTGAACCTGGTTGCGTTGCGAGAGATGGCGGGCGATCCGTCGACGATTCGTCCGTTTGTTGAGGAGTATAAGGTCCAGTCGAACGGTCGCAGGATCATCGTGCTGGGTGAAGGACGTCTGATCAATCTCGCTGCGGCGGAAGGTCATCCCGCGAGCGTGATGGACATGAGCTTTGCGAACCAGGCGCTGTCGGTCGAGTACCTCGTGAAGAAGAAAGGTACGTTGGCGCCGGGCGTTCACCTGTTACCAGCGGAAGTCGATACCGAGATCGCAAGCCTTAAACTTCGCGCTCTCGGCATTTCGATCGACACTCTCACAGCCGAACAACTCGAATACATCTCGAGCTGGGAAACCGGCACTTAGCCACAGTAAAGTTTTAGCCACAAAAAGGCACATAAAGCACATAAAGGAAGATTTTTCTTTTTTGTGCTTTATGTGCCTTTTTGTGGCTCAGGTTCTTACTCGGGAGAGGAAGTAGGTGCCTGCGGCGGTGAAGATGACGAGGGGAGACCAGCCGGCGACGGAGGGTCTAAGCAGTCCGTGATTTCCGAGTTGCTGGAAACCGCCGCCGAGTGCCCAATAGGCAACACCGACCACTACAGCGGCGCAGAGCGCGATTACGGTTCCCTTTCGCCCGAACGAAACCGCGAGCGGCATTCCTATCAGGGCCATTATCACGATACCGAATGGACCTGCATACTTCCTCTGCAACGCCACTGCGAGCGACGATACGTCGACGCCGCGCTGTTTCGCGGCATCAAGATACCCTCGCAAGTCTTTCGCACTCAGTTGTGAAGGACGGTCAGTCGTTGGTTTGAAGACTGCCGGTGACTCAACGCCCGCGAAGGTTATTTCCGCGTCAGATTTGCGTTCAACACCCATCCCTTTCAACTGAAGCGTTTCGACGTCGGTGAACTTCACATGACTCGGATCTAACCAGACTCCGCTTTTCCCGCTGATGACCTGGGCCAGGTGCACTGCGTCCTCATCAAGCTCATAAACAGTTGGTTCGATTAGACGACCGTCTTCACTATATTCATATGAGTAGAAGCGGCGCTTTTCCGTCGATGCAAGCCACTGGCGGCCAGTGGGCGTTGTCGCGCGTGCTTTGTCTCCACGGATGCGTGCGCGCAGTCCATCCTGTTTGAGATTCGCGCCAGGCATTACATATTCCTGGACCAGCCAGGAGCCGAACGCCATCACGATCGCAAAGCAGAAGCCCGGCAACATCAATCGATAGACGCTCTGACCCGACGCCCACCACGCGATAGCTTCATGTCTCCTCGCAAGCAATGCATAAGTTACCAACACCGAAATCAGCATCGTCGCGGGAAAGAGTTCGACGGTGATGAGCGGCATCAGAAACAACAGATATCTCGCTACCAGACCTGTACCCGCATGAGTGGTGGCAATGAAGCGCCAGAGTTCAAACAGCGTGAAGATGTTGAAGATTGCGACCAGTGCCGCAAAGCACACGACAAAGGTCACAATGAGTGAACGAAAAAGAGTTGCGTCCATCAGACTCGGAAAGCCGATAGCTGAGAAGATGCGATGTTTGGTCTGACTGGTCCGGGCTACGACTCTAGCTTCTTTAGTGCGGCGCGACAAGATCGGCAGCGAAGACACAAATGGCACTCGATTGACGAATAAGAGCAGAACGGTCAAACCGAGCACAAAGATTGTTGCCAGCCATGGTCCAAGGTTAGGCGCGACTGTTCCCGCACGCGCCATCGATTCACCCATAAGCGACAGGAGGTAGTAAACAATGACGACGATCAGCGTGAGCAACACACCGACGCCTCTGCCACCGCGTCGTATTCGCAATCCGAGGGTTGCGCCGAGGAGTGAAAAAACCAGAGGCGCCAGTGACAAGGCAGCGCGGCGGTTCAAAACTCTTAATGCTTCCCTTTGCTCGTCTGGTGATCCGGAGTCGACTCTTTCACGTAGTTCGCTCCACTCCATGGCATCGGCATTTGTGTCTCGCTGATTTACCCGGTTGACCAGCTCGGCACGTCCTGTATTGATCGAGAATCGCAACTGGTCGGAGCGATCGACGACATAGGATTTCTCTCCGTTGTTGCCGCCGAGAATATTAGTCGCTGCAGCTTGTTTAGTTTCTGCTTCAGTAGCAGCGCCGGGAAATTCAGTCGAAAGCACGTCAGTAAGGACCAACTCAGACTGGTCGCCGGCTGCGTCGATGCGTCCGGAACGGGCGGTGTAGACTTTCGTGGTGTTACCGGTGCGTTGTTCGAAGATGAAGACACGTCCCCACGTTCCCTCTTCTTTGTTACCGTCACGAACGTAAATCACGTATCGCGGTAGTGTGCTGAAGGTTCGTGGCTCGACCGGTGACTCGAGTTTTGCGAGCATTCCTTCAACTGCGATGCGCTCGAGGTCTCGGGCAGCTTCAGGCGCTTCTTTCAGATGCAGGTAAGTAGTGGCGCCGGTGAATAAGAGTCCGATGAGTAGGGCCGGCCAGATCATGGTCCAGGACCCGATGCCTGCAGCACGCATCGCGACTATCTCACTGTCGCTTCCCATGCGCGAGAAGCCGATGATTATTCCTGCGAGGGTCGCGAGTGGAATCGAGAAGATGAGGACTCCAGGTAACAGCGCGGCTGCGAGTGACACAAGGAATGAGAACGGTAGATCAGCATAGACTACGACTTCAGCGAGACGCGCGGCCTGTTGTGCTAACAGGATCGCTGTGAGTAGTAACAGTGAGATGAGAATGTAGGGCGCCATAGCCCCGATGATGTATCGGGGGATAAGGAAGTTCTTGAAGTTAAAGACTTTTGTTAACAAATCGGGTTTTCTTCAAGTATTACCTGAAAAACCAAAATCATTCTTGGACACAGTCAGAACCACCTCGCGGTAGCGGGTGGGTGCGCAGCCAACGGGCTCGGACACTGGCGCGCTCCGCTTGCACCCACCCGCTACCGCGAGGTGGTTCTGACTGTGTCCAAGCTCAACTCGCTGGGCGGATGCGCGGTATGCGTTCAAGCACGTGCCCGATAATCTGAAACGTCAACTCCGCCATCTCGCGTCTTGTTTCCTTCGACATCTCCCTCGTCCCTTCAGCAAACTTCGCCGGCGAAAGCTTCTCCGCAGTTCGCAAGAGCCCGTGAAGCCGTTTCGAGACAACCCTTCCTCTTCCATTACTGCACTGCGAGCATAGCAACGACAAATCCGAGCCGAGGTAAGCTGCTCCATCATCACCTAAAGCTCTTTGACAGCTTGCACACGTCCGCAGTTCCGGCAGAAAACCTTCAAGCTTCAGCAACCAGATCTCAAAGTAACGAAGCACGGCATCCAGATCGTCCGGAGTTTCCGATGCCGCTTCGAAACATGCGATCGCCATTCGAAAAAGATTGTCATGTGCCTGGTGTGGTGGTGAAAAATCGATCAGCAGGTCGCCCATGTATGAGAAACCTGTGAGTATCCCCGCATTCGACGCGAGGTTAAAGCGCGACTTTAAGATCTCGACCTGCCGGAACGAGACGAGTTCCTGATTCTCTTTTTCGTAGTAGGTGAGATTGACGAGCGTGAAGGGTTCGAGTGCGGCGCCAAAACGATTCTTCAGTTTTCGACAACCCTTGGCGACCCCTCTTATTAATCCCGCGGAACGGCTCAAACAGACGACAATCTTGTCAGCCTCTGCCAGATTGTAACTGCGAAGGATCAGAGCCTCAGTTTCAAATACAGCCATCTCTGCAGCGTCACGGGATGAAATAGAGGATCCAGCTCAGCACCAGTCCAATCACCATGAACTCAGCAAATACTTTAAGTCCGTAGATCAATCGCTCACGCGTTGTGTCTTTCGCCATCGCTCCAAAGATGATTGAAGCGAGAGCAGCGAAGAGGGCCATTACGAGGAAGTGTCTCAAGATTTCCTCCCAGCGGCGATATCGAAAGCGTCGAGCATATTCAGAAAGTTGAGGAGACCGGCGATCAGTAGAAAAGTATTGCCATATTCGTAGGTAGCGCGTGCGGCCCGCACTGGATCATCAGCAAAGCCGTAGTTGAGTAACCACGAAACTATGTAGAGAGCGCCAGATCCGAGGTTCGCAATCATCGGTGGAATTTGAAGGATTATCCAACCATCGGTCGTGAGATCGAAGAGATGACCGCCCATAGCAAGACCGACAAAAAAGCAAACCCAAACGGCCCCGCCCATCAGAGCTGCGCGAAACCATCTTTTAAGAAGAACGTGACCGAGTCCCGGAATAAACCAGGCTGCCAGTCCAGTTAGCCATGCACTGCCGGGTGTCTCCTCGACCTGCATGCGTTCAGCTTTTACCAAATGAATGCCTCCAATAACTCGAGTAAA
>DATNFX010000217.1:0-14354 GCA_035606195.1 Pyrinomonadaceae bacterium
GATCGGCAAACGTTATGGTTCGGCCCCCGAAGACGATCCGCGCTCGATACTCGCGATTCAGGAAGAGGTCGCTGCACAACGTTCCGCGAAAGATTCCTCCTTCACACGTCTCCTATGGATGCCGCAGGGACTCATGACGCCAGCACTCGAAGTTACCGACGAACGTCAAAAGGCATTCATCACCGCAGTGCAAACACGCATCGGCAGTGGCGCTGAACTGCTGCAAACAAGCATCGAGGATCTGTAGACGCGCATTGTCGAAAAACTGAATCCGCCTGCGGTGGTTGCAACCTCGAGACAAAACGGTCGCTCAAAACTGAAACAGGTTTACCTGATCTGTGAAAACCGCGACCGCGGTCTAGTGCGACCGATCAAAGAGTATCTCTTCAAACAGAACCTCGAAGTCATTACATGGCTCGACGGTGATACTGCAGCCACGCTCATGGACTATCACCACAAGAACCTGCGCGAGTGTGACGCGGCGCTTGTATATTTCGGCAACGGCGACGAGCCATGGGTACGCAAAAATCTGGAAGACCTCGAGAAAGCTTACGGCTATGGTCGTGAAGAGGACTGGAGCGCGAGCGCCGTCTACGTGGGCGCGCCGCAAAGCGATCAGAAAGAAGACTTCCTCACTCACCTGGTGCCTTATGTCATTCGGAATTATACGTCGTTCGATCCCAGCGACTTGCAGGACTTTGTCAGGGCCGTCCACTCCGCAGAAGGAGGCCAACAGTGATTTCATCTAAACCCGTTAAAAATCCCTTCCCCGGACTAAGACCATTTGAGACTGACGAGTACCGGCTGTTCTTCGGTCGCGAAGGACAAGCAGACGAGTTGCTCACGCGACTGCAACGCACCAGGTTTCTCGCAGTCGTCGGAACATCAGGCAGCGGCAAGTCTTCGTTGATTCGTGCCGGTTTGATGCCGGCTCTGCGTGGCGGAATGATGAAAGGCGCCGGTTCGGGCTGGCGCATTGCGGTGATGCGACCTGGCGGCGATCCAATGGGCAATCTGGCGGCGGAGTTAGTTAAGAAGGATGTACTTGCCGAAGCAGGTGCGGGTCTGCCGGAGTCGGAAGCTGAAGCAGTGATCGAGGCGACATTGAGCAGCGGCTCGCTCGGCATTTTGAATGTGGCGCGGCAGGCTCGTCTCGCTGAGCACGAAAAGCTTTTAGTAGTGGTGGACCAGTTTGAAGAGTTGTTTCGCTTTCGTGCTGCACATGAAGGCAGCAGTGTCGACGTAGCCTCTGCATTCGTGAAACTCCTGCTCGAGGCGGCGCAACAGCGCGAGTTGCAAATCTACATCGTGCTGACGATGCGTTCGGATTTTCTTGGCGACTGTGCTCAGTTTCAGGGACTTCCGGAAGCGATCAATGACGGGCAGTACCTGATTCCGAGAATGACGCGCGATGAGCGACGATTCGCGGTGACTGGACCAGTGGGCGTCACGCGCGGAAAGATCTCGGAACCATTGATCAATCGTCTGCTGAACGACGTGGGCGACAATCCGGACCAACTTCCGATTCTTCAGCACGCATTGATGCGCACGTGGGAGCACTGGCAAGCGCATCGTCGCGACGGCGAACCGATCGGCCTCGATCATTACGAAGCCATCGGCACGATGACTGACGCTCTCTCGCGCCACGCCGACGAAGCTTTCAATGAGTTACCTGACGAGAAAAGCCGCAAGATCGCCGAGCGACTCTTCAAAGCATTAAGTGAACGCGGTGTAGACAATCGTGAGCTACGGCGGCCCACTCGACTCGACACCCTCTGCAAGATCACTGGCGCGAGTTTGCCGGAAGTAGTTGCCGTTATCGACACTTTTCGGCGTGGCGGACGATCGTTTCTCATGCCACCGGAAGGCACTGAACTGTCCGCTGATTCCGTGATTGATATTTCACACGAGAGTTTGATTCGTAACTGGCAGCGCTTGAAGGACTGGGTCAATGAAGAGGCTCAGTCAGTGAGAATCTACCGGCGTGCGGCTGAGGCAGCAGTGCTGCATCGCGAAGGCAGCGAAGGACTGATGCAGGATCCCGCGCTCTCTTTCATACTCGATTGGCTCGATAAAACACATCCGAATGCGGCCTGGGGCGAACGTTATCATCCCGAGTTCGAAACGGCGATGACGTATCTCGAACAGAGCCGTATCGCGCGTGAAGAAAAAATCGCGGCTGAACAGCAACGTCGTAATGAGGAGATCGAACGCGACAAACGTGAACTGGAAAAGACGAAGAGGTTCGTTGCGCTGCAGGCACGCGCCGCGCGGCGCATGCGTTGGCTGATCGCCGCCCTGTGTGTGATCTTGTTACTCGCCTTCGCCACCGCCGCTTTTGCGTGGACTCAACGTGCTTCAGCGATCGAGAGTCGCCAGGCAGCGTACCGGGATCAACAGAATGCTTTGAAGCTGGCCCAGGAAGCCGAGAAGCTACGACTTGAAGCACGAGCAGAGGCCGTCAATGCCCAGGTCAGCCAGTACTCCGCGGAGAAAGCGCGAAAAGCCGCGGTAGCCTTAAAGGAAAAAGCAGACGCTTCAGCGAAAGTTGCGAACGAGCAAAAAGCAAACGCAGAACGAAATCTCCAGGCAGCACAGGCCGCTACACAAAGAGCAAACGAGGCAACCGCGGCCGCCCAGCAGAGTGCGCAACGCCTCGCCGGCGCGCTCGAGCGTGGCGAACTGATCCGAAGTGGTCTCGAATCTTACCGGCGCGAACAATACCCACTAGCTCAGGACGCATTCGAAAAGCTTGAAGTAAAACTCAAAGCGCTTCGGTCTCAGGTAAGCGACCAAAATTTTACACCGCAACAGTTGAGACAATTTGAGCGTGACTATGGCTGGTCGCAGTCGCGGCTCGGCGACACGTATCACAAGTTGCGTCAGTTCGACAAAGCAATCGAACACTACGAGAACGGGCGTGTAATCCTCGAACAGGTGTTGAAAGACGAGCCCGCTCCGATCCTGTTCGAAACCTATCACGGGCTCGCACATGCCTATCACGACAACGCGAAGGCCCGCACGGATGGCGCCTCAATTACGACAACTTCGACCACTCTGACGACGGAACAACAGTTAGCCAAGGCTGAGGATTATTACAAAAAGGCCGCCACCTATCAGGAATCCTTAACAACTAATAACCCGGTCGCCGCGGCGGCAAGTCTGAAAAACCTGGTTTCGCTCTACATGGACATCGGCAAGTACGACGAAGCGGAGCAGCGTTTGAAAGAGGTAGTTGAAACCTACAAAAAGGTCGAGCCGGAACCTGGCGATGGGACAATCGGCGCTCTTAAGGACCTCGCTGAGTTCTATCGTGGACGGGGCCGGTATGAAGAGGCTTTACGCACCTACAACCAGCTCATCGATATTCAGGAAAAAATTACTGACACGACGAGCGATCCTGAGAGCATCCGAGCCCTTGCCGATAATTACAACGAGCTGAGTCAGATTCATAACGCTCTGAAGGACGAGACGCGTAGCGAAGCTGCGTTCCGCCTGGCGGAAAGAATCCAACAGATTGTGCTCAAGCTGCGAAACAAACGCGAGCTAATCGCTGATCTCAAGAAGCTCGCCGTTATCACTCTTGACGAAGATCTCGACGTGATGGGCGACAGTTATATTACCCTCGGACGGTATCAGGAAGCAGCGCACGCGTTCGAGGCATCGCTCTCGATCAGGGAAGCAATTAGCTCGGAGAACAGTTACATCGCCACAAGCTATCTGAAGCTGGGTGATCTCTATCGCGAGCAGTTGCAAAACTATGGCAAGGCCGAAGGGTATTACAAGCAGCTCATCCAGAATCGTAAGAACTTGAAGGGCAATCTGACAGGTCCTTCAGATCCGCTGTCCCAATACATTCTCGGGTTACGTAGGCTTGCCTTGCTCTACGCAGACAATATGAACAAGCCCGCCGAAGCGGAAGCACTCTTGAACGAAGCAGCCGCTGCGCTCGCTCCCATCAATGGGCGTTATTCATGGGATGAGGAGTTGAACGTTTACGACGATCTGCTCAATCTCTATCAAAAGCAACAGAAGGACGCTCAGGCAATCAAGATCAAAAAGCTCGAGACATTTACACGCGACCGCAACGATTTCGCAGTCGCCTACCGTTCACCTGACTACCAGCATTTCATGTACGAGTACATCGTGGCTGCAGGCGACGTCGCCGATTTGTATTTGAAACAGCAGAACAAAGCTGCGGCTGAGGCAGCGTACGCGCAAGTGTTCGGCTCCATACGCTTGTCGTCGAATTTTCTCGATGCCAAGAAACTCAACGACTACCTCAACAATCTCGAGAAGTATCAAACGTTGCTGCGCGAAAACAACAAGGCGGCGAAGGCGGCTGAGTATGACGAATTCATCACCAACAGTCGCATACGTCAGAAGGATTTGGAGAGTATCGAGAAGGAAAAGGAAAACAATCCGTAAGGAATCCGGTTCTGGTTGGTTCGGTTGAGATACGCCGAAGGCGTTCACTAATTTCAGCCTAGGGTTGGAGCGCCAGCGACAACCCTGGGGGAATGATTTAAGAGAAGCGCTAACCCCGCAAGGGTTCCTCTCGCGGCGAACCCTTACAGGGTTGATACTAAATATGGAAATCGGATCCCAGGGTTGTCGCTGGCGCTCCAACCCTGGGGCTAAAATTAGCGAACGCCTTCGGCGTACCTTTTAAACTGAACCACTACTGCATTAATCCGCTGGCAAAACTAATTTCCGATAAACATATACCGTGACCCGCGATTCACGAGTACCGCAGGCGTCCCCGCCACAAACCATGACCAGCTCAGCGCGATCAACGCATTACCCGATTGCGAATTTGCATTGAAGACGTAGGGCAGTACAACGATCCGTGCCCTGGTGTTGAGACTTGCTATTTCCGATAGTCGCAATAGACCATCGTCAGGAACGCGAGGATCAGGCGACAGAGCGAGGAAAGAATACATCGGGACCGCATTGTCCAGAATTGCCGGAGTTGCGAATTGCAACGCGCCCGCAGCGTTCACCTCTGCTTTCAATCGCTCCTTATTCGCACGCACGTCAGTATATGACTGAACCCCTGTGGGACGGTAGGTAGACGGCAGTGTTTCGATGCTTATCGACTTGGTAGTTTCTGGTATGCGCAGCCCGTTGTAAGTGGTCTGCATGCGCTCAACTACTTCCTTCGTCAACGCCGGCTCTGCAAAGACAAGCAATTTCGAATTAGGGATACTGGTCGGGCGTCGCCTTCGCATTTCCCTTAACGCCAAAAGCGATGGCGCATAAGAGATGGATGCTGGCTGTAACACGTCGAACGGAACATCCCAGAGTTGTCCATCCGGAACGATTATCAATTTCGTTTTTTTATCGATCTGCTTTTCAGCAGGTTGCAACAGGAAGTCGTACAGTTCGCGAGCCGCAAAGTGGTCGTCGATCGACTGTCTAAAGGCCGCGATCTTCCGTGTGATCTCGGCGGGCGTCGCGCTTAATGGATAAGCCTTCACCTCTAATTCTTTACCGTTCGCGGTTATCGCAAACAGGACGACCTGTTCTTCGGTGACTGCATATTCAACAACCGCAGTGTTAGTACCAATCAACGAGCGCAAGTTAGCCACAGTCAGCGGCGAGAGTTCGCCACGGTTGACGGCTAGCTGAGGCTGGAGCGTATAGAGACGTTTACGAAAAGCCTCATACGCAGCGCGCGCCGCCTGCAACCGGTTTAGCAGTGCACTGTTTGGCGGTTTGGAATTGGCGGAATCCTGAGCTCCGTACACCTGGACCTTGAGCGAAATCAGCTCACCCAACAGCTTCAACTCTTCCTGACGTTGTGCGGCAGTCATGCCTTTCGTCACCGTGAAATTGCCCCGTTGGATCAGTTCGCGCAACGTCTGCGACTTCGCCTCCTCCGCACGAACCAGCGCGTCAATGGGCCGATTGAGATCGATCAACGTTTCCATCGCGCCGAGAAACGGAAGCACTCCGCCTCGTTCGGCTTCCAATCCATCTGGTCCAGTTTCGGGACGAATCGATCGCTGCAGATGTATTGCTTCGGTAAATGCATTTAACGCCTCGTTCTTCCGGCCGAGATCGCGTTGCGCTTTGCCGATCTCGGTCAACGCATAGACGATTATCGAAAAAGCGTCCGTTTCTTTCGCGGCTTGAGCAGCACTTTGAGCGAATTCGAGTGCTTTTGTGGGGTCGCCCTGTTCTCGATAGGTGGCAGCAAGCCGGCTCAAGGCATCCGCCATGTCCGCCTTGCGGCCGAGGGTCGTATATAAAGCGAGCGCGTCATGGAAGCTCTGCAGGGCCAGAGGATATTTTTGTTGGGCCCGGTAAACAGAACCCATACCCAGCAGCACGTGAGCGGTATTGAGATCGTCGGATCGTTTCTTATGAAGCTCGCGAGCCTTTTCATAAGCCTCGAGCGCCAGATCATACTGGCGTTGGATATAGCGAGCGTTCCCGATGTAACTCAGCATTCGCGACATACCGACTTCGTCGCCGCTGATTTGATAAGCGTTCAGACTACGGTTGAAGTAGTCGACTGCCTGAGCATTATCGCCCTGCATCGCTCGCACAAGGCCGATGCTGCCCAGCGTCGTCGCGGCAGTTGCCTTCTCAGGGAGTTGCTCGGCGATCGAAAGGCTTTTGAAGTAGGCCTCGAGCGCCGATGCATAATCACCTCGGGCACGATGCACGTGACCGATGTTCTGCAAACGAATGGCAACGCCGATTTGATCGTTAAGCTTTTGTTCGAGTGCCAGGGTGCGGTTGTACAGCTCCAAAGCGCGATCATAGTTACGCTGATAGAAGTAGCAGTTTCCGGCGCCGCCGAGTGCGCCGATGATTCCCGCGACACTGTTTTGAGCCGTGAAGAGTTCGAGCGCGCGCTGGTAGTAAACTAATGATTGCGCGTAATCGTGCTGCATGTAAAACGCCTCGGCAACACGCGAAAAGATCTCGCCGTTCTCACCCAAAGCGGCGACGGCAAGCAACGTCTTACTGGCAGCTTCATAATTCCCCAGCTGGTATTGCAGACCGCCGATGCTTGCGAGGGTATTCAAAATCTCGCTCTTATCGCCGGCCGACTGGAATTCCGGCAACGCCTCTTCAAACGCCTTCAATGCATCCGTTTCTTTCCGCTGGGCCTGATACGTGAGACCAATTCCGTAGTGACAACGCGCTGCTTCGAAACGATTGTTGAGACTGAGAAAGAGTGTTTCGCCTTTGCGGTAGTTATCGAGTGCTAGGTCGTAATTGCCCTGGAAGTAATAAACACTACCGCTATTGAGTCGTGCCGTTGCAATACCTTCTTTGTCGCCAATCTGTTCGGAGATCTTTTCTGCAAGCTGATAAATGTCCAGAGCCTTTGCGTACTCTGTGTTGGTAAAACGCAGGTTACCCAGTGAAATCAGTTCTCTGCGTAATGCAACGGTGATCAGGTCGGAATGCGCGGCCAGCATTTCGGCGCGTTTGTCCGCAGAGGAGATGCTGAGTTCAAAAGCAAAGTCGGTGATCTGGCGATTAGTTGGTCCGATACTCTGCTGACCGAAACACGTGCAGCAAAGGAGCGCGACTGACAGGAGGACGAGGGCCGATCGTTGCATTCATTGTACCCGCAATGGATTAAAGATCGGTCTCGACGGCGGGGCTAACATGATCATGAAGTTGTTGAGCAACCGAATATCATCGGCCGCCTGGTTTGCATAGTAAATGCCGGCTACCGGTGAGATTTCTGACAGGGGTGCAGTTCTCGTTAAGCAGGAATCAGTCCTTAGCTGAGTGCTGGACGGATCTTTCGGAACGAGTGGCTCAGCGTAGACGAGATACTTCTCTCCTTTTTGTGGCATCCTTGGAAGACCGAAACAACTATCCACTCGCGCCAATACATTTAGCTCTGTCCAGAATGGCTGCTTCCATGCCGTTTCGACTTTGAACTTAATGGCATGAGCGGCGTCTTCAAATCTCGCATTCGCAAACTTAACCCGCGGCTCGGAAACATCCAGCACCTCGCCGACAAACACTACCTTCGCCCGGTCATACGCTTCCCTGACTTCCGACTTACTGCAATAACATGCATATCCAACGGGCGTCCAAAGGACAAAAACGAAGAGGGTCGGAGCAACCTGAGTCATTCGCCTCATGCCCGCATTCTGCCTCAGTTCGCCCGAGATTTCTAGGGGAATTAGCCACGGATGAACACGGATTTGTTTACGGATGAAGCTAGTCAGATTAGGCTCACGTGCTTCTTCCTTTACTGAAACTTCCCGGCAAAGTATCTTGCTAGGGTGAAGAAGGTTTTCGAAATACTGAACCAGATGAGAATGGCGAACTCGAGAATTACGCCATTGGTGGTGCGATTGGGGCGGTCTTCTATGTTGAACCATTTTCGACTCAGGATATCGATGTCTTTGTGATGATGAATGCCGAGGCTACCGGTCTGGTTACGACGATACCTGGATGGCGTTACTTAAAAGAGCTCGGCTATAAAGAGACTCGGGGAGAAGCAATAGTTGTTGAGGGCTGGCCCGTTCAGTTCATTCCGGCAAGTAATGCGCTTGAGCAAGAAGCATATCTAAACGCGGTCCTGTTGAACTTCGAAGATGTTCCGGTGCGAGTTGTGTTGGCTGAACACTTGGTTGCGATTATGCTCAAGACCGGTCGACTGAAGGACCTTGTACGAATCCAAATGTTTTTTGCTCAGGAGGCCGTTGACCCCGACATATTGCTCGACATTATTCAACGGCACGGTTTGGAGAACAAGTGGAAAGAGTTCAAAATTAAAGGATTGCTATGAGCGAGAATTCAGCGAACAAAACTTATCCGGATCCTTCTGAGCTTTACAGGCGAAAAGAAGCACAGCGGAAGAATGAAGCAAGGCGTCCGGTTTCTGAAAAGATGCTCGCAGTAACTCGCCTGCGCGACTTTGAACGCAAGCTTGAAGATATCCGTAAAGCAAACCGTGCGAAAAGAGCGGCGAAACAAGTTAAGATAGAAATCAAAACCCGTTGACAGAGGCTGCGTGAGAGCGATTTATGCGGCTCTAATCTCACTTGTGATTTGCGGAATCGCCGCTGCCTTAGAGGGCGCGTGTGCGGGTAACAACGTCAAATCCTTTTTCTCTACTCTGCGTTTGCCGCGTTTCTCGGCACCGCTCTGGGTGTGGACCATCATTGGCGCCGGCTACTACCTGATTTTCTTCTTCCTCATCTACCGCCTGTTGCGACTTAGCAGCTACTCAACCCGCTGGTATGTCACTCTGGGATTAATCGGGTTCATGATGACAGTGAACGGACTAACCAACTATGTGATCTTTCGCGCCCGCAATCTTCGTCTCAGCTTTATCATCGGAGCTATATTTCCAGTTCTTGATATCGCTCTTTTTATCCTGCTGACGACCTTGGACCAAACCGCCGCGCTGGCATTGATTCCGTATTTGGTCTACCGCGTCTATGCGGTGTTTTGGGGTTACTGCCTTTGGCTGGCAAATCAGTAGCATATTCGTGTCTAATCTTGTAAATCCTCTAAACAAACCTCTTCATCACTCTTGCGCGTGATATTGCTTTTCGATCACGACGAATCTTCTTGACCGCCGCCCGCATCATGGTCTAAAACGCCTTACCGTAACATTGCCCAGATGTCATCTCAGTTTTCCAACCCCCTAATTCGGGCCACTGCTAATGCGGCTTATGGAGAAAACGAATGCGAAAAATATTTTTACTCCCCTTAGCGTTATTACTCGTCTGTTCGGCCGTCATGGCCCAACAGACACAACCGCAGTCTCTCACTTTCTATTACGACTACACCGTCAGACCGGGCCAGGAGGCCGAGTTCATGGAACTGGTCAAGACGGTGGGCGCGCCAGTGCGCGATAAGTTGATGGCCGATGGCGTCATTTTAGCGTGGGGTATCGAGACGCCCGTCTTGCGTTATCCCGGCGGCACTACTCACCTGATCTGGTTCTCAGTAGCGAACTGGGGCGGCGTCGATAAGGTTCTTAGCGGCATGGAAGCGCAGTTGCAAAAGATGGCTATTGAGGATGCCAAACGAATCGAATCAGCGCACGCCAGTAAACAGAAGCCACCCATGACCACTGCGGAGCGACAGCAAGCGGTTTTCGACATGAGTAAAACGCGCGACTGGCTGGCTCGTGATTTGGTTGCGAACTATGGACCAAATCCGCCTGCAGGCACTCTGCCCGTAACGCGCTACAACTTTATCAAGGTCAAACCGGGAATGAGTGCCGATTATCGACGCACATGGGAGAAATACAACAAGCCTGTTTTCGAAAAGTTGGTTGCTGACGGAGCGCTGTTGGCGTATGGACTGTCAGTCGAGGAAGTAAAGACTGACGGCGACTTCACACACTTCGTCTGGATGGCGACGGCCGACATGGGGGGCTTGGACAAAATCGCCGCGGCATTTGCAGCCGATCGCGCCCGTCGCAGCGACGAGGAGCAAAGCGCAATCGCCGCGCAATTCGCGAGTGTGACGGAGCCGGACAAAGCACGTTCTGTAGTTACCCGTTCGAGGATCTTTCGTCTACCGGCGATGAAGTAAGGTCCGCCGCTAAGATGTCTTGACCCCGCGGATCGCTCCCAGGATCGGAGAGATCTTGTCTTGAACTTGAGCATTCCGCTGAATTGCACATTGAATCTGGCAGATCATGTATTGAATCTGCCAGATCATGTGTTGAATCGCGAGGGGGCAAGCGGCTTCCAAATTGGCATTACGACACGAACTGATTGCTATCTAGTGTGCTATTGCGCTACTAGGACGAAGATCATGGCTAGGCCCGCTTCGTTTTGGTGGAGTGACAGGACTACACCTCAGTGTTTGCGGTAAGTGAGCGGTCTTTTTGAAGTGGATTAGGACAGATTTCAGACAACACGAAAGACAAGTCGTTCGCAAATAACCTTTGTGCCCACCGAAAATCTTTTCTCGGTTTGCTCGCGATTAGAATTCAAAATCAACTCGACAGCTTCGCTAAGATTTTCGCGCACCGCTTCAAGAGTCTCACCCTGGGTGTTGGCACCAGGAAGTTCAGGGATGTACCCAGTGAAGCCACCTTCTTCTGCCTCTTCGAAAATAGCTGTCAATGTGAGTTTAGTCATAGCTGATGATACACCTGCTTACCTGATTTTCGAGACAAACGGTTTAACGCTTCGCTCAAGCCGGATCATCGCATCCACCATCGCATTTTGAGCTAGATGCCAAGTTGCTTCCGGATCTTGATAACCGCCAACCTCCACGTTGGAGCCTACTTTGCTGCCGAGCTTTCCATCCATCCGGTTCCAGGATAGCGCGTCACCAAACGATTGTTCGATCTCAACTTTATGCGAGTACAACTCATCAAACATCCTTTTATTTGCATCGGCATCTTTTCGTCCAAAAAATACTTCGACCGTTCCGCCATGTTGCCGGATAACGTAATTGTAGCTTACGCCTCCAATCCCGGCGCCGGTATTAATCCAGTGGTATTCAGTAGGAGAAATATTCGAATGAAGTTTTGTCTTACTTCTAGCTACTTCCAACAGCCCCTGCCAGAATCTCCAACGAAGATTGGAACGCTCATTTCGCTCCTGTCTTCCCTTGTGTTCTTTGTCTCGAATCTTAATGATGTAGTCAGCGGCTTCGGGAAGCGGTACAACCTGCTGCACATCAATCAGGACACGACCATTGTCTTGATAAGGAATAATGCGAACACAGCGAATATCTAATTCCCTCTCGTTAAGCCACATGACTGCGGTCGTAAGTTCCTTGGAAAAGTTCGCTGAAGCCAGCAGGATGCGGACGTCTTGTCCAAACAGGTCTTCGTCGGGATTCTCCCATTCAAGGAAATCTAAGATCGTTTTCCTGGCATCGTCAGACTGGCCGTGGTTTGCCAAATAGCGACTGTAGATCTCAACCGCATTATCAAACTTCATGGTTGAGACCATTGCCGCATACCGGACGGCTTGAAGCTCCATGTGTCCGCCATCATCGGTACGTTTTAATTCGATGACGACTATGTTCGCGTCTTTATCCAGTGCGAGCAGATCGATGCGTCGTTTCGACTCGTCCCAATCCCCAAACTCCTCGGCGATCACCAACGTGTCGGGAGCAATGACCTCGATCTGGGTTCTGAGCAAGCGCTGAAGATCGTAACGCTCTCGCAGTCCAGCCAGATCAAATGAGGTTTCGTCGAGTCTGTGTAAGTTATCAGCGGTGATTTCGTAGAGAGCCATTCGTTAAATCTCCGGTGAGGAATACCTTCTAGCATATTGAGCGCCAAAGTCGTAACGCAGGCGACTGTTAGCGGCCGCACGTAACAACTCGCCGTTCTTTAAACCTTTCTGACCAACTTCTTCAACAGTCCGAATCTCGTGACCGAGAAAGTAGTTTTCAGACGCTTTGGCGCACATTCATCAAGCAGCAGTTTCATATTCAGTGAGGATGCGGTTGCGCATTAGCTCAAGGACGCCAAGCACCTGTTCGCGAGTGACCGTCGGAAAATCGGTGAGGAATTCGTCTAGGCTATCGCCAGCCTCTATATAGTCAAACAAATGCGCTACTGGGACGCGGGTGCCGGTGAAGCACGGCGTTCCGCTCAGTTTCTCGAGATCCACTTCGATAAGATCTCTGTTGTTCATGATTGCCAATCCGCGGATGACACGGATTTCGGACCGATCGGAAAGGTGAGTGTTGGAAGATCTTCAAAAGCAAAGCTTGGAGTCTTGTTATCTAAATTGTCTCGAAGTGCTCGCTTCGCGGCTTGCTGATCCATAGTACGTGCCATCCTTATCAGTCTCTTTTAATCATTGTCGTTGATTCTATCCGCGGGGGTCGCTAATATTCTTCCATGAGCAAAACCGAAATACTCGACGAATTACCAAAACTCACCAAAGAAGAACGATTTGAGATTCGTTTGAAACTAGCCGAATTGGATGGAGATAATTGGCTCGACGACGACGATCCGTTATCAGACGAACAGAAAGCGTTGTTGGAAGCTCGCCTCAAAGACATGGAACTGTATCCAGAAACTTCAATTCCATGGACCGAAGCCAAGCGCCGTCTTCAGGAGCGATTCGTGAAGTGAATTACCGGCTGGAAATCAGGCCTGACGCTCTCGCAGATATCGAAGCGGCAGCTACCTGGTACGAAGAACATGAAGCTGGCCTGGGAACTGACTTTGTAAAGACTGTCCTCGAGTCAATCGATAGTCTGCTGGTTAATCTCTTGTTCACCAATTGCGTGACCGGCGACGAAACGTTCGCTGGATTCTCACAAATCGTTTTCCTTACAAAATCGTATATCAAAGCCGGGATCAGTGCGTGACGGTGGTTGCGGTTCTACATACCGCACGCCACGAGCTACGCTGGAAGCAACGCGTGTAAACACACCAAGTGGGATTGAGTTAAGAAAGCCACATCTGCACGGATCGGATAATAAATACGACAAAGCGTGGCCAGACTAATAACGGCGAGTGCCGTTGCAAGCACACGTACCATGAATAGCTCCTTCAGGTTTTGGACCCGAGAAAATAGCGACCGCTAGTTAACGGAAGGCGATCTACTTATGAAAAGTTTGTGAACAGAGTTAAGTTTCACGCAGAGGCGCAAAGGAAACGCAAAGGCGCAAAGAAGATTTCCTTCTGGGTTTTCTTTGCGCCTCTGCGTGAAACTTCTTAAGAATGCGCGGTGGGGCGGGAGTGTTTGATGTGGCGCCAGATCCATCACGACACAAAGAGTGCGCCGGCGATGCCAATTAGGAAATCGAAGCGGTGAAACCAGGTCTTCAAGGTGTCGTCTTTGTCCCACTGCTCGCCCAGTTTTTGACCAACGTATGCGAGCACGAGGCACCAGGGCAGAGAGCCTGCAAATGTGTAGATTACGAAGCGCGTGAGATTCATTCGCGCGACACCTGCGGGAAACGCGATGAACGTTCGAATGGCCGGTAACAAACGACTCACAAAAACGATCACTTCACCATACTTAGCAAACCAGCGATCGGCGATGTCGAGATCGTGATGCGAAAGCAGAATGTACTTTCCGTACTTCTCAATGAACGGACGGCCGCCATACATCCCGACCCAGTAAGCCACCAGCGATCCCAACACACATCCGACTGCGCCCGCGACACCGACCCACCAAAGATTCATTTCGCCGCGACTCACCAGATAGCCGGAGAACGGCATGATGATCTCCGAAGGCAGCGGTATGCAGGCCGACTCGATGGCCATTAAAAGAACAACACCCAGGTAGCCCATCTTGGAAATGGTAGCGACGATAAACCCGGAAAGTATGGTGATTATTTTAGCAATCATATCGAGCAAATTTACCGATCAGACCAGCCATGTTGGCCGATCAAGGGTACGAAAGCACATCCTCCATGATCTT
>DATNFX010000218.1:0-11524 GCA_035606195.1 Pyrinomonadaceae bacterium
CGATGATTTAAAATGCAAGCACTTTTCGATCTGATGCGACATGCCACAATTTGTGATCGAAAGCAGAGTGGATTGGCGGTAGTGACCCAGTTAAAATTTACGCCGAAGGCGTTCGCTAACCCTAGCCCATGGTTCGAGCATTGCGAGAACCCTGGGAACTAATTTAAGACAAGCGTTGAACGGTTTTCGGAGGTTGTGATCCTAGGGTTGTCGCTACGCTCCAACCCCAGGCTGAGGTTAGCGAACGCCTTCGGCGTAATTTAAAATCGATCAGTACCGGAAAAGCGTACCGGTTCACAACCGGTGTAAGATATATGGCTGCTCTAAACCAGCGGTTGATACTCCCGGCAAGAATTTGACGGTCGGGCTTGGGAACGGATCAAAGCCTCTTTGGAACGCATCAGATGGAGTTAAAGACAGGAATCGCTTTTCCATTTGCAGTCAGTCATAGAGAGCCTCAACTGAATGAGACATCAATCTAGTATCACTATTCTCCTCCTTATCGCCTGTTCGCTACTCTTGAGTTGCACGTTTCTCAAAAAAACGACAATCAAATATGAAGGAACATCGATGCTCCCCGGCATCAAGGACGGAGATAAGCTCGAGGTGCAGCGGCTTGATGAGAAAACACGAACACAACTCCTCAGAGGAGACATCATTGTCTTTAAATATCCGGCGGATCAAACTAAGCGATATGTGAAGCGCGTGATCGGTTTACCCGGCGATAAAATCGAAATCAAGACAGGTGAGGTTTGGCTCAATGGTGTAAAGCTCGACGAACCGTATGTTAGTTCCCACCTGAATCTTTCGCAGCGATCGCAGGCGCTAGTGACTGTGCCGGCGCACGGCTATTACGTTTTGGGAGACAATCGCGATAACTCCAACGACTCCCGAATGTGGGGTGCCGTTCCGGAAGAATTGATCGTCGCCAAAGTAGTGCGTTAATGATATGCGAAGAATTCTACTAACACTTATCTTCATTGGGCTCGCATGCATACAAGCTCAAAGCCAGGGGCTGTTCGATGAAGTATCTCTGAGAGATCGAGGTTCTTTATCGCCAGAGCAGCAAGCGACGCTGAGATCCAGGCAAGAGTTGATTATTGCCGAAGCCTCGAAGTTGCCGGCAAATGAATGGGTAGGTTCCTATGGAGCGACGGACAGTCCAACGGCAGGCGTACGATTGGATTGGGCGCCTGCAAACGGTTTCCTCATCTGGTGGAACACTTGCTCGCATGGATGGAGGGACAGAGTAAATTTCGGCAGCGTGAATTTTCGTGACGGAGTTTTGCGGGTAACGCCGGAACTTGGTGCAGACGGTAATAAAGTGTATCCGCTGTCGAGCGATCTTATCGGCGTGAAGTGGGGTCAACAACATTATTTGATTCCGCGGGATCAACTGATTGCGTTCTGTTATGCCGTTCGAAATGTCCGACGATCGTATGAAATCTATGAATTCTTTCTGAAGGAATCAGATCGAGATAAACGACGATTTGGATTGCCAGCAGTACCGCCCGCTTACAAGAAATACCTCGTTGGGCCGCCAATTCAAGCGACGCTCATCGAAGTGAAGCCGCAACTGCAAACCTGGAGCCACGAGTTCATGTTGAATGCCGGCCGAATTGCAGGAGTCGTTCCCGGTATGAAATTCTTTCTCGTATCTCCCAGGAACGTTTACATGCTCGTGGAAGTCCTCAGTGTTAACGACGATCGCTCAGAAGCGTTTGCGATAACGTTGGGAGTCAGGAACCATTCAGATAGAGAAGTGAAGCCGCAGGTAGGATGGAAACTTACCAGCCGCGCACCCAGAGACGCCGGCGACTATTATCCGGGCTAGAACATATGTGGAGACTCATCTTTCTTGTCTCACTGGTTTTGATCGCGTCCGTAAAACACTGTGACAGCCGACGAACTTGTTAAAGCGGTAGCTTTGTGGGCAGAGAACCACGTCGACATTGTGTCTGTTGCTCTCGTTGGTTCGCATGCTCGCGGAAACGCGCGGGTTGATTCCGACGTGGATCTTGTCATTCAGTGTGCGAGCCCAGCGCGCTACTTAGGGGATCTGAGCTGGATATCTGAATTCGGAGTTGCTAAGGACGTATCTGTCGAGGACTACGGCGTCGTTCAGTCAGTACGGGTGTTCTATGAGGATGGCCCAGAGGTTGAATACGGCATCACCTCTTCGGAATGGGCCACATTGCCACTCGACGAAGGCACCCTCAAGGTTCTCCGCGACGGTGTGAAAGTGCTGCTTGATCGCGACGGCTCCCTGAATCGCGCAGTGGAACTCGCACTTGCGCGCCGTGGTTCCTCCTGACATGATACAGACATTCCACGAAATGAATTGAAGAGCACAAGGGATCGATAACGATCTTAATTCCGGAAAGGAGTGTTGCTATGGCAAGCAAAGCCTCTATCGCTGGTCATCCGGTCCATCCGATGCTGATTCCGTTTCCGCTTGCGCTTTGGGTGACGTCGTTTGTCGTCGATATCCTGTTCTATTTTCTCCGCCACCCGACGCTGCTCGTAGTCGCGAAGTTCATGATTGCAGCCGGTTGCATAGGTGCACTCGCCGCTGCGGTCCCAGGCATCATTGATTGGCTGTCAATCAAGAATGGCGACGTGAAGAAAGTCGCAAACTGGCATGCCCGGCTGAACATTACTGCGCTCGTCGTGTTTGCGATTAGTCTCTTCCTGCGAATGGGCAGCTACAGTCACCTGGTTGGCCGCAAACTCACGATTCCGTTCTTGCTTTCCCTATTCGGCGTGATTCTGATTGCCATCTCAGGTTGGCTCGGGGGCGAGCTCGTGTTTCGCTATGGAATGGGAACGACGCCACGCGGAGAGAAGAGTTAACGAGTTACGCGAAACAAAATGTAGTTTTAGCCTGCGAAGCAGGCGCGAGCATAAAGCCTGGGGCGCAAGCCCCAGGATCAGAATTAATCGAATTATGAGCCCATGAAATGGGCGACAGTTCGCCGCCATCAAAATCATTGGGTTTTGGTCTCGATTCGGGCTATCGCCCGCATTCGCGGGCTTGAAAAATCTCTGGTGCTTTGATCCTGGGGCTTGCGCCCCAGGCTTTATGCTCGCGCCTGCTTCGCAGGCTAAAACTGCACTGGTGGTGATCCGTGGAGTGAAAGCCCGCGAACGTAAACGTCACTGAGCAGTTACCGCAACATTCACCGCGTTACTCGTGACTCCATGCAACGTGATCCTAACCTTCATGTCTCCTGCTGGTACCTGGTCGTTCAATTTCAGCGTAACCTGAGTGAGCCAGAAGTTCATGTTTGGAACCACGTCTACGGATTCGACGGTCAACGGTCGAATTGTCCCTACTGAGTCTTCCCCAGTCGCAGTCACCGCAGAAGCGTTTTCGCCCTGTGCCAATTTCAACCCGACTGCAAATACGACAATTCGCATCCGGTGATCTGAACTATAAAAAGCCATATCACCAGTGTTGATTCGGAAGGGCTCGTGTGTATGGAAAACGGAGTCGACTGCGAGCCCGCGTGACGAATTAGTTTGGTTGAGAAGGAAAAGCGTATCGTCGTCGATAATCGTTCCCACACCCTGACCTTTGGCGATGGTTCCATTCACAGGACTACTCAGGTTCAGGAAAAACTGTTCGTCTCCTTCGACAATCGTATCGCCAATGATAAAGACGGTGATGGTTATTGAAGTTTGGCCCGCTGGAATATTTACCGTGACTGTGCCGCCTCCAAAATCGACGTTGTTTGTCGCCGTTCCGGCCTGCGTCGTAGCCGTCACACTTACTTGCTTAGTACTGGGGGCGGATAGGCTGACCGTGAATTCGTAGCCAAACAGGCCACTGTCTCTTTCGGCCATGCTGATGTCATTGATGCTGATGGTCGGATCGGATTGGGCACGACCGACTTGGGCCGTCAGGAACAATAAACCGATCATGCCCAACAACTGGGCCTGATTGAGCCGTGAAGACAGGTTTCGGAAAAGACGCATCTGCAAACCCCCTGGGTTGTTAAAAGTTACGGATTTAGTTCGACCTTGGGGTGGGTCGTTAGGGAGAGGGATTTCGCAGTCTAATGCAGTTCTGGTTCGGTTTGCAATAGTACCCGCTCGTGGCCCTCTCACATCTCGTGCATTAAGCAGTAAACAGCCAATCTTACGATTATTCCAACTGGACGGTTGGTTACGACCAATCTTTCGAGCGAGACCAAATAAAAAGGCGAGGTCGACAACTCGATCTCGCCTCCTGATGTTAGCTACAGAGTGTCTTAGTAGCCTCTTAATCCGTCAGCGTAACCGTTCTGAAATCCCTGTCGGTAAAACTGCTGATACAACGCCTTGTTACCATAGCGCGAATTGTAGTCAGTATCCGCATTCCGATAGGCTCTAATGTCACGGAAGTCATACCGCTGACCTCTGTTGCGGTCCTTACGACCTTCCTTGATGCCTTCGTTATAGCCTGCGTTCAATGCAGTCTGACGAAAGTTAGCAGAAACACCATAGCCGTACTGGCCATACTGATCGTAGCGCCGATCATCGTAGCGCCGATCATCGCGGTTGCGACGTCGCTGCTCGCGTTCCCATTCACGTTGACGCCTGATCTGTTCCCGCTGCTGTTGCTGCCGCCAATATGGATCCTGGTACTGGGCATTGGCTACAGAGCTACCTGTGAATCCGACACCGAGAAGGAGAGATACCGCAAATCCAAACCCGACTAGTCTTTTCGTTAACATGTTAATTTTCATGGCGTTCTCCTTTTTCACGTTCATACTCGGGTTGTCAGCAAACACGATGCCGCAAACCGGGAACAGGGACCAGGTGTGAAATTTCGGTCGAATTGATAGGAAAAGCGTTGCAGGTTTGTTTCAACCGCGTGGTGTCTAAACGATATCGTTAATACACACACCAGATCGAAGAACACGGAAGTCGTAATGCCGAACGTTGTGAATGCAATGTTAGCGAACGTTTAGAAGTTTATTTTTAATCCGAACTGGAGAACGCGAGGATCGCCTGCTGAGGTGATGGAGCCGAAGCCTGCCGCGCCTGCGACCGTGGCCGGTGTTCCCAACGGTGGAGTATTGGTCACGTTAAATGCCTCAGCACGAAATTCGAGGTTGCAATACTCGCCGAAGTAAGTGCGTTTTATGAGTGCGATGTCGGCGTTGCGATACTGTGGGCCACGTACCGGATTACGCGAACTGTTACCAATCGTAAACTGCGGCGCGATGCTGAATGCGGACGTGTTGAAGAATCGTGCGGTGGTTCGTTCCGGCGATGGAAGGTTCGGATCGCTAACAAGGTTAGGTCGCTGCGTGCCAAAACCAGCAAACGCATTGAAGTTCGTAGCCTGCGTAACCGCCAGAGGTATTCCTGACTGAAGCTGAATCACCCCTGCTAATTCCCAACCTCCCAGAATCGTACCTTTACCGATCGGCAAGTTGTACGTGAAGCTGGCAACAAAAACATTCGGGATATCACCGGTTGAGAGATCGCGCTCGAGCTTCCGATTGAAACTGTCAGCGACCGGGAAATTTGCAATTGGACCAGTGAGTATCGACGCATCGAACACCGACGAAGCCTCATCAATCAACTTGGATCTCGTGTAAGACAAGAGGAAAGAAAATCCGTGAGTGAACCGCCGCTCGAGTTTCGCCTGTAATGCGTTGTAGTTAGTGTTACCGACGTTGTTTCTGTAAAACGTCACGTTAGTGAATCGAGGAAAGGGCTTGAGAAGCTGTGCCACAGGAATCGTTGGATCACCGAGACTTGAAGATCTCGGTATCTGTCCAAAGAAAGGATTGGCAACGCGCGTGAGTAACGATGCACCCAGCGCGAGTTGACTGGTGGTCAGTTGATTGATGTTGGTGTCGGGAATACCGACGTGTGTGATCTTGGAGCCGGCATAAGCCACTTCCACCACGAGGTTCTTCGTCAGTTCGCGCTGTACCGCGAAATTCCACTGTTGCGCATAGCCGCTGCCAAGGTCTCGATCAACCGTGAAGACTCCCTGTCCCAAACCTGCATCGGGATTGATCGGAAGCGGCGACACGCTCGGTCCGTTTGCGAGTACGAAAGCGGGATTGATGTTGTCGAGCGTGCGTTGAGAAACCGCCTGGATAAACGGAAACTGCGGTGTTGTGAAAGGAGTGGTAATCCCGGCTTGCTCGATCCAGATTACGCCATAACCCGCGCGCATCACGGCTTTGTCGTTAAAGCGATAAGCAATACCGAGCCGTGGTCCAAAATCAAGTTTGTGTAATCTTCGGGCCGATTCTTCAAAACCATTTTGGCCCAGGAAATCCAGTTGCTGAGTCTGCAGATTAAAGACAGCGCCCTGGTTGTCAGCGTCCGTTGATGGAAAGTTCAGCGTATAGCGCAATCCCGCATTAATAGTCATACGAGACGACGCCTTGAAATCATCCTGGGCAAAGAGCTCCATCGTATGAGCGCGTGGTCGCAAGACGTTTTCCTGAATATCGATCGAGAACGTTTGCACTTGGCCCAGCAGAAAACTTGCCAAAGCATTCCCGGTGAAGGTCGACAGGGCTGATCCGAAGGTTGGGATAGCCTGTGAGTTGGTGAATAGCGTGTTAAAGCTGAAGGTGCCGGTGGGAGAAGGCGGTTGAATCACGTCGAGTCGTTCCCAGCGTGAGTCGAGACCAAACTTGAGCGAGTGACGATCGCGCTGTAGTGAAACCGCGTCGAAGATTTGTGTTACGTCAGTACGAAAATTGGAGGCGGTGCTGGCTGATGGCCCAAGCTGTTGCAGCCCCGCAATTGAGAATGTCGGAAGTGTTTCATTAAAGGCGCCGTTCGTTGGGATTCCGGGTAACTGCAGGCTTTGAGACGGCGGTGCATCGAGTGCGGTCGCTTGTCGATCTATCGAGCGTCTCGTATATCCGACCCGCAGTTCGTTCAGCGCGCGAGAGTTGAAAACGTGAACATAGTTTCCGGCAAACGATTGCGCGCGAGTGTCAGTCAATCCGGTGACGCCGCTGGTAATGTTTCCACTACCATCCGGCAAGGGTGTTACCGGTGATGTGATGTCCTTTGCAAATGAAAAGCGTCCGTAGATCTGGTTCTTTTCGGAGAAACGATGATCGAGGCGAACGTCGAATTGATCCTGATCGGTATCTTCAGTTCCGATTCGGGTGAAATTGTTTGCGGCGCTGCTGCTCGTCGGATTCGGGTAACGCTGTAATAGCGACGCCGCGACGGAATCAAATGTGTCCGCCGGAATCAGATTGCCCGCGTAAGCTCGATGATCTGAGGGACGAAAGATCTGGCCCACTTGTGCCTGAATCGTAGCGCCATTCGTCGCGATGACGTTTACCGGATCAGGTGTGACTGTTGTCCCTATCGAGCCGTTTGGTTGGAAAAAGAGTAAAGCGCCCAGACTGGATGAGAAGTTCCCTGAACGTTGGGCGAGAGTCGGAACAGTGGAGATGCGAACTCGCGCAATCTGTTGTCGTATGCCTTGATAGTCGCCGAAGAAGAATGTCTTGTCCTTTATTACTGGTCCGCCAAGAACGAACCCAAACTGATTTCGCCGGAAGACCGGCTTCTTTGGGTTTGCAGCAGTGGCCGGTGCAAAGAGGTTGCGCGCATTCAACGCTTCGTTGCGCAAAAACTCGAAAGCGGATCCATGAAACTCGTTTGTGCCCGATTTCGTTGTCAGATTAACAACGCCGCCATTAAAGCGACCGAATTCAGCCGGCGGACTGTTAACTTCCACTTTGAATTCCTGAATGGCTTCGACGATCGGAAAGAAAGCGACCTGTCCAGGCTCGGGCTGCAAAACGGAAATGCCGTCGAACAGGTACTCGTTTGTTCGCGGACGTCCGCCGTTGATGCGCGGGAACGAAGGGCCTGCGGTCGTGGGAGGTGGTTGGGCCACTCCGGCGGATAACGTCACTAACGAAAGAAAGTTTCTGCCGTTGAGTGGTATGTCGACAATCTTTCGATTGGAAATAACTTGCCCGAGTCCACCCGTCTCAGTTCTCAGCAGTGAAGCATCCTGAACAACCGTCACTAATTCGGTAACAGCTCCGGGGTCGAGTACGATATCAAGGCGCACGCGCTCTCCGGTCGCTAGTCGCACACCTTCACGTAGAGTTTGTTTGAAGCCGTCGGCTTCTACGGCAACGTTATAGATTCCCGGCTTCAGGTTCGTCATGATGAACGAACCCGCGGAAGAGACTTTAGAAGTCGTCTGACCCGTGGCGACTTCCGTCAGAGTAACTTTTGCGTTTGGGACGAGGGCGCCGTTTTGATCCCTCACCTCTCCAACCAACTCCGATTTAGCCGCTTGCGGATGTGCCGTGCCGGCGAGGGAGAGGACAAGCAACGAACAGAAAGTAAGATACGAAATCAGCCGCATTCAACCTCTAATTACCATGACTTCGGTGGCCTTAATCAGGGCGTAGACGGACGTTCCTATTTTCAAACCCAATGCTCGAGCGGCGTCGCTGGTGATGATTGATGTGATCTCCTGTCCGCCGACATCGATCGTCACCTGGACCAACAAACCTTCAAAACGGAGTTCGGTGATCGAACCCTGCAATTTGTTTCGACCGCTGATCGCATCCAGGCCAACCGGCTTTCCCCGTTTTGGCCTGGATGCGCCCTGGCCGGTAACACGCTCGATCTCGCTGCGGGCGATACGATAGTGTCCACCGGCAGTCTTGGTCGGACGGATCTTGCCTTTGTAGATCCAT
This sequence comes from Pyrinomonadaceae bacterium, assembly GCA_035606195.1. Lineage (GTDB taxonomy): Bacteria > Acidobacteriota > Blastocatellia > Pyrinomonadales > Pyrinomonadaceae > PSRF01. Next base: position 8,703 of record DATNFX010000218.1, read on the forward strand.
TGCTTGATGGTGGGGTAACTGACTCCAGCCACCCGCGCAGCCTGCATAGGCGTAAGCAGTTCGCTCATTCTAGTAATCCTTTCAGACGGATTAGTCAACGATAGTGACAGGAGATTATACGGTTTAATACGACTATTCCGTGAGACAATCGCGATTCAGAGAAGACGAGCAATACCTTGGTTGTGTCACGGCTTAGATACATAGCTTAAATCCCGCCCACGGCAGTGGGCGGATTCGTTCAAGTCCTTTCTATAAAAAAACTAATTGCGAGATTTGAATCCCGCCCACGGCAGTTGGCGGATCGTTCAGGTCCTTACTATTCATCCTTGCTCGATAAATAGGTCGGACTTGAACGATCCGCCAACTTCCGTGGGCGGGATAAAACGAGAGTTTTAGGAGCAGGTTATAGAAAGGACTTGAACGATCCGCCAACTTCCGTTGGCGGGATTTTTTGTGAGTCCGAACTAGACTCCCAGCCAGCCGCGGAACCCGCGGACGGCGTAGTAAGATTCGGCGCCGTTGTGGTAGAGGAAGACGTGGTTGTAGCGGCGATCGCAATAGACAGCGCCGCCGAGTTTTCTGATATCAGAAGGCGTTTTCAACCAGCTCGATGTTTTCAAATCGAACTCTCCGAGTTTCTGCAATTCGCGATACTGTTCTTCAGTCAAAAGTTCGATGCCCATTTCAGCCGCCATGCCGACAGCGCTGTGCGCCGGTTTATGTTCTTTCCTCGACTCCAGAGCTTCAGCGTCGTAACAAACACTTCTGCGGCCTTTCGGGCTTTCCGCCGAGCAATCATAGAAAAAGTATTCGCCCGTCTTCTTGTCGTAACCAACAACGTCCGGTTCACCGCCGGTTCTCTCCATTTCGTTCAGCGACCACAGTTTCTTGGCATCAGCTTCCAACTTCGCTTGCACCTTGGCCCACTCAAGACCTTTGTGGCGGTTCATGTTCTTTTCAAAACGTGCTTTCAACGTGCTCAGCAGTTCATTACGCTGTTCCGCAGACAACTTCGATTTGTTGTTGTTCATTCTCGTATATTACATCAGGAAGATTTCGAGCGGTGCTTCCGAGGGCGGCGGCGGACGGGGGTTCGGTAGTTGAGCAGTTCAGGGTGCTGGTGTTCGATCTTGTAGGCCAGCGATTGATAGCGTAACTCCAGGAGTGAAGCTGCCAGGGTTACTTTTCCGCCGGCTTGGACCAGCGCCCGCTTGATGATTACGCCTTCATATTTATCCAGTTGTGCCTGGAGGCCGCCTGGCTCAGTCAAAAGAATCTCAGTTGCGTCCTCGGACTTCAATTCAGTCTGTATGCTGGCAAGGACTTTGTCAGTGACATCAGCCAGCCTGAGTTTTGTGTCAGGGCTTTGCGAGTTTGCGAGCCACTCGCGTGCCTGCCTGTAAGCAGCTTGAACTACCTCCGGCGCCAGGTGGGGAACTTCCTCGATTAACGTGAGTGCAGCAAGTCCGGCAGTGTTCAAAGCGTTGACCTGGTGGGCGACCTGGATCGCTTGTTGAAGGACAGAACGAGCAAAATCGCTGCGGCCCAACCTGGCCAGAGCTTTACCTTGTGTAATCAGGGCTTCTGCCATCATGCAGAAGTGTCCACTTTTCTTTAAGACTGAAACCGCTCGGCGGGTGATGTGTTCAGCCTCGTTCAATCTCCCTTCCGCAATCAAAACCTGTGCGCGGCTTTCATCTATTTGTGATGTGCGAGCCTTATCTTTGAACTTGACCGTTAGACGCCGAGCCTCGTTGAGATATTTTTGCGCTTCTTTGTAGCGGTCCAACTTGAACAGCAGGAAACCGACATTGTTGATAACGTCGGCTCGGAAGATTTGATTACGAGCTAGTTTGAACTGCTTTTCAGCCTCCTTGTATTCGTTGATGGCTCGGTGAAAGTACTCGCGTTTGTTCTCTGTAGTCGCAAGATTTCGATGAATGATTCCGAGTTCACTGTGGTAACACCCTTTGATCCTCGGGTTGGTAATTTTTCGGAATAGCGATTCGTTCACCTCAAGGAGTTCTAATGCTTCTCGAAATCGCCCTGACGTCCATTCAACAGTTGATAACTTTAGCAATGCTCTTGCTCTGTCAGCCCCCTCGAAAGTCAGCTTTCCCAGAGCGTCATACAGCCATGATCGCGCCTCATTCATTGCGCCTTCTCGCCAATAGCAAAAAGCAATCTCTGATTCTGCTACAGCGACCTTAACCACGTCTCGAACTGTCTCGAAGGAGGCAATACTTTGAGTGATAAGATTCTTGGCAGTCTCTTGCGCATCAGGAACCTGATTTTTACTTCCGATCCAACCCGTCAAAATACCAACACACAACGAGACTTCAGCACCAACTGAACGCTCGAGTCCGCGCGTATTTGGAGCTTCGCCCAGACGACTCCAATAAGGACGCATTGTTCTCTGTGCGCCCTCATAGTCGCCGCGGTCCTTTTGTTCCAGGGCAGTCTTGCACCTGAGCAGAGCTTCGTCGTTCGCGCTTAGGCTGGAAGTGTTGAGCTTAGGTGAGGCTATCTTCACGAAAGATAAACCTTTTTCCGGTGAGTGTAAGAGCTTTTTCTCCGCGCTGGATATTAGTCACAGCGCTGGACCCCGTGTCAATAGCCGTATATGTATTTACACTATGCTGATTTTATGCCAGTAGATTGGCATCCTCAACTCAAAGGAGAAGAGACAGAATGAGGCACTTGGCATTAGCAGTAGTCCTCGCATGCATGCTTTCGGGTTCGGTTAGGGCCGGAGAAATCCCTTCCAGCGACCGGACTCCGCCACCGCCACCACCCAAGTCGCTAGTAACGCCCGGAGAAAT
>DATNFX010000219.1:0-3820 GCA_035606195.1 Pyrinomonadaceae bacterium
TTGTCGCGCTTTTACTCCTGAGATTCAACCGCTTCCGGCTCAGCTCACAACTTACGAACCGATGTCGATTCCGGCTGACAATCCGCTGACACCAGAGAAAGCCGCCCTCGGCCGTCAATTATTTTTCGACGAGCGACTCAGTATCGACGGTTCAAAGTCGTGCTACTCGTGTCACCTCTGCGAGCATGGATTGACTGACGGTTTACCAAAAGCGATCGGCCCGGGAAACAAACAGCTTCCACGCAGCAGCCCCACACTCTGGAACATCGGCTATCACAAACAGTTTTATTGGGATGGCCGGAGTGAATCGCTCGAGGCACAGGCCATGGCCGCATGGAAGGCCGGGAACATGGGCGTCGGTGAAAAGACCGGCGAGATCGTCGCGAAGATAAACGCGCTTCAGGGTTACAAAGAGCAGTTTCAGAAAGTTTTTCGGGGCGATGCGACGCCGGAGAACATGATGCAGGCGATTGCGGCGTATGAGCGAACGATCATCAGCGGCGACACGGCGTGGGATCGTTGGAAGGCCGGTGACAATACAGCGATCAGCATGAGCGCGTATCGTGGTTGGAATATCTTCCAGGCGATCAGGTGTAACAATTGCCACGACGGAGTGTTGTTTACCGATCAGCAATATCACAACATCGGTATCGGCATGGATCAGAAGGAGCCTGACCCCGGACGCGGAAAGGTAACGAACAAACCGGAGGACACCGGCGCGTTCAAGACGCCGACGTTGCGAGACATCGCCCGATCAGCGCCGTACTTCCACGACGGTAGTGCGAAAACGCTGGAAGAAGCGGTCGACATCATGTTGGGCGGTGGAAAAGAGAATCCGTATCTGGACAAGAAGAATCTTCAGCCGCACAAGCTTCTGCCCGAGCAGCGTGAGGATCTATTGAACTTCCTGCGGTCGTTAACTGTGGACTGCAAACTCACAAAACCACCATTGCCGCAGAAATAAGAAAGAATAGGTCCTATAGGACATATAGGACCTATTTCTTTACGCGCGGGCGCTGTGTACTCCGGTGAGTTTCTTTAAGCGCTCATCGACCGCGTTCCACGCGATGTTGGAGAAGAAAGCCTCGATGTACTTCGGACGCTCGGCCGGTTTGTAGTCGAGCAGGAACGCATGCTCCCAAACGTCCATCACCAGGATCGGTGTGAAGCCGGCGACGTTCCCGGTTTCATGCAACGAGATCCAGTGGTTTGAGAGTCTGCCGTTTGCCGGGTTCTGATAACAGATGGCCCAACCCACGCCACGCATTTTTCCGATACCGACAAAGTCGGCCTTCCAGATTTCGTAATTGCCAAAACTCGTTTCGGCGGCTTTCGCAAACGCGGACGACTTGGCCGGATCGCCGGTGCCGCCACCACCCTGCAGGTTGTCGAAGTAATACTCGTGCAGGACCATCCCGTTGTATTCAAACCCGAGCCTGCGTGTTAGCTCGGAGTAAGCGGGCATCTCGTCCTGGTCCACGTTTCCGTCTTTAATGAATTCAGTGATTCGCTCGGTTAGGTTATTGGTTTCCTTGACGTACCCTTCATACAGCTTGAAGTGCATCTCGAGTGTTTGATCTGAGATCCCTTTGAGACCGCTGAGATTGAACTGGCGTGCGGTATAAGTGCCGGTCGAACTCATACATACCTCCTTTTTAATTGGCGGGGAAGGTGGCAAATATGACGCGGGAGTGTGGCGAATACGTTGTGAGGCTGGTGATTTAGTGTGACGGTCCACAGATTACGCAGATTATGAAATCTGCGTAATCTGCGGATGGATTTCTATTTTCCGAAGATCACCCAGTCGCCGTGCGAAGTGGCCATGAAAAGCAACATCGGCAGCGATAGCCAGGTGTTTGTTCTCGAAGCCAGGAAAGCCTGTCGCGCGAGTTCGGGTGGTGCTGCGGGACCAGTTCCGGCGGTTGCGGCGAGAATGCGTTTGTTGTTTGGCCAGATGATGCCCCAAACATTCAAAAGCATCATGATGCCGTAAGCTCCCCCGATGCCGATCGAGTAAGCCTTGTTGCTCGCAAAACTCTGTCCGCCCACCGTCAATGCGGAGGTAAAGAAGCCTACGAGCCCGTACGTGAAAAGTGCCACCAGTAAGAACACAACAATCGCGAATACGCGACCGTCTTTCGTTAACGCAGGAACCTTCTTGATGATCAGAAACTCGATGGCGAAGAGAACTATCGGATACAACAACCACATGACTAAAACGTACCCGAGACTAACCTTTTTGCCGCTCCCCAACGTGTTTGCATTGTTCACGTCAGCTTTGAGAATGACCATCGCGTAGTACGTTAGACCAGCCAGGACGGTGACGACCGCGCCCCAGCGAAAGTACCAAAGCGCACGTCCAAGCAGGTCGGGATTGACCTTCTTTTTAGTCTCGGCGTCGAGCCCTTTTTGTACCGGAACGTTTACGAGGTTGAAAAAGTAGAGCAACCCGATCCAGGTAACACCGGCGAGAAAGTGAAACCAGCGCAGCACAATGCGCCAGAGTTCGTCGGTGTTCGGAGAATGAAACACATCCTGAAACATAGCCAGACTGATGGGGAGATGAGCAGTTGACTCAATTAACATACGTCCTCCGTATTGAAAGACTGGGATTACTGGCGAAGATACCACGCGAAGATTACACCTAGACCAAGTCGCCGCGCAATCATTCATCAAGCGGGCGCGGCCCAGGATCCATGCCCCGCACACTCGCCTGGTTGACTACACGAACCTTAAGATCGCTGTGCACGTGAATCTGGCATGAGAGACGAGTGTTCGGCGCAAGCTCGGCTTCAACTGCCAGACGGTTCCGCTCGAGTTCGCCCATTTCGCCGGGCTCACCTTCGAGAATTTCAACGCGGCAGGTCGTGCAGCGAGCGTTGCCGCCGCAACGATGGAGAATGTCGATTCCGGAATCTTCGAGGACGAGGACCAGTTTCTTTCCGTCTGGCGCGTCAGTTTCGACGAGACCATTTGCGGTCTCTGCTTGGATCTTTGGCATTTACGGTAGCTCCTGATTGTTCGTTAATTTGAATTCCATAAACTTTGCACCTTCAACGGGGTTTTGACAATACGGCTCAATCTCGACAAAACCAATCGACTGGTAGAGCGCGATGGCTTTGTCCATTTTCCCCGGAATGGTGTCGAGGCGCATGTGTGTGTAACCAAGCTTACGCGCTTCGTCAATGAGCGACTCGACCAGGAATCGCCCGAGTCCCGTCGCCCGCTGTGCCGGACGAACAAAGAGGCGTTTCATTTCACAAACACGGGGATCGAGTTTGCGTAAGGCGATGCAACCGGCGAGCTGATCGTTTTCGAGCGCGAGCAGCAGACGCCCGTCAGGGGGCGCGTAATAGCCGGGCAGGCTTTTCAGTTCCTGATCGAAGTTCTGAAAACACAGGCTGAATCCCAGGCTCTCGGCATACTCTTCGAAGAGGGTGCGAGCAGCCTGAATGTGCTCGTCAGTCGTGGCTTGGAAGATCTGTTTCACAGGATTACAGGATTTGCAGAATTAACAAGAACGGAATCTTGTTGATCATGAAAATCTTGTTAGTCCTGTTCAAAAAGAGACAGGAGACCGGAATGGCTCCCGTCTCCTGTCAGAACTTGGTTTGGCAATCTGTTATGCGGTGAACGAAGAACCGCATCCGCAACTGCCGGTAGCATTCGGGTTCTTGAACGTGAAGCCTGAACCCATCACTCCACTCACGTAGTCGATCTCGACACCGTTCAGATACTGCGCGCTGAACATATCGACGAACATCCGGACGCCCTTTTCGTCGAGAATGAAATCGCCTTCGCGCGATTGTTCCTCAATGTT
>DATNFX010000220.1:0-13490 GCA_035606195.1 Pyrinomonadaceae bacterium
TGCAGGTTCTCGTCCCACTTCGTGTACTGATCGATATACCGATCCGACGCGGCCTTGTCGCCTTCGTACTGCACAGCCAGTGTCTTCTCGAGCATCTTGCCTACTACATCGTGATACTTTTCATAGTGGACATTCATCGTCTTCGTGGCCGGATCGAACGTGAGTAATCCATTCTCGAGATAGAAGTTCCACTGCATCAACTGCATCGTGTTGTAGGGCTGATCGCGTCGTGGGCGATTGTTCTGCAACACGCGCAAGATCCCGCCTGCATAAACGCTGCGCAGTTGCGCATCGGTGTAGTAACCCTGCTTGTGAAGTGCTTCGGCAACGAACAGCGACACGAGATCGGCCTTCATCTCTTCCATCGCGTTCGCATTGTCCTGCAACGCCTCGTCCAGCTCACGTCCGTCCTTGGTGCGATCGACGCCGAGGTAATGGCCCACTTCGTGCCACAACGTCCGGTAGAAATTTCCGTCGGGCGTGAGTTCCCTTGCCTGCTGGTCGCCAAGCGCGGCGGCAAGGGTTTTCGACGTTCCCTCAAAAATGTTTGGATCGCGCATGATGTTGGCGCGCAACAGAATCGTCCGGCCGTAACGTCGCGCAACATAACTCTCGTTGGGCAGAATCGTAGCGGTATTACCGCCCCGCGATTGTCCGAAATCGGCAACGACGTCGTAAACACCTACAGGGATGTCTTCGCGTATCTTCTTGTGGTTCTTATAAGGCAGCGAGTCTTCCAGAACCTGCAACCCTTTCATTGCTTCACGGAGTGCAGATGTTTCCTGCTGCCGGGTCTGAAATAGACAGAACGAGAAGAACGTCTTCACGCCGTAAAGCTCATCGTCGTAAGTTTCGTAGGAACCAATTTGGGCGTTGAGATTCTTGAAGCGTCCGGTGACCCAACTCGCGTCGCCTGATTCGTAATCGTTTGACAGCAAGTCACGCCCGCGATTGCGCAGATATCTCGCAAACTCTTCGTCGTCCTTGCTCACCGCACCGGCTGCTTCGTTCAAAAGCCCGTAGGCTTTCATCAGCTCATCCGCATATGCAATCGCGTAAGGCACGGCGTAGACATCAGTGCGTCGTGGACCACTGGAGGAGAGCCGTTGCAATTCGGCAAGTAGCCCCGGATGCAAAGTCTGCAACGCTGGATACTTATTTAGTGTCGCAATGTCGCTTTGTAGATTCTTCGCATTCACGAGACGAACTACGCTACGCAAGTCCAAAACTTTCTCGCGTTTGTTCGGCTGTCCACCGGGCGACGCGAGTGCCTGCTCGATTTCTTCCTTCGTGATGCCCCACGGATAAACATTCTTGCCTGGCTTGGTCGGATCGACAGGCAGGAATGCTTCACGTTTGTTTTCGAGGGTCGTTGCGATTGGACCCTGATTCAGACGGTATATCGTCAAGAGGTTTTGCGTCGCGGCCGTCGACCCGGATCGCTTGTCGAGTTGTTCGAGCGCGCGATACGACGAAAGTGCTTCGGGGTGTCGCTGTTCCTCGTAAAGCTTCTGAAAGATCTGTCCGACTTCGATAAGCTTCGCCACAGCCTTTCGTTCGCCCTCCGATAATTTTGAGAGGTCACCCGATAAGTGAATCGTTTGCGTTTTGTCGATTATTGGCTGGCTCTTTTCGAGCGGCCAATATCCTGCAGGAAGAGTTTGCGTCAGTAACAGAGCAGTCATAAGAAGTTTCGTCATACGAATGATTTTGCCACAGGTTTACACGGATAAGCACTCGCTTCAGTTGTCAGAAATTCTCGGCGACGCATATTTGCTGCACTCCGAGATTTACTCGGTTTTTTAGAATTTTTTGACGGCATCGAGGTTGCACTCAGCATGCGCGGTGACGAGTTTAACCACAACGATCAGACGACGCTTCAAGCGTGCACGACGACGACGCAAGGTTGGTCGAGCATATGACATGGCGCTTGAAGTCGCGAGTGTGCTGCCGCCACGGGCTGACGTCCTCGACGTCGGTTGTGGCAATGGATTTATCGCGCATCATCTTCAGAGCATGCTGGGGAAGACTGTCGTGGGGCTCGACGTTGGCACAAACACTGCTGCCGCGCGGATCAAGTATCTTCCCTACGATGGCCGTCATTTTCCTGTCAGGGACCATAGCTTCGACGTCGTGTTGCTTTGTTATGTGTTACACCACGCGCATGATCCGCGACTGGTGCTGAATGAGGTCAGTCGCGTTTTGAGAGACGGTGGTCTGGCCATTATTTACGAAGACATACCTTCGATCTGGTGGGACCGCGCGGTTTGCTGGACTCACGATCGACAGTGGCGCGGACGCACTGGTCCATGCACGTTTCAGCGAGAACACGATTGGCGCCGGACGTTTAGTCTCGCAGGTTTCGACGTAGTCAGGGAGCGCGCGCTTTCACGCTGGCGTAATCTCGCACATCCGGTGTCGCGCAGATTTTTTGTGATCCAGGCAAACGCTCACGCGAACGCGCTTAATCAGGCTCAGGAAATACTTCAGGCAGATCTCCGTACTGAGCTTTTGCTCGCCCACGACAGGTGAGAGTTGTTTCCTTGCCGTTGGGCGACTTGATGCGGATTCCCTGATCGTGTTGGGCGGGTTTCTGCTCTCCGTTGTAATCGTCGAAGATCGCGTATTCGTAAGTGTCGGAAGTGAAGCTAATCTCAGTTTGATCAAACTGTGCGCGGAAGTAGTGTGAGTATTTGAACGCCGGCTGTGTTTGTTCGCGCTGCTTTGGAAACTCGAGCTCGATCTTTCCCGGCAATCCAAAGCGATACTGCAGATATCCGCGGCCTTTCGTCAGTTCCTTTGAAGAACACAACGAAACGATCTTGGCGGCTTTTCCCACCGTGCAACTGAAGACGATCTTCTCGGTGCTCTCGCACAACGACCCGCCTTGCATCTCCGACGCATTTGGTGCAAACACCCCACCGAACACGCCAATGCAAATCACCGTGGCGACAACGAGAATTAAACGCGGGCTATTTGATCTCAACGATTCCGCGCTCCATCAGCTTCTTAATCATTCGCAGGCAATCGGCTTCGCGAAACGGACAGATCGAGAGAATCGACTGTATATCCCACGAACCATTAATCCGAGAAAGCACAAACCCTTCCTGCGGATCGATCTGCGCGGTTGTTAGATCCGACGGCGAGACTTTTAACTGCGGCACTGACTTCGGCGAGATGCCACCCGATTCATAAACACGTTTGATGAACTTCTCCTCCGCGACCGGCAACAACGCCTGCGCTTCCGGATTGTTGGGCTGCTGTTGCAACGCCTTCTGAATGATCTGCAAAGCCGCGTCGGGATCTTCGTCAAGCTTGCGTTCGGCTGACCAAACCATCTCGGTCACACTCTCCGGCAAGTCCTCTACTTCTTTAACCAGCGCGGGACTATCCTCCGGCAACTCTCCAACCACACGAGCTATACCTTCACTGATCAACGTGTAGAGTTGACCGTAAACATGAAACGCGGAGGCGTGCATGTGATAACAGATCTCGGCCACCGACATCCGTTTCTCTACAAAGAAAAGAATCTGCCGAAACTCCTTGCCTAGTTTCAGCGAAGAGGTCCAGCCGGCATTGAGCTCGAGTATGCTTCTGTCAGACGGCACCAACGTGTGATAGCGAGCAAGTTCGTCGATGCGATAAATCCCTTCCATTATGACGTTCGTGGGTTCGACCTCAATCTGCAGCAAGTCCTCGGGTAAAGGATCGTCGTCGTAAAATTCAAAGTCGCCATCGGTCCAAACAAATAGGTCGTAAATCGCATCGAGCGTTCTCGTCTTCAGGACACTCAGAACATCCTCTTCAGCTAAGAATCCCTGCTGGACAAGAACTTCGCCCAGCTTTGCTCCGGAAGTTCGCTGCAGTTCGCGTGCGATCTTCAACTGCACCTCGTCGACCTTGCCGTAGTGCAGCAGAACCTGGCCGAGATACTCTCGCGGATCGTTCGACTTCGAGCCGACGATCACTCCGTTTTTGAAGTAAACCTGTTTGGTGATTTTGCCGTGATCGAATTTGAGGGTGCCTGATTTCCTGCCTGTCGCCAGAAACTGGAGCAGGTCAACCAGACTCATCGTTTTCAACGTGCCTTGGATCGCCATTAGTCGTCGGTTTTGTCGGGCACCTCGCTGGCGGGCCTACATCGTGAGGACCTCTGGGGGGAGCTCCTGTTCGTTGGACCACAGAAGGTCTCAGACTTCAGAAGCGTCTCAATCCTCAACCAGGTCTGCACAAATCGCCGGAGCTTCGGGACCGGCTTCTCTCGCGATTTGCAACAGGCGCATAAGATTCTCCGTTTGTTCTTCGTTTAAATCGACAAATTGAACGCCAAAACCCAGGCCGTGGCGATGATGCCGAACTTCACCTTCGAGGTAAAGCCAATCGCCGTCAGGAAGCAGGACGCGAAACGCCACGACCTCGCCCGCCATTACCTCGCCCACGGTATCAAGGTAACAACCACCTTCCGAGAGGTCGGTGATGCGAGCTGTGTGTCGCTCCTCGCTGCCATCCCAAACTGCATCCAGATGAACGCTTAGTCGGGGTTTAGATCGTCTGTCATCCATGAGCCAAACGTCATCATAGAAGTTTTAGCGAGACACGAAAAGAGAAATTTTGTGGAAGTCCCGGTGAAGTGTTCCAGTAAGACAAGTTGGAGGGTGCAGGGCTTGTTGTTTCAGCCAACTAAGATGCAGTGCGTGCCGTGCAAACCTTGTGACTACGGACGGTTGGAATTACTGTTCCGATTGCTATTGCTGTTGCTGTTCTTGTTACTGTTCATATTCTTTGAGCCGCCAGTGCCACCTGCCTGATTATCTGGCAGTGAATTGGCCATCTGGAGATGCTCCTGAAGCATCGGAAGCGTTTTCGATGCGAAGGCTTTCAGATCCGGATCGGCGCCTTTAGTACTCTGCTTTTCGAACTCCGAAACGTGTAGATCGGTGCGCTAACGTACCGTGCCGAGAGAAGTCAACAAGCTCGTGACGATTCTGACTCAGCTCACGCACATGTCCGCACTCGTAACGCTTCGGGAATGATCTGGAAGGTTGCAGGTAAACGACCGGGAAGTTCTCCGTCGACTTCGAGTGCGACTTGTGCATCGCGATCGGACGCACGAACGGTTATCTTGCGAGCCAAGGTGTGACTCACTTCGGGCATCGAGAGGTGTGAACCTGTGTAGACGCGTGGAGCACTCGTGAAGATCTTCATGGCGCTCAGATCACCGATGCTGACGACGTCGAGCTTTCCATCCGTGAGTTTTGCGTCTGGCGCGATCTTCATGCCGCCGCCGAAGTAACGAGCATTCGCGATACATAGATTAGAGACGACGAGATAGCGCTCGTGAGAGTCGTCAAGCTGAACTGCGAGACGCACCGTTGCATTTCGCATCGCGGTCTTCAGCAGCGCGCTCACAAACGAAACGTCGTCCGTTTTGACACGTTCGATCACTTTCGTGCTCATGCCGCAGGAGGCCACACCCACAAAATACCGGGTTGCGTCAGTTCCGTTCTGATCGGTATATGAAACCCGCCCGACGTCGATCCGGACAGAACGTCCAATGCGAAGAATTCTCGCCGCATCACGACTGCGCGAAGGAATCTCGAGCGTTCTTCTGAAGTCGCCGCCCGTTCCACTCGGCATGATCCCGAGTTCAGCGTCTTTACCGGAAGAAAGAATCCCGTTTGCGACCTCAGAGATCGTGCCATCACCGCCGCAGGCAATAATCAGCTTCGCGCCCTTACGAGCAGCCTCGCCGGCGAGCACCGCGGCGTCGCCGCGATGTTTCGTGAACAATGCGCGAAACGAGCCGAACTGCGAACGTAAATCACTCGCGATCTGCGGCCAGCTTTCACCCGTGCTACCACCGGCTGAAGATGGATTAACGATTACGACAGACATAGTTTTATCCGCAGATTACACAGATTGCACAGATTCTTCTTTGAAGTTGGGTAATCTGTGGATGGCTTTATCGTTTTCGCCGAGTTCTGCGATCTTACCCATCACCGCATCAGCGATTTCTTTATGACTTCTTAATCGATCAGGTTTTGCGAGATGTTCAGTCAGATCAAGCACCGGCCCGAAGTGTATTCGAATCACATCTTCTCGATTCCAGTTGCGCGCCACTTGCCTCGGCAAACTATTACATAACCCTGCGATGAACACCGGAATGACCTGCGGCTTCGCTTCCATGATCAGCTTCCCGACGCCCGGCTGCGCGCGCAGGAATGAATACGGATCCTCGTTCTTATTGCGTGTGCCCTCGGGATGGAATCCTATGATGTTTCCTGGTCCGGAACGCGCCAGGTCTACGAGCAGCTCAAACGAAAACTTGTCAAAAGCGCGCTTCTCCGGGATCGGATTATCGCCCGTGGCAAAAAATGGCGGATACATGGACCACCAGCCCATGATCAAGTTCACCAACATCCCGATTGGTGACTGGTAAAAGAATCGGGCGCGCACGGGAAAGAAGAGTCGTTTGGGCCAACGAGTCCTATAAAAGAGCACCGTCGACACCGCGTACATGTCGAAGAACGAACGATGATTCGCCACCAGCAGTATCGGCCGGTCGTGCGCAGCGGCCTCGACGTGCTCGAGACCGTAAACATTCATGATGTTGTAAGTGGAAAGATGGATCCAGCCGGCGCCAAGTGTGCTTTGACACCACGTCCAGAATCGCTTCCAGGCGCCTTGATTCATGCGCCTCACGAAGCGGAAAGCGAAACGTTCGAAAGGTGTTAGGACTTCGAAATCAGCCACGATCTCTTTTTGCCACAAAAAGGCACATAAGGCACAAAAAATTCTCTTTTTCTGTTTTGTGCCTTATGTGCCTTTTTGTGGCTATTCGATTGAAAAATATTTGGCCTCCGGATGGTGGACAATAATAGCCGAAGTCGATTGCTCTGGCTCTAGTTGAAACTCCTCGGTGAGATTGACGTCGATGCGTGAAGGATCCAGGAGCGCAAAAAGTTTCTCCTGATCTTCGAGACGCGGGCAGGCAGGATAGCCAAAACTGTAACGCGAGCCCTGGTATTCCTGCTTGAAGAGTCTGGTGAGATCGCGTGAATCCACGCCTGCAATGGCCAACTCTTCACGAATACGCTTGTGCCACAACTCCGCGAGGGCTTCGGCGCTTTCGACACTCAAACCGTGAAAGTAGAGATAGTCTGAATAGTTGTCGGCCTTGAACAACTCATGAGAATACTCACTCGCGCGCCGCCCCACAGTGACGAGATGAAACGCAACCACGTCCTTCTTTCCTGAGCCGCGCGAAGCGAAGAAATCGGCGAGGCAGAGATGTTTTCCGGCCGGCTGACGCGGAAAAGTGAAGCGCACTTCCTGGTCCTGGTCGTAAACGATCAAATCGTTTCCATCTGACTGGCACTCGAAATAACCATACACAACTTTGGGCACGAGGAGCTTTTCACGCTTTGAGCGCTCTTTGATCTCTTCATAGATCGGACGCACCTTATCACGCACCAGCGCCTTATAGTCTTCAAGCGGCATGCGACCCTGCTTGAACTGCCACTGACCCTTGAACAGCGCGGTCTCATTTATGAACGCGAACACATCGTCGAGCGAAATCTCGTCAACGACACGCGAGCCGAAGAAGGGCGCCGTGGGAATCGGCACGTCGCCGCTTACTTTAGACCGCTCAGTGTGCGTCGTATCTCCAGTTCCCCTCGCGCGTGGATTCACTGGTTTGCGAATACCGAGTTTCTGTTCTTCGCCGATCAGATCTTCAACGTCATCCCCCGCTTCGACGCTCAATCCCGCACCCGTTTGCTGCGCCTTTTCTTCCCCGTTAGTGTCACCAACCAATTGGTCCATCGTGTGCAGGCCCGCAAAGGCATCGCGCGCGTAGTACAGTTGACCGTTATAGAGCGACTTCAGATCATCTTCGACGTAACGACGCGTTAACGCGGCGCCACCAAGCACGACTGGAACCTTGATGCCACGCTCGTTCATCAGCTCGAGGTTCTCTCGCATGATCAGTGTCGACTTCACGAGCAGCCCGCTCATTCCAATCGCGTCAGCGCCGTGTTCGTTATACGCCTGAAGGATGGCTTCGATTGGCTGCTTGATGCCGAGATTCAGGACCTTGTAGCCGTTGTTCGTCAGGATGATGTCGACGAGGTTCTTTCCGATGTCATGAACGTCGCCTTTGACGGTGGCGAGCACCATCGTTCCCTTTGCCGTTGCGCCGCCCTTCTTTTCCATGAACGGCTCGAGGAAACGAACGGCAGACTTCATTGCTTCCGCAGATTGCAACACGAAAGGCAGTTGCATCTGGCCGCTGCCGAAGAGATCGCCGACGACTTTCATACCGTCCAGCAGGATGTTGTTGATGATGTCGAGTGCTGAGTATTTCTCGAGACCTGTTTTCAGTTCATCTTCGAGACCGATCTTCTCGCCGTCAATGATGTGATTCTTCAAACGCTCTTCGACGGTTTCGCCTTTCGAAGCCTTCTTCGTCGCCTTCGATTTCACACCTTCAAACAGCTTCGTAAATTCAGTGAGCGGATCGTAGACACAAACGTCGCCTTCGAATTTGCGCTCGTCGTAGATCAGCTCGCGCGCGACTTTCAGTTCCTTTTCACCGATGCGGTTGAGTGGCTCAATCTTGCTCGCGTTCACGATCGCGGAATCGAGCCCAGCTTCGACTGCGTCGTGCAGAAAAACGGAATTCAGAACTACTCGTGATGCGGGATTGAGGCCGAAAGAGACGTTTGATACGCCCAGGATAGTATACGCACCCGGAAGCTCCGACTTGATTCGCTTGATGGCATTGATGGTTTCGAGCGCGTTGCGACGATCTTCTTCGATACCTGTCGAGATTGGCAGCGCTAACGGGTCGAAGAAAATGTCCGAAGCGGGCAGACCGAGTTCTTTCGTCGCTTGATCGTAAGCACGCGTCGCGATTTTCAACTTACCGTCGGCTGTGCGCGCCATTCCGTCTTCGTCGATCGTTCCGACTACGACACTGGCGCCGTATGTCTTCGCCAGGTCGATCACCTTCATGAAGCGCGGTACACCGTCTTCGTAGTTGGTTGAATTAAGAATCGACTTACCGCCGGCATGCTGAAGTCCGGCTTCCATCTTCTGCCACTCGGTGGAGTCGAACATCAGCGGCAGCTTCACGGTTGTAACGAGTCGCGAAGCGAGCTCGTGCATGTCGCGTTCGCCGTCGCGGCCGACAAAATCGACGTTGACGTCGAGAATGTGGGCGCCTTCGCGCTCCTGCTCCTTGCCGAGCGCGACCAGGCCATCCCAGTCTTCCGCGTTCAGCAGATCGCGCATCTTCTTCGAGCCGCTCGCGTTGACGCGCTCGCCGACGATCAAGAACGATGCGTCCTGAACGTATGGCTGTTGAATGTAGATCGACGATGCGGCGGGGAGCGTCGTGGCGTGGCGCTGTTTCGGAGTGATGCGCTGCATCGCTTCAACCACGAGACGTAAGTGATCGGGAGTCGTGCCGCAACAACCGCCGACGATGTTGGCACCGAAGTCATTTGCGAAGTGAACTAGTTGGGCCGTGAAACTCTCCGGTGTCTCGTCGTAGTGCATCTTGCCGTCAACGACTGAAGGCAAGCCGGCATTTGGAAGAACTGAAACCGGAAGCGGAGAGTTTTCGCAGATGTAGCGAATACTCTCCGTCATGTGCTTTGGACCGGTACCGCAATTCATGCCAATCACGTCGATTGGAAACGGCGCGAGAGCTGTCAGCGCCGCCGAAATCTCGGTGCCATTCAGCATCGTGCCAAAAACTTCGATCGTGACTTGAGCGATCACAGGCACTCGACGGCGCGATTCTTTGAAGTGCGCAAAGATCGCGGCGAGTGCTGCCTTGGTTTGCAGGAGATCCTGGCACGTCTCGACGATCAGCAAGTCAACGCCGCCATCAAGTAGACCACGCACCTGGACGGAATAAGCGTCGCGAAGATCGCTGAAGGAAATATGACCCAGGGTTGGAAGTTTGCGACCCGGCCCCATCGAGCCTGCAACCCAGCGAGGTTTTTCGTTTGTGGAGTAATCTGAAGCGACGCGTTTGGCGAGCTGCGCGGCCAGCACGTTCATGTCGTACGCCTTATCGGCGACGTCGTATTCGGCGAAATCGACGGGCGTGCCGTTAAAGGAATTCGTCTCGACTACATCACAGCCGACCTCAAGAAAGCCTGCGTGGACCTTTTCGACTGCGTCGGGTCTGGTCACCAGCAGGTTTTCGTTGCAGCCTTCGAAGCGTGGTCCACCAAAGTCGTCGAGCGAAAGGTTCTGGACCTGCAGGTTGGTACCCATTGCGCCGTCGAAGACGACGATGCGTTCTTTGAGTGTTTCGAGAAGATTCGGCATAGGCAATAACAAAGGCCCCGCGCCTAACAACGCGGAGCCTGAAACTTAATCACCGAGCTGTTTAGCGGATTATTTTACGTGGCCGCAAGTCGCTTTAACTCACCACGTCAAATTGTCAAAGGGTATTGAACCACATCCTGTTAATCCTGTAAATCCTGTGAGAGGACTACTCATCATACCAAAGCCGAGCAAGGTGCAGCCTAAATCCAGGGAGCAGAGGATGACCGGAGACACTCACGGGATTATCTAGAACAAGGGTCTCCTGACCAGGCATATGGACATACACTTTTCGCCTAAAGGGGTCGATCAACCAACCCAGATCTGTGCCGTTCTCGAGATATTCAATCATCTTGAGGTTCAGTTGCGTAAGGTTGTCGCTCGGAGATCGAAGCTCAACGACAAAATCTGGACAAATAGGAGGGAAGCTGCTTTTTTGTTGTTTTGTCAGGCTGTCCCACTGTTGCAGGTGTATCCACGCTGCATCCGGCGATCGTACCGCACCATTTGGCAAAGTAAATCCGGCGGAAGAGTCAAAACAGACACCGCTGCCATCCTGAATGGACCACGCTTCCAGTTGATAATTGAGGTTTGAGTTAATGCTACTAGTCTGTGCGCCGGCAGGCGGCATGATTATTAATTCTCCGGTTGAGGTGAGTTCAAGCCGCAGTTCGTCATACTTGCGACAGAATTCTTCAAATTTTTCCGGTGTTACTGGTGGGCGTAGACTAATCAGTTCTACCGGAATGTCGTATTCAGCTTGTGTGAGACTGTTAGCCATTCTGTTTCTCCTAGTTGCGAGGATCCTAGCATCCATGTGATTTGCCGACAAGACTGCTAATTTGGCTATCTTTTGTCGAATTTGGCTATTGATGGTCGAACTTGGCTATTTACGATTTCCGTTATAACCTCTAACATCCTTCGATATGCGACGCGCCATCTACCCCGGTTCGTTTGACCCGGTCACCAACGGTCACCTGGACATCATCGAGCGCGGCTGCAAACTCTTCGACGAGATCATCATCGGCATTCTCGTCAACCCGGATAAGCAACCTTTGTTCACCGTCGAAGAGCGTCAGGAGATGCTCGCCGAGGTCGTCAACGGCATCAATAAGGGACGCTGCACGCTACGCGTCGACTCCTTCAGCGGACTGCTCGTCAAATATGCGGTGGCCCAACAGGCAGACGTAATCGTTCGCGGTATTCGCGCCATCTCCGACTACGAATACGAGTTTCAAATGGCGTTGATGAATCGTCGACTCGAGCCGGGTATCGAAACCGTGTTCATGATGCCCGCTGAGACTTACTCCTATGTGAGCTCACGGCTGGTTAAAGAAGTGTTTCAGCTCGGCGGCGCTGTCACCGGTCTGGTGCCGCCGCTAATTGAAAAACGAATGAAAGAAAAGTTGAAGCAAGGATGAAAACCTGGCCTGTTATGTCACCATTTCCTGTTTCCGAAAACGTCGCTCGAATGCAATCGTCAGCCACGATGGCTGCCATGCAGGCGGCGGAAGCGTTGCGAGCCACCGGCGCGAATGTGTGCGACTTCGGCGCTGGTGAACCCGACTTCGACACACCCGACAACATCAAACAAGCCGCCGACCGAGCGATGCGTGCGGGCCGCACGAAGTACACGGCCAACGCCGGCATTCGCGAACTCCATCGCGCGATCATCGATTTCTACAGGGAAATGTTCGGCACCGAGTATCAAATATCCGAAGTGATGGCAACTGCCGGCGGCAAGCAGGCAATCTTCAACGCAGTCGTCACACTACTGAACCCGGGTGATGAAGCGCTCATTCCGAAACCATATTGGGTGACGTTTCCCGAGATCGCAGTCTTCGCGGGCGCAAAACCCGTCTTTATCGAAACCGAAGAAACAAATTTCGTGCTCACCGTCGATCAGGTTGAGCGCGCCATCACGCCACAAACAAAGCTGCTGATTCTAAACTCGCCCTCCAATCCTTCGGGCCGCGTGTTACCTCCGGCAGAGTTTCGCAAGATCATCGAGCTGACCAGCGAGCGTGGTATCTACGTCGTTTCCGACGAATGCTACCTGCGTTTTGTCTACTCGCCAGGCGAGGTGTTCAGTGCCGCGAGTTTACCTGCAGAACTACGCTCGCGTTTGTGTATTGCGGGATCGTTTTCGAAGACTTACGCGATGACAGGGTGGCGTGTTGGATATGCGTTAGCACCGGCTGACTGGATCAAAGTGATGTTGAAGGTCCAGGGCCACTCGACTTCGAACACAAACTCAATCGCGCAGTGGGCCGCGGTCGAGGCACTCACCGGATCGCAGGAGTCAGTGGGAATCATGCTCGCCGAATACACGCGACGGCGCGAGTGGTTACTGAATGCGTTGCGAGAAATTCCGGGATTCAAGTGCAGCGAGCCCGAAGGTGCGTTCTACGCGTTTCCAGACATACGCGGTTGTTTGCATAAGTCGTTAAAGACTTCGGGTGACTTCGCGCGACAACTGCTCGATGAAGAGCACACAGTCGTCACTGACGGAGCAGGCTTCGGAGCGGAAGGTTATATTCGGATTTCTTACGCTACGTCGATGGAACAGATTCAGGAAGGACTGAAGCGAATCAGGCGCTTCGCCGAGAAATATAGTTAGCCACAGATAAAACGGATAGAAAACGGATACGACGCTGGATTACCTCAGCGCCGTATCCGTTTTCTATCCGTTTTATCTGTGGCTAATACAAGTTGAAGTTGTATTCCAACTGCATCCACATCGAGACCTGATGCCCGTCCTTCGTTGCAGGTACGAACTTGATCTGACGTGCTGCGGCAATTGCTCTCTCAGTCAAACCGTACGGCAGACCCGAAACAGTTCTGATGTTCTGCACCGAGCCGTTTGACGCAAACACGACCTTCAACACAACCGTTCCAGTAACCTGGTTCTTGCGTGCGTCTTCGGTGTACTGCGGCTCCGGCTTCGCGAGTAGACGTGCTTTCGTCGTAACGTCCTTGCCCGTAAAGATCTTGTCATAGCCGCCACCACCGCCGCCGCCTGGTCCACCACCGCCGTCGTTTCGATCGCCGCCGCCGATGTTACCACCGCGACCTGGTCCAAGACCGCCGCCTTCACCCGGCCCGATGCCGCCGCCCGTGCCGGTGCCGATACCATTTCCAGTACCAGG
>DATNFX010000221.1:0-4238 GCA_035606195.1 Pyrinomonadaceae bacterium
CGTCGCTTCTTACTGCACTACAACTTCCCGCAGTATTCCGTCGGTGAGGTCGGTCGTTACGGATCGTCAAGCCGGCGCGAGATCGGCCACGGCGCCCTCGCCCGACGCGCACTCGAAACAATCCTGCCTGATGATGCAGATTTTCCGTACACCGTTCGCATAGTTTCAGACATCACCGAATCAAACGGTTCATCATCCATGGCGACAGTTTGCGGCGGAACGCTCTCGATGATGGATGCAGGCGTGCCTTTGAAAGCGCCTGTGGCCGGAGTGGCGATGGGACTCGTGATGGAAGGTAACAAGTACGCGATTTTGACTGACATCGCCGGCGCTGAAGATCACTACGGCGATATGGATTTCAAAGTAGCAGGCACCCGCAACGGCATCACTGCGTTGCAGATGGACATCAAGATCGCAGGCATCAACGCGCAGATCATGGCTGAGGCCCTGGAGCAGGCGAAGAAGGGCCGGCTCTACATTCTGGGCGCGATGGAAAAGACTCTCGCCGAACCGCGCCAGGAGATTTCTGCCCACGCACCGCGCATCATCCAGATCCGGATCAATCCGGACAAGATCCGCGACGTGATTGGACCAGGTGGTAAAGTCATTCGCTCGCTCGTGGAAGAGACTGGCGCTAAGATCGACGTGTCTGACGACGGCACGATTTCGATCGCGACCGCGAGTGGCGAAGCTGCAGACGCTGCGGTGAATCGTATTCGTGGTCTAACTGCTGAAGCGGAAGTGGGCCAGACGTACCTCGGTACAGTCAACCGGATCGTCGACTTCGGCGCATTCGTCGAAATCTTTCCGGGCACAGACGGACTGCTTCACATCTCGGAGATCGCCGATCGTCGAGTGAAGGACGTGCGCGACGAGCTGAAAGAAGGACAACAGATCCTCGTGAAGTGCATCGGACGCGAAGGCAATAAGATCAAGCTCTCGCGGAAGGCTGTTTTGAAGGAAGAGAATCGTAAAGCCGAAGCCGCTGGCCAGAGTGATGGCGGCGGCAGCCACAACGGCAACGAGATGTAAACCTGGTTCAAGCCAGGCGTGATATAGGTCCTATAAGTCCGATAGGACCTATTTTTTTGTACTATTCTCAGACCGGCGGTCCAAAATTCAGACGAAAACCCTTCCGTTAAACCTCGAAACCCTTCCGTTTTCCTGATCTTTTCTGGCGGCCCTGAAATTGCAGCAGAGGTCAGCACATTTATGTCCTGATTGGCGAGAGACTGAACAAGGTCGGTTGGCGACCTAGACCTCCAAGATATTCCCCGCAGTCTCCGGGTTGCCAGAGCACAAATCGAATGCCCCCCGTACTGGAGTTTCCAGGGCATTAACAATGTCTTTGTATTGGATAAGACAACCCGAACAGGTGGAACTATCGAACGGCCCAGTTCGCTAGTAAGGTCAGTTAAAAGTATGAATTTACTTTTTCTCCAGGTCTCCAGTAAAAAGCTCCCGCAAAGTGGCTTGCGCGTCGCTCGCGTACTCCCAGCCGTGCTTTGCTTGCTCCTTTTCTCTGCGGTGCCCGCGTTTGCCGATCCGGTAAGAATGAGTCAGGTCATCCAAACGCTCAGCAATTCAGCTGGCGCTCCCGATCTGACACTCAGCACGCTGGTTTCACAACAAGACCCATCGACGTCGAAGAGTTCCACTCAAAGTGGACCAGGTAAAGATGGAACAGTAGTTCCCAAGACAGATTCAGTTATTTCGGGAGTGACGGTTAAAGGTCAGGGCCAGCAGTTAGGCGTCGAGATCATCCAGGAAGCGGAAGTTGAAGGCACGATTTGCGACTGCGGTGAGATTTACATCGCTGGTGGTGGTATTCCAAAGTGGCCGTTCCTGTTTCTTGCAGCGGTGCCGCTCGTGTTCATAGACCATCACGAGGAGTCAACTCCAACTCCCACACCGACGCCAACTCCGCCGTCAACTCCCTCGCCGACGCCACCTCCACAAGTGCCTGAGCCGGCATCATTGCTGTTGCTTGGCACCGGTCTGGCAGCGTGTGGTGCAGGTTTGAGGCGACGTTATTCAAAGTCTAAAGCAGTCGAGCTGACACGGGAGGAGGAATAGGAAGTGTCGAAACGTAAACTCATCCTCGGTTTTTCACTTCTGCTTGCATTTGCATTCTGTGCGGTTCAAACGCCGATGGTTTCCGCGAAATCAAAGAAGGCAAAGAACGGTACCATTAAGATTTTGACGAACCCGGGTGGTCTCTTACTGACGATTGATGGAAAACCTCACGGCGAAACCCTCACTGAATATCGCGCTATCGATCTCGATGCGGGCGTACACACTCTCCAGATCACGTTACCTAACGGCCAGTACTGGATTCGCGAAATCGAACTACCGGCCGGACGCGTCAAATGCGTGGTGGTCAATTACAAGCCGTTGCCGCCACTGCCGAAATCGCCATGCCCGTTCCCGTTGAGTGTCTCTGCGCCGAAGCAGGTGACCGAAGGCGAGATCATTACTTACACGGCTGACGTTTCATACACCGGCAGCTCTCCACTGAAGTACGCGTGGAAGGTGACGCCCTCGACTGCCAAAGTGATTAGCGGATTGGGTACAGCGACGCTGAACGTCGACTCGACCGGACTTGGCGGACAGCGCATCACTGCGACGCTGGTTGCTGATGATGGTTCGGCCGATCCGGCGTGTGCGCAGACTGTTCAAGCCGTCTCGATCATCGCGCCTATCGAGAAGAAGATCATTGTTGCGCGTGAATTTGACGAGTGTAACAACTGCACGTTTGACGATCAGAAAGCGCGACTCGACAATCTCGCGGTCGAATTGCAGAACGATCCGTCTACTCGTGGTTACATCGTGGCGTACGGCGGCCGCATGAGTCCGATAGGCCAGGTCGAGAAGCTCATGAGTCGCGCGCGCGATTATCTCGTCACGCAACGCGGCATCGATGCTTCGCGTCTCGTGGTTGTCAACGGTGGTTTCCGCGAAGAAGACAGTGTCGAGCTTTGGATAGTTCCGAGTGGTGCAGCAGCGCCGCAACCTACACCGACGGTGCAGGCGGGTGAAGTCAATCCAGGCAAAGGCCGTCGCAAACCTTAATACTTGTTGCCACAGATTTTCACGGATGTGATCCGGATTCAATCCGTGTTAATCTGTGGCTAATTCCCTCCAAAAGTAAGCCCCCTCGGTTTATTTCGTTTTCAAACAATAAAGGAGGCGCCTTCATGGCCGAAGAAGGTGGAGGCAGCGGCAGCGTCGGCGTTGTCGCGATACTGGTGATATTTGTGCTCGTGATTCTAATCGGGTTGTATATGTTTAGAGGACGAATATTTGGAGGTGGCGGAACGCAGAAGATCGACGTTAACGTTTCAACACCAAGTAAGTAACAGCCACAAAAAGGCACAAAAAGCACAAAGAGAACCAATCAAATCACTTTGTGCTTTTTGTGCCTTTTTGTGGCTTAATGTATTTCGTGGCAGCACCAAACATCGACACGATCGTTTCTCTCGCCAAGCGGCGAGGTTTTGTTTTTCCCTCTTCGGAAGTTTACGGCGGACTCGGCAGCGCCTGGGACTATGGCCCACTCGGCGTTGAGCTTTGCAACAACGTAAAGCAATCCTGGTGGCGCTGGCTCGTCTACGAACGCGACGACATTGAGGGAATCGATTCTTCGATCATTCTCAATCGCCTCGTCTGGAAGTATTCGGGTCACGAAGCAACCTTCAACGATTCGTTGATTGATTGCCGCAAGTGTAAGGGTCGATTTCGAGCCGACAAGATCACCGACAACAAATGTCCTTCGTGTGGCGCGAGCGACTGGACGGAAGCTCGCCCCTTCAACACGATGCTGCAAACCAAGTTGGGCGCAGTCGCCGACGACGATCCCACGGCGCTCGCCTATCTCCGACCCGAAACCGCACAGGGCATATTCATTAACTTTCTGAATGTGCAGACTGCGATGCGGCGCAAGCTGCCGTTTGGTATTGCGCAGGTTGGTAAGTCGTTTCGTAACGAAGTAACTCCGGGCAACTTCATCTTGAGGACGCGTGAGTTCGAGCAGATGGAGATGGAGTATTTCGTTTCGCCGTCTGCCGAGCACTCGAAGTTAGTGGACTACTGGGTAGAACAGTACCTCGAGTGGTTTGGCTCGCTAGGGATCATTCGCGACAATCTTTATTTGTACGAAGTTCCGGGAGAAGAGCTGGCGCATTACTCCAAACGCACAGTCGACATCATGTACAGATATTTTCCCGAACGCGAAAAGC
>DATNFX010000222.1:0-17481 GCA_035606195.1 Pyrinomonadaceae bacterium
AGCAAGGGTTCAAGGAGCGATGGTCTCGGGTTTGGCGAACACGATCAAAACCACGAGCGGCCACGGAGGGCCGCCCCTACAGTACGTCCTACAGCGCCCATTTTTGAATTGACACCACGAGTTGAACAGAGTACTTTATGATATGAAGTTCGTGGCTATGTGCGAGATAGCAAAAGCCAACGATTGGAGTACAATGCGGCCAAGATGACGCTTCTCGAGAGTATTAACTCACCCGCAGACCTGCGCACGCTTTCACCTGATCAACTTCGGACCGTCGCCGACGAAATTCGCGCTTACATCCTGGAAACGATGTCGCGCGTTGGCGGCCATACAGGTGCTTCGCTCGGCGCCGTCGAGCTTGCCGTCGCGCTGCACTACGCCTTCGACACGCCACGCGACCGGCTGGTTTGGGACGTCGGCCATCAGGCTTACGCGCACAAGATCCTGACCGGCAGACGCGATCTACTACCGACAATCAAGAGCTACGGCGGCATCAGCGGCTTCCTGCGCCGCGACGAATCTGAGTACGACACCTTCGGCGCCGGCCACGCGTCTACATCTCTGTCCGCTGCGCTCGGAATGGCGATCGCCCGCGACCGGAAAGGCGAAGACCATCACGTCGTTGCCTTAATCGGCGACGCGTCGCTTGCGGGCGGCATGGCGATGGAAGCCATCAACCAGGCCGGACATTTAAAGAGCCGCCTGATCGTCGTGCTCAACGACAACGAAATGTCGATCGCGCCTGCGGTCGGCGCGTTAACGGGTTATCTCAATCGCATTCGCGGCGCACACGGTTATCATCGCTTCAAAGACGAAGTGGAAGAGAAACTGCTCGCAATTCCCTCCGTCGGTGAGCGACTGCATCATGCTGCGAAAACGATGAAGGACGTAATCGCAGCCGCAGTATTACCCGGCGCACTCGTCAGCGAACTTGGTTTCAAATACATCGGTTACGTTGACGGCCACAATCCACGCGCGCTAGTCGCCGCACTGGAGGAAGCGAAACAAATCAAGGATGGTCCAGTCATCGTTCATGCTTTGACCACGAAAGGCAAAGGTTTTCCGCAAACCGAGCCCGACTACTATCGCTGGCATGCGACCGGCCCGTTCGATCTCAAAACCGGAAAACCACACAAGAGCACTTCGAAAACGCCGACGTACACGAAAGTATTTGGCGACACGTTGGCCCAGCTGATGGAGAAGGATCCGAAAGTCGTTGCTTTGACGGCAGCGATGCCGGACGGCACCGGCGTTTGCACAGCACTCGAGAAGTTTCCGGAAAGATCTTTCGACGTTGGTATCGCCGAGCAACACTGCGTCACGTTTGCAGCCGGCATGTCGTGCGAAGGACTGAAGCCGGTGTGCGCGATCTACTCAACCTTCCTGCAACGTGGCTTCGACCAGTTGATACACGACGTCTGCATCCAGGATCTCAACGTGAAGTTCTGTCTCGATCGCGGTGGTATCGCCGGCGGTGATGGACAAACGCATCACGGACTTCTCGACATCGCCTACCTGCGACCAGTACCAAACATCGTCGTGATGGCGCCGAAAGACGAAGGCGAGATGCGCGACATGATGTACACGATGCTCGAGCATCAAGGACCAGCGGCGATGCGTTATCCGCGCGGCAACGGCATCGGCGTTCCGATCGATCGCGAGCCCGAACTGCTCGAAATCGGTAAAGGTGAAATACTGCGCGACGGCGGTGAAGTAGCGATTGTTGCTTACGGCTCGATGGTCCACCCATCGCTTGCCGCGGCGGATCGGCTGGCAAAGGACCGCATCGAGACCACCGTTGTGAACGCAAGATTTGTTAAGCCACTCGACACTCCGTTGTTACTTGCACTCGCGCGCACAAAACGCCTGATTGTTACGGTCGAGGAGGCATACCTCGCGGGCGGGTTCGGCTCAGCGGTGATGGAGCTGCTCGAAGAGAATGGCCTGCAGGATAAGGTTCACGTGGTGCGTATGGGCATTCCTGATCGCCTCATCACGCACGGTGACGCAAAATTGTTGCTGGCGAAGTACGGGCTCGACGCTGACGGCATTTACAACCGCGTGAGAGAGAGTATAGACGTGCTCGACGATCGCCGCACGAAGGCCCGTCGCACACTCTCTTAGCCACAAAAAAGCACAAGAAATAGTCAGCCAGCTTTTTGGCTTTTTGTGCCCTTTCGCGGCAAACAGTGCACCATTTCCGTTCTTCTTCCCATCGATCTCTCCCAAAACTAGCTCTGATCAGCGTGGCCTCGTGATTGCAACGTACTTTCGAGGCTAAACCTCCCGACACTTAAGCCTGAGCAGTGAATGATGAAATATAGATTCGATAGCGCGATAGGTTCCCGTGATTCGGTTTCGGAGCCGCACTTTGATGACGAGCGAACGGTACTGAGGGCACGCCGGGTTGTGCCTTTGGAGAAGATCAACGCGAAGACTCGGCACCGCCGTCAATGGTTTCTGGGTGGTGCATTTGCGATTGCGATGATGCTCGGCGCGGCCTCGGCGTTACTGGCCTCGTACTTAAAGATCCGGAATGTTCAAAACGCACCGGCTCTATCTGAAGTCGCCACACAAGTCGACGTGCCTCAGGCCCCGGTGGCGATAGCCGGCAATCGGCCGGTAGACGAACCAGTGGGCGGAGTGGTTGAACAAACATCCGAGGAAGTAACTGAGCCGGAAGGATCGATTCCCGAGGAGAGCACAACGGCACCGAAGAAAGCGCCGGCTAAAAAAAGAGCGGTCGTCATCGCTGCCGCCAAGCCTGACGACGATATAACTGAGCCGAGCGACACGCGCCGAATGAACGAAGATGACTCGTTACATCAGATTCGCAGTGCAGTGCTTTACGATGAGTGGCAGGAGCGGCGTGCTCGACGTGCTTTAAGGCGAGAACGCAGACGCGCCGATCGTATGAACGATCGCGATCTCTCAAATCTCGACGAGATCTTCGAAGGGCGCAGAAGACCTAATCGTAATCCTTAAAATAGAATGTGTTGACGGAAAACTCGTCGAGTGGCATCATCTCACTCACTTACGTAGTGCGCCCTGTTTTCAACTCACACTTTAATAGCAATCCCCGACATTTGATTAACGTTCTCTTGTCGCGCCCCAGGCGCAGGGATTGAATCATCATGACTAGACAGATGTATCGCGAGCGGGAGTGTATCCACCGCGACGAAGGCGCTGATGGTGATTTCTACAATGGGGTTTTTTACGTTCAGGCTTTGCAACGGCTGCGCGTAAACGATGCCTTGCAAATGGCGAGCAAGGTTTCGGCATTCTTTTGGGCCGATGCCCCACACATTCTGGTTTGGCTCTGCGATCGTTGCGCAGCAGATCTCCGATTGACCGAAACACCGCGAGCGATGACCAGGCGTGCTTAATACAGGATTTACAGGGCTATTCTTGTTAATCTTGTCGCGTGACGCGCGAACGGATAGACAAACTGCTTGTCGAGCGAGGGCTTGCAGAATCGCGAACAAAAGCACAGGCAATGGTGATGGCCGGCGTAGTGCTGGTCGACGAGCAGCGGGTTGAAAAACCTTCCCACCAGTTCGATACCAACTCATCAATCAGAATCAAAGGCGGCGACGATCCGACTACTCGCTACGTCGGGCGTGGCGGTCTGAAACTCGAAGCCGCGCTGCGTGAGTTTCAGATCGACGTCTCCGGGTTTACGTGTCTTGATGTCGGCGCTTCGACCGGAGGCTTTACTGACTGCTTGCTGCAAAAGGGTGCGAAGAAGGTTTTTGCAGTTGACGTGGGCCACAATCAGATCGACTGGAGACTTCGCAATGACGAGCGTGTTGAAGTTCGCGAAGGTGTAAACGCTCGCTATCTCACGCCGAAGGACTTTCCGCAAAAGTTTAATCTCGTGGTAACGGACGTTTCGTTTATCTCGGTGACGAAGGTCTTGCCGGCGATTGTTCACCTCCTCGCGCCCAGGGGCGCGATCATTGCGCTCATCAAGCCGCAGTTTGAGGTCGGTCGCGGGGAAGTGGGCGGCGGTGGAATCGTGCGCGATGCGGCGAAGCGGTTACGCGTAGTTGAGGAGGTAAACAGTGCCGCGCGCAGTCTCGGCCTCGAAGCTCTGAAGGTTATCGAATCGCCAATCACCGGCGCGGAAGGAAACGTCGAGTTTCTCGCCCTCTACAAAATAGGTCACATAAGTCCTGTAGAACCTATTTGAGAATTGCGCCATTGCGGGATCATGCTTTACGCTTCCCGCTCAATCATGTCGCCAATCAAGCGGATAGGCATCGTCCTTAAACCGCATCAGCCTGAAGCACTGCAAACCATCTGCGAGCTGGTGGTGTGGCTTGCCGAGCGCGACATCAAGCTCATGGGTGGGCCGGAGATCGAGCGCGAGAGAATCGAGCACGAGACCGGGTGTCCCATCAAACAGGTCGAAAGTAAAAACCTGGCGGCGGACGTCGATCTGATGCTCGTGCTCGGCGGCGACGGCACGATGATCGCCACGGCGCGCATGATCGGCGACCAGGAGGTGCCCGTCCTCGGAGTCAACTATGGCGGTCTCGGTTATCTCGCCGAATTTCGGATCGAAGAGCTCTACACCGCACTCGAATCGATTCTCGCGGGGAATTATCGGCTGGACCGCCGCGTGATGCTCGAGGTTGAATTGCGACGTGAAGGCGCGCCACCAAAGACCAGCCGCGTTTTAAACGACGTGGTCATCAACAAGTCAGCGCTCGCCCGTATTATCGAAATTGAAGCTTATCTGAACAGCCAGTTCGTCAACTCATTTCGGGCGGATGGCTTGATAGTTTCGACGCCCACTGGTTCAACTGCCTACAATCTTTCGGCGGGGGGGCCGGTGATCTTTCCCTCGATGAACGCGGTGGTGATTACTCCCATCTGTCCTTTTACACTCTCGAATCGTCCCATCGTGGTGCCGGACGACGCTGAGATCGAGTTGCTCTTGAAGACAGACAAGGAAGAAGTGGCCTTAACGCTTGATGGTCAAGTTGGTTTTCCACTGGAAGTTGCGGATCGAGTCGTGATTCGAAAGAGCCGCACGGCATTCAACCTCATTCAGCCAATGAACAGAAACTACTTCGACGTTCTGCGCGATAAGCTGCGCTGGGGTCGCTAGTACACGAACCGCGCTTGGATCGGGTCAGTACAGGGAGCGATAGCGACCTGGTCAACGATGGAGTCAAATCATGAGGAAATATCGATGCTGATCACTGACCAGGTCGCTACCGCTCCCTGTACTGACCCGATCCAAGAAACCACCAAGGCGAAACAATATGTCTGACAAAAGAGACGACAAACGAGTGGACCGAGATGCGTTCGAACGCGAGATAGCCACCGATCTTGACGAGGAAACTCCCGACAAGCCGAAAGGCATGGCGCTCCACAACAAGATCCTCATCGGTCTTGCGGTCGGTGTGATCGCCGGCGTGACTGTCAACAAGGCTTTTGGCGGCGATCATCCCACCGTCGTGTGGCTGGTCGACAACATTACTCAGCCGGTGGGCCAACTGTTTCTACGTTTGCTGCTGATGATTGTTGTGCCGCTCGTCTTTGCTTCACTCGTGGTGGGCGTCGCGGGCATTGGCGACATTCGCAAACTCGGGCGCGTCGGTCTCAAGTCGTTCGGCTATTGCCTGGTGATCTCGGCAATTTCAGTCGCCATCGGCCTTACGCTCGCAAACACGATCAAACCCGGCAAGCGAATCGATCCCAATACATCGGCCGCGTTGCAGCAACGATACGCAACTGATGCCACGAAGAGTGTAGAAGCCGCGAAACAGGCAAGCAGCGCAACGCCAAAGCCAATGATGGCCGTGGTCGAAACGATTGTTCCGAAGAATCCTTTCTTTGCGATTTCCGGCAAAGAAGATCCGAACATGCTTCACCTGATGTTCTTTGCGCTCATTGTCGGCATCGCGATCACGCTGCTTCCGGTTTCGGTGACGGAACCGTTGCTACGCGTGCTGGAAGGTGTTTACGAAATCACGGCAAAGATCATCGAGATGATCATGAAGTTTGCGCCGTATGCCGTAGCATGTTTGCTTTTTAATAACACCGCGCGATTTGGGCTCGACTTGCTGCAGGCACTTGCCTGGTTTGTGTTGACGGTGCTGCTCGGCTTGTCAATTCACATGTTTGGTGTTTACTCGCTTTCGATCTATTTCCTGTCGCGCATCTCGCCGATCGAGTTTTTCCGCCGCGTGAAGACTGTGATCCTGACGGCGTTCTCGACGTCGTCATCGAATGCGACTTTGCCCACGGCACTGCGAGTGTCGGAACAGAACCTCGGCGTGCCGCAGGAGATCAATAGTTTCGTGTTGACCGTCGGCGCCACCGCGAATCAAAACGGCACTGCACTCTACGAAGGTGTGACCGTACTCTTCCTGGCCCAGCTTGCCGGCGTTGAGCTGACGATGGCCCAGCAGTTGATGGTGGTCTATCTCGCCATACTCGGTGGAATCGGAACGGCGGGTGTCCCTTCAGGATCGATACCGTTCATCATCGGTGTGTTGGTGACGATTAACGTAAATCCGGCGTTGATCGCGATCATTCTGGGAGTGGATCGTATTCTCGACATGTGTCGCACGACGCTTAACGTTACTGGCGACATCACAGCGGCAACCTACGTGGCGCGTTCTGAAGGTTATGAACTACTGAAGCCGCATGAGCCCGCCATTGCGCACGCGGGCGTACACATGGCCGAGCGTGGGATGGATTAACGGTTTAGTAACAGCCGTGTCACAGTCTCCGCATAGCGTTCGCTTAGAGTTCCGCTTTGGAGGTGGGCAATGGTTTTTCCGCTGTATGACGACAATAGCGACCGACTAACCACGCCCTGGGTTAATTACGCGATCATCGCGCTCAATATTTTTGTCTTTGTTGTTATTCAGCAACTCGGAAGCAACGATGCGTTTACCTACTCATACTCAACTGTTCCCGCAGAAATTCTCCGCGGCACTGACATAGTCACGCAGTCGCGCATACTCGAACATCCAATCACCGGCCAAAGAATTATCGTGCCGGGGCTCGGCCCGACGTACGGTTCAGTCTACCTGACGCTCTTGACGTCGATGTTCATGCACGGCGGCATTGCGCACATCGCCGGCAACATGCTCTTCCTGTGGATCTTTGGTGACAATATCGAAGATCGTCTCGGGCATGTGAAGTACGTCATCTTCTATTTGTTGTGCGGAATAATCGCGTCGCTTGCTCATGTGTTTGCGACTGGCGTGTTCGCAACGGATCAGAGCAGTCTGCTGGTTCCGAGTCTCGGCGCTTCCGGCGCGATCTCGGGTGTGTTGGGTGGTTACATACTGTTGTATCCAAAGCGACGCGTGACTGTGATCCTGTTCCGCTTTCTTACCGACGTTCCCGCTTATGTGGCGATTGGAATATGGTTCGCGTTTCAGTTAATCAGCGGGCTCGGCATGTTCGGTGGTGGTTCGCAGTCGGGCGGTGTTGCCTACGCCGCGCACATCGGCGGCTTCATCGCGGGACTGGTGCTAATTAAGTTTTTCGATTCAGGCGGCAGACGCGAGCCCGCTTATTAGCCACAGATGACACGGATTTTGTTAAGATCACGGTCGCATGGTTACTTTGCCGCCGCCAAATCAGCAATGTCTCGACATTCAGTCGACGCCGCGTGCGGAGATGAATCTGTTTCCGCTGGATACATTTCCGTACGAGTTTCCGGGTCGCGAGATCAAAATCAATTTTGAGATAACGGAGTTCACCGCGATCTGCCCGTTCTCGGATTTTCCCGACTTCGCCACGATCCGGCTCGAATATGTTCCAAACGAGCGTTGCATTGAGTTAAAGAGTTTGAAGCTCTACATCAATTCTTTCCGCAACATCAAAATTTTTCACGAGCACGTAATCAACATCATCCTCGAAGACTTCGTCGCCGCCTGCGATCCGCTGCGCGTCGACATCGAAGGCGACTTCCACGTCCGCGGAAACATCAAGACCATCGTGAGGGCAAGCTACGCCAAACCTTAGTTCAGGATTACAGGACTTACATGACAACTCCTGTTAATTCTGCGAATCACGGACACATCAACGGTTTGTGGCGGCGGTATCGTGGGTTGCCGAGGAATGTGTTTGCGATTGGGTTGGTTAGTCTGCTGAATGATGCTTCGAGTGAGATTATTTATCCCCTCCTGCCGGTTTTTCTCGCTACCAGTTTAGGTGCTTCGGCTAAGGCTATTGGGACGATTGAGGGGCTCGCCGAATCGATTTCGAGTCTGTTGAAATTGTTCGCGGGTTATCTCAGCGATCGGTGGGCGAAGAGAAAGGTGCTGGTCGTCGCGGGTTACTCGCTCGCGTCGGTGGCCAGACCGTTGCTCGCCTTTGCGCAGACGTGGACACAGGTGCTTGCGATCCGGCTTACCGATCGCGTCGGCAAGGGAATCAGAACGGCGCCGCGCGACGCGATGATTGCCGACACCGTTCGAACTGAGCAGCGCGGCCTTGCTTTTGGTTTTCACCGGGCGATGGACCACGGCGGCGCCGTGATTGGTCCCCTGATCGGCTACTTGCTGGTTGTGTTGTTTGTTGCAAACTCCCGTTCGCCCACGATCCGAGAGTTCTCAAAGATCTTTTTGGTCGCTTCGATACCGGCGTTGATTGCGGTGATCGTCGCGGCGGTTTTTATGCGAGAGTCGCCGGTCCACGCTCAAGACGGAGCCGATGTAATTAAACTTTCCTTGCGCGGGTTCGATAACAATTTCAAGCGCTTCCTCATAGTGCTGGCACTCTTCACTCTTTCAAATTCGTCGGACAGTTTTCTCATCCTGCGTGCAGTCGACTCGGGGGTGTCAGTCGCAATTGTGCCGTTGCTCTGGGCAGCACATCACGTCATGAAGGTTTTGAGCTCGCTGTTCGGCGGTGATCTTTCAGACCGCCTGGGTCGCAAACGTTTGATTGTTTCGGGTTGGATTTTGTATGCGGCAGTCTATGCGGGATTTGCCTTCGCGACGAATAAAGCTTCACTGTGGATCCTTTTTCTAATCTACGGCATTTATTTCGGACTCGTCGAAGGAGCAGAGAAGGCGCTCGTGGCCGATCTCGTCCGTCCGGAACAACGCGGAACCGCCTATGGCTTGTACAATCTCGCATTCGGCATCACGGTATTTCCTGCATCGCTCCTGATGGGTATGATCTGGGACTGGAAGGGCCCGGCAACAGCGTTCCTGATCAGCGCGTTTATGGGAGCAACGGCGGCGGCGCTTTTATTGATCTTAGTAAGACCTCATCCGGACGAAAGGATTAGTTGAAATGAGACGCAGACTCTTAACTCCTCATCCAGGGTTATCGACAGGTATTGGTTACTACCTGAGCGGCATGGAGGAAGTACGCAGCCAACTGAGTGCGGCAGTCAAAACCATTCCTGACGATTTGATTGGCAAGCCGGCGTTTCTCGGCGCGCACTCAATCGGCGGCCTCGTGTTGCACATTGGTGAAGCGGAGTGGTTCTGGATGCAGATGGTTGTGAGCGGACACAACCTCACAGACGAGGACCGAGCGGCAGCGTGTTGGGACATACTCGACGATCTTGAAAGAGTGACGCAGCGCGGTTACACGGCTGAGTTTTGCCTCAGCGAAATCGAGAAGATCCGCAATCAAACTCGCGACGTGCTTTTCTCATACAACGACAAGGATCTCGAACGCATCATCACTTTCGAACGGAAAGGTCAGACTACCGAATACAATCTGCGCTACATCCTGCATCACCTGATCGATCACGAAGCCCAGCACAAGGGGCAGATTTTTATGCTGAAGCGACTCATGGCAATATAGGTCCTACTTCGTCTTACAGGACCTATGGATTATCAAGTTATTAAGAACGCCGATGAACTTCGGAAAGCAATCGAAACCCTCTCAACGCAGCCGGTGGTTGGTCTTGACACCGAAACCACCGACCTCGATCCGTTTACGGCTCGCCTGCGACTGCTCCAACTCGCGACGACCGATCGCGTCTTCATCGTAGATTTCGACCACTTCGCTAACGGCGACTCTGATGCGCTCGCTCCGCTTCGTCATCTACTCGCCGCGCCGCGCCCGATCAAGATCGCTCATAACGCGAAGTTTGACGCGAAGTTTATCAAGCACAATCTCGGTGTCGACCTGGGCGGGTTGTTCGACACGCTCCTCGCGAGCCAACTGGTCGGCGCCGGCGACATTGAAGAACGTCACGGCCTTGAAACTGTCGCCAGTCGTTACCTGAACGAGGCTGTCGATAAATCAGAACGTCTGTCAAACTGGAACTTCGAGTTGTCAGAAGCACAGCTCGAATATGCCGCGCGTGATGCATTAGTCCTGCTGCCGCTGCGTGAGAAGCTGATCGAGAGGTTGAAGTCGGAATCGTTAGTGAAGTGCGCGCAGCTCGAGTTTGAATGCGTGATGCCGGTTGTTGACATCGAGCTCGCCGGGTTTTACATGCACAAGGATCGCTGGCTCGATCAGTTGGGCATCGTCGAAAAGAAACGAGTCGAACTTGCCGAACAGTTGCAGCAGGTCCTGGCAGAGGAGTCGTCGCAGGGAACGCTGTTTGGTGGTCCACAGCGCGACGATATCAATCTCGATTCACAGCAGCAGTTGACGAGGGCGCTCAATCGCCTCGGCATTCCCGTTCCTGATTCCACCCGCAACTGGAAACTACAGCCACTCGCCGCGCAATACCCGATCATCGGAACCCTGCTCGAATATCGCACCGTGCAGAAGGCGCTGACGAGCTACGGCGAAAACATGATCGAGCTGATCAATCCGGTGACGAAACGCCTGCACGCGGATTTCCGGCAGATAGGAGCACCGACGGGCAGATTTGCCTGCACCAATCCGAATATTCAACAAGTGCCGCACGCGATCGAGTACCGGCGTTGTTTTAGTGGTCATCCTGAGGGAAGGAAGTTGATCATTGCCGACTATTCGCAGATCGAGTTGCGCATTCTCGCGGAGTTTTCGGGCGACCGCGGCTTCATGGAGGCTTTCAATTCGGGAGCGGATCTGCATCGAGTGACGGCGGCACAGGTCTTCAACGCTTCTTTGGACCAGGTGACGAAAGAGCAACGCGACTTTGCGAAGCGACTGAACTTCGGCGTGGTTTATGGAATCGGTGCGCAGCGGTTTGCGATGATGACTGGATTGAGTGTTTCGGACGCTGAGAATGTTTTGCGACGCTACTTTGGAACGTATCGACAGCTCGATTCCTATTTGCGTGAGGCGGCGAATCGCGCGGTGACCGAGCGACAGGCGCGCACGGCTTCGGGACGCCTCGTGCGTTTTCGTTATGACGAGAACGACCGGCAACAGATCTCGATGACTCAGCGCAACGGCAAGAACACGCCGATACAAGGCACGAGTGCCGACATTTTGAAACGCGCGCTCAAATTGTTGAAGGAAGAATTGAGCGACACGAACGCGAAAGTAGTGAACATCATTCACGATGAGATCGTTGTCGAGGCTGATACTGACGAGGCAGACGCCATCGCCGCAAAGGTCGAGCGCGTGATGTGCGCCGCGGGTGAAGAATACTTGAAGACTGTACCGGTTAAAGTCGAAACCGAGATCGCGGATGAGTGGGTGAAGTAGAGCCACAAGAGGCACAAAAGGCACAAAAGGCACAAAAAGACAGTTAACTAATTTTGTGCCTTGTGTGCATTTTGTGCCTTTTGTGGCTCCAAACAAAGTAGATCGGTATTCCAGTAAACACGAGTAAATACCCTATGCCCGATGTCGACGGTGCGAGAATCGCGAGATCGATGATGAACAATCCCGCCAGCACGATGTAAATAAGCGGCACGATCGGATAACCGATGGTTCGATATGGACGTTCGATCTCCGGAGCCTTCCGCCGCATCACAATCACCGCCCCAACCATCAAGACGTAAAAAATCAAATCCGCTGAGACAATGTATTCGAGCAGTTGCGTGTAAACGTTTCCAAACGAATTCGCCCCAGTCTGTTGATTGACTGTGACGGTGCGTGGCAGAACCAGGAACGACGCCCACAGCCCCTGTGTAATCAATGCAACAGCCGGCACATGATGCGAGTTGACGCTATCCACTCGTTTGAAGAACAGCCCATCGCGCGCCATCGCGTAATAAACACGCGCGCCGGCGAGTATTAGTCCATTATTGCAGCCAAACGTCGAGATCATGATGGCCACAGCCATGATGGTGCCGCCCTTGCCACCCCACACCGCCTGCATCACCGCGGTCGCGACGCGATTTTGTGGCGCATTTTGAATCCCGGATAGCGGCAAGGTCGCTACGTAAGCAAGATTCGCAAGCAGGTAACACGCGACGACGATGCCGCAACCAAGCAAGAGCGCGCGCGGCAAATTTCTGCCCGGATTGCGCACTTCACCCGCGGTAAACGTGACATTGTTCCACGCGGATTGCGCGAAGAGTGGTCCAACCATCGCTTTGCCGACCAGCATCACTAACGCAAGCACCAGCAGGCCCTCACCGGCAGGCTCAAACCAAACCTGCGATGACGTGGGTTTCCAGCCGTTTTGCCATGGCTGCCACCAGGACGATGTGTAAGCGGCGCTGTTGTGGTTCCATCCGATAAGCAGTCCGATGAGGATCAATCCAAGCAATGCCGCCGTCTTGGTGAACGTGAAAGTGTTTTGAATGACCTTTCCGGTTTGGAGCCCGCGCGTGTTGATGAATGTGAGGAACAGGATCATCACCACCGCCAGGAGCTGTTGGCTCGACAGGCTCAACGCGTAGCCATTGAACGAGAGCCCGTTTAACGTGAACGGCTTCAACAAGACAATCGGCGCGATGAGATAATTGTCACCTGATATGCGGCTCGTGAGCACACCCGTGAAGTTTGCGAAAGCAACGGCCACTGCCGCGATCGTTCCCGTTTGAATGATCAGAAACAAACCCCATCCGAATAGAAATCCGATCGACGGTCCATACGCTTCGCGCAGAAACACGTATTGCCCGCCCGCGCGCGGCCACATTGCTGCGAGTTCCGCACAGCAGAGCGCTCCGGTGATGGTGAGCACGCCCGCGAGCGCCCACGCCGCGAGTAACCAACCCGGCGATCCGACCAGCCGTGACGATTCCGCTGATGTAATGAAGATTCCGGAGCCGATCATTGAGCCCACTACGATCGTCGTGGCATCGAGCAGGCTTAGACCACGCAGGAGATTTGGGGGAGCTTCTTTGCTCATTCGCGCGAGCGGGTATAGTGCCATAGATCCATCCACAGATTACACAGATTGTTTTTTGTGAAGCTGCGTAATCTGTGGATAAAACTCGTGCTTGACACTGATCGACCGGCTCACCTAGTCTCACATAGGATGAAAAACGACCTAATCAATTCAATCACAAACAAAAAAGCGCACGTGGGGGTTATCGGTCTCGGGTATGTCGGTCTCCCGTTGCTGGTGGAATTTGCTTCCAAGGGCTTTCAAGGCACTGGCTTCGAGGTTGACGAGTCGAAGGCGGAGCAAATTAACGCCGGCAGTTCGTACATCGGCGACGTGCCTTCACGACGACTGAAGGACGTGGTCGACGCAAAGCGGCTGCGAGCGACTACAGACTTCAGCCATCTGCGTGAGTGCGACGCGATTATCATCTGTGTTCCGACGCCATTGCGGAAAACAAAGGAACCCGATGTCTCCTACATCCTCGCCGCCGCCGAACAGATTGCGAAGAACCTGCGCCGCGGTCATCTGATCATTCTCGAGTCGACGACTTATCCGGGCACGACTGACGAAGTCCTGCTTCCGATGTTTGAAGAAAAGGGACTGAAGCTCGACGAAGACTTCCTGCTGGCGTTCTCGCCTGAACGAGTCGATCCGGGCAATCCGCAGTTTCTGACGCATAACATTCCGAAGGTCGTTGGCGGTGTGACTGACGATTCAACCCTCGTTGCCGCGCATCTTTATTCGCAGATCGTGAACGACGTGCACGCCGTGAGCTCGGCGCGAGTTGCTGAAGCGGCAAAACTGCTGGAGAACACATTTCGCGCCGTGAACATCGGCATGGCAAACGAGATGGCCCGTCTCTGTTACGCGCTCAACATCGACACGTGGGAAGTGATTCGCGCGGCGGCAACCAAGCCGTTCGGGTTCATGCCGTTTTATCCGGGACCGGGAATTGGCGGGCATTGTATTCCGCTCGACCCGCACTACCTGTCGTGGAAAGCGCGACAGCACGGGTTCGATTCCCGTTTCATCAGTCTTGCGGAAGAAGTGAATTCACGCATGCCCGAACACGTGGTCCAGCTTGTGGCAGACGGACTAAACGACGACCGCAAGGCGATGAAGGGTTCAAACGTTCTGCTGCTGGGCGTTGCCTACAAGAAGGATGTCAACGACGTTCGCGAAAGTCCGGCGTTGTCGATTATCGATCGACTTCGTGCGAAGGGCGCTAACGTCAAGTATCACGATCCATTCGTCGCGGAAGTTCATTTCGACGATGCACACACTGATGCTGTTGGCGAGCCGCTGGCGTCTGTTTCACTTACCAACGACGAACTGGAATCCGCCGACTGCGTGATTGTCGTCACCGACCACAGTGAGATCGACTACAAGCGCGTCTGCTCTCTGAGCCCGCTGATCGTCGACACGCGCAACGCGCTCAACGGAGACGTGAGGCGCGAAAGCAAGGCGCGGATCATTCGGCTCTAAGGAATATAGGTCCTATACGTCCTATAGGACCTATTTGCGCGATACATGCTCAAGGTCATCAACGTCGTTGGGGCACGGCCCAACTTCATGAAGGTCGCGCCGATTGTGGCCGCCATGAAGAGGCGCCAACAGGTCTTCCAGCCGCTGGTTGTTCACACAGGACAACACTACGACGCGGCAATGTCCGATTCGTTCTTTCGCGATCTCGATCTTCCGGACCCCGACACACATCTCGGCGTTGGTTCAGGTTCGCACGCCGCGCAAACCGCTGCCGTGATGGAACGCTTCGAGCCAGTTGTGCTTCAGGAAAAACCGGATTGGGTGTTGGTCGTCGGCGATGTGAATTCGACCATCGCGTGCGCCCTCGTTTGTGTGAAACTCGGCGTGAAAGTGGCGCACGTGGAGGCTGGTCTGCGAAGTCGCGATCGCACCATGCCCGAAGAGATCAACAGATTATTGACCGATCAAATCGCGGACCTGTTGTTTACTCCTTCGCACGATGCGGATGAGAATCTGCTGGCCGAGGGCATTCCCAGAGAGCGAATTCGTTTTGTGGGAAACGTCATGATCGATTCGCTGCAAAAGAACCTGAGCGTTGCGCGTGCTCTGCCGACGAGAGAGCAGTTGGGAGTAGCCGGAAGCGACTACGCGCTGTTGACTCTTCACCGTCCTTCAAACGTGGACATGCGCGACTCGTTTGCACGAATTCTTGACGCGCTTGAATCGATCTCAACGCGGTTGCCGATTGTTTTCCCGGTTCATCCGCGCACGAAGAAGACGATTGCCGAGCTCGGATTGAGTGAGCGTGTTGAGTCGATGAAGGGGCTACGGATTGTCGAGCCACTCGGTTATCTCGATTTTCTCAATCTCTCGAGCAGTGCGCGTCTGGTTCTCACTGATTCCGGTGGCATTCAGGAAGAGACCACCGCTCTCGGAATCCCGTGCATCACGCTGCGCGAGAATACCGAGCGTCCGATCACGGTCGAGATGGGAACGAACGTTATTGTTGGTACAGATACTTCCAGGATTATCTCCGCCGCAACGGCAGCATTGACCAGCTCCGCAAAAACCACTCTCCGCCAGCCTCCGCTTTGGGATGGACACACCTCCGAGCGTATTCTCGATGCGCTCGAGCAGTTCGCGTGATGGCTGTTCTCAAAAAAATCAAACGTGCAGTCCGTGGAGAAGTGAAGCTGACGACTGTAGCGCGTGAAGCGCTGCGGCGCACGGTAGCTTCAGTTAATGAGCGCAAGGAACGGGCTGGGGCCTTTGACAATGAGCCGCTGGCGCTAAAGCCTGACTTTGCGCGCATGAGTGACGATGAATTGTTGGCTCACTTCCATGGCCCGCGCCAGGCAAAGTTTCTCGACGGTTTTCCCGCTGCGAGCGATGAAACAATCGCTTTAGCAAACCGCATAGTTGACGATCACTCCTGGCCTTTACTTGGTTTCGGCGAGTGCTCTTTCGGAAAAGAGATTCAGTGGGCGCGAGATCCGGTTTCAAACTACGTCTGGCCGCTCGATTACCATCGCGACATTAAGCTGGTGCGCTCAGATGGCTCGGACGTGCGGGTACTCTGGGAACTAAATCGCCTCGGCCACTTCCTCACTCTTGCGGGTGCTTATTCATTAACGAAAGACGAGCGCTACGCAGCAGAGTTCCGGGCACAGCTGGGTAGCTGGATCGACCAGAATTCTTACGGGCGTGGCCCAAATTGGACTTGCGCGATGGAAGTTGCGCTCCGCGCGATAAACCTGCTGGCCGCGTTTGAAGTATTTCGTCAATCGCCTAATCTGGATGCAGCATCGGTGCGTTCGTTTCTCCAACTGCTGCAACAACACGCTAATTACATTCAACGCAATCTAGAGTTCTCGTACATTGCCACAAGCAATCACTATCTCTCCGACGTAGTTGGGCTGACCTGGCTCGGGTTGATGCTTCCGGAACTTTTCGGCGCGGAAGCGTGGTTTGAGTTTGGTCGCTCGGAAATGCTACGCGAGATGGACAAGCAGGTGTTGGCTGACGGCGTAGACTTCGAAGCTTCAACCGGCTATCACCGGTTCGTTACCGAACTCTTCCTTTACACCTTTTGGTTATGTCGCTCGAATAGCGCGGATGTAGAAGAGAAGTACTGGACGAAGCTCAAGCAGATGCTCCTCTACGTACGCGCCTATCTGCGACCCGACGGATTCGCGCCCTTGATTGGTGATACAGACGGCGGGCAGGTCTTACCGTTCGAACGCCATCGCGCTGATGACCATGCATATCTGCTGAAAATCGGTGCGCTCGTTTTTGACGATCCAAGACTCGCGGAAACTCAGCACGTAAATTCCCAGGCGTTTCCACATGCCGGCACTTACATCATGCGCGACAAAGATCTCTATCTCTGCTTCAACGCGAGCGGCGCCGGAATCAATGGCCGCGGTTCTCACGGGCACAACGATGCGTTGAGTATTGAAGTCTCAGCAGGCGGTCGTGCTTTTATTGTCGATCCCGGCACATATGTTTACTCAGCCGATCTCGAGAAGCGCCACCTGTTTCGTTCCCCCGCATATCATTCGACTGTCCAGATCGACAAGCTCGAACAGAATACAATTGACGTTAAAACGCCGTTCGTTATCGGCAATGAGGCCCAGCCTCGTGTGCTGGAGTGGAAAACCGATCCCGATTTTGACAAGGTAGTCGCGGAACAGTATGGATACCCAGTTGTTCACCGCCGCACAGTTATCTTCAATAAGCGGGAACGGTTTTGGTTGATTGATGACGAGTTCTTTGGCGAGGGAGAACATCTTTACGAGGCGAGATTTCACTTTGCCCCAGGGGCGGCAGGA
>DATNFX010000223.1:0-3219 GCA_035606195.1 Pyrinomonadaceae bacterium
TCTATCCACAGATTACACAGAAAATAATCTGCGAAATCTGTGGATGGCATTGACCGTAAGCGACAACAAATTGACGCGCTGTGCCAGCCGGATGTTAACTGAGAACGAATGAACCGAACATTCACAATTCAGGCGAAGGCCGCCGAAAAAATCATCAGCCTGGCTGCAGTTCACGGCGTGAAACCTGAAAGTCTCTACGAGGCTGTAAAGCTCGAT
This sequence comes from Pyrinomonadaceae bacterium, assembly GCA_035606195.1. Classification (GTDB taxonomy): domain Bacteria; phylum Acidobacteriota; class Blastocatellia; order Pyrinomonadales; family Pyrinomonadaceae; genus PSRF01. The sequence continues at coordinate 217 of DATNFX010000223.1, forward strand.
CCAACGATGCTACTCGACAGGGACAATCGTATCCCTTTCGCCCAAATCGTTGCGCTCTACGAAAAAGCTGCCGAACTTACCGGCGACGTCAACTTTGGTCTTCACCTCGGTGAAAGCGTTCACCCTTCGGCGTTTGATGTGGTCGGCTATTCGGCGCTCAACAGTCCGACTATCGGCGCCGCATTCACGCGCGTCGCGCGTTATCATTCGATCTGGACTGACGGCGCGTTGTTCACCCCGGAATTGTCAGACGCTACCAGTTCCATCGTCTATCGCTATGCCGACACCTCAATCTCCGAACACCGGCAAGACAGCGAGATGACACTGGCGACGGTCACCACACTGTGCCGTAACCTCGTTTCACCTGACTTTGCTCCGATCTGTGTTGAGTTCCAACATGAAGAGCCGGACGACACCTCGGAGCACTTGCGACTGTTTCGTTGTCCGGTGCAATTCAGCGCATCGTCGAACCGAGTCACGTTCGCATCGAGTTTCTTGTCACTTCCGATCGACAAAGCAGACGCGAGTCTTTGCGCTGTGCTGGATCGGCATGCGGAAGAGATGTTAGCGAAGTATCCACCACGTGATTCACTCATCGATCAGGTGCAAAGCATCATCGCGAATGAATTCCGGGGTGGCGATCCCTCGCTCGAGCGAGTGGCGGACGAACTCAGCCTCACACCCAGGACATTGCAACGCAAGCTACACGAGCTCGGCACTTCGCATAACGAGCTTCTCGATCAAATGCGGCGCCAACTCGCAATGCGATACCTGCGCGAACCGGAGATGGCGATCTGCGAGGTTGCTTACTTGCTCGGGTTCTCAGAAGCGAGCTCCTTCCACCGAGCCTTCAAACGCTGGACCGGCGTCACACCCAAAGACTTCAGGGAACACAGATAACGCGGATAAGTTTACCGATCAATCCGGATCCAATCCGTGTCATCTGTGGCTAGGCTACTTTGAGCAACCTCACTGCATCTTAGGGTCCAGCTTTATCAAGAGATCACGCCTCGATCTCGCTTCGAACCAAAAGGTAGGTTGATTTGTGCGGCGACCCAAGCCGCATTGTCTCGACGTGTGCCTGCCAACGAGCACACAAAATTGCAAAAGGAGATCTTTCCCATGAACGAACTGCGTTTGCGTGCGTCCCGCATGACGCTCGCGCTCATCCTGCTCGTCGCTGCCGGCGTTTCCGGTTTGGCACAAACCGCATCGCCCGCGGCTGACGGTTGGGTCGTGCTCCCCGTGAGTGAATACATGTCTTTGAAACGCTCCGCATCGCCGGCCGAGCCTGAACCTGAAGCGCCTCCAGTCGAAGCAACGCTCAGTCGCATCGACTACAACCTGAGAATTGACGGCGATCTCGCTACCGGCGAGGCACGGCTCACAGTCGATGTTATCAAGAATGGTTGGGTTCGCATCGCAATGCCCGACGGCTTGATGGTGCGCGATGCAAAACTCGACGGCCGCCCAGTCAACCTCGCGATGAACACGACCGACAAAGGCCCCGGACGCGCCGATCTGCTGCTTTCAAAAACCGGGCGCTCGGTGTTGACCATGCAAATCGTCGCTCCCGTAACCACGGTTGCAGGCACTGACATTCTGCATCTGCCCGTCAGCAATTCGGCAGTGTCGCACGCTACGATCGAGTTAGTTCGACAAGGTGTCGACGTGCGCATCACGGGCGGTTTACTGCTCGAACACTCAGAGCATGCAACCGGCAGTCGCTGGGTAGCAAACGGGCGCGGTGGTGAGCCACTGACTTTCGCATGGCGACGAAAAGTGGACGACGTGCGCGCCAGCCAGCCATTGCGTTTGCGCGGATCGATTACGCAACTCGTTGGACTTGGAGAAGATGCTACACAGGTAAACGCTGAAGTTCAGATCGAAGTCGTACAAGGACTAGCCGACGAAGTTCGCGTCCAACTTCCCGAGCAGTTAACCGTCAATCAGGTTTCGGGCGCGACCGTCGCCGATTGGGACGTGGCGAACCACGAGCTCAAAGTGCTGTTTATCGAGCCAGTGCAAAACACTGCGCGCTTTACGTTGAGCGGCGAGCTGCGTTTGCCGCGCGCGGGAAAATTAGACGTGCCGTTGCTTCGGCTTCCGAACGCGGAACGTGAAACGGGCGGTGTCGGTGTTGAAGTGCTCGGCGCGGGCGAAATCAAAGACCGTCAGCCAAATGGACTCGACGATGCTGAGGCCGGTGAGTTGGGCCAAATAATCTCAAACCGGCAGTCGCCATCGTTGATTGCGTTCAGATTCCAACCTGCCGATGGAAAATCAGTGCGGACGTTGTCGCTCGATGTTGCGCGTTACACGCCACAGGCGGTGCTCACCGCAAACATCGAAGAGGCGGAGTACAACACGCTGGTCGCAGCCGACGGAAAAATCCTGGTCCAGTCGCGCTTCGCAGTTCGGAATAACCAGCGCAACTTTCTGAAACTCACGCTGCCTTCGACTGCAGTGCTTTGGAGCGCATCCGTCGCCGGTCGTCCGATTCGACCAGGAAAAGCACCCGATGGTTCGTTCTTACTGCCGCTCGAAAAGACTCGCTCCGGCGAAGAAGCGCCTGCTTTTATCGTCGAGGTTTCTTATCTCGATCGCGCCACTGCGTGGACTGACCGAGGTCACACCCGAGTGTCGCTCGTAGCTGTCGATCTACCGATCTCGAAGTCGCACCTGTTGCTTCATCATCCACCGCTGTTCCGCGTGACTCCGGCGCCGGGAAATTTCCGCGTCGCAACTTACACTGCACCCGAGTCCGCTGCATTACGGACGGAAACGACTTCGTCCACAACCGACCAGCAAAGTGCGGAACGTGAGATTCCTGCCGACCAGGCCGAAACCAAACAACTCGTCGCCAAAGCTCGCGGCGAGAAATACGGCGCGCGACCGGCTCGCAATCTGCCGTTGCGCGTGGTGTTTCCACACTTCGGCCCCTCGATCTTTCTCGTGTCGGAATTGACCGCAGAGAACCAAACGCCGGCAGTTGAGTTTGAC
>DATNFX010000224.1:0-10775 GCA_035606195.1 Pyrinomonadaceae bacterium
CCAACCATCGGATTGTTATCCATTTGCTGACCCAGAACTGTGATCGATGCCACGGCAAGCAGCACCATGAACAAAACTCTTTTCACGGTAACACCTTCCTTGATAGGAACTGATTTGTAGAACTCGTAAGAAATACGGAAGGTTCGCGAGCCGTGGATTTAAAGAAAAATAGGTCCTATATGTCCTATAGGACCTATTTAAGGGGTTACAATATTTTCCATCTTAACAACTTCGAAATTCGAGCCTTTGATCTGCTTCAAAGTGTTCAGATCGTCATCGCTCCAGCGTGGATCGGGAGCGCCGCTGATGAACCAGTTCGAGCCGTTGTCCGCGAGGATCATGCCGTACTTCTTCAGCGCACGCAGGATCACCTGCATCGACGGCGAGTAGCCGGAAATATCCACCGAAGCTTTCAAACGAACGCGCATTCCCATCGGTGGGCGATCGACGCTCGTGTTTGTGCTCGCCCAGTGACGCGCGGGAGGAATGTAAGCCCTGCGCGTGATCTGCGCTGTGAAACGAATCGCGTGACGGATCTCCTGTTGCTCAAACACTTCGTCGTAGCGCACCAGACCTGGAAAGATCGGCAAACCGGCAGCGTCTGCTGACGTCCATCCGGCGGGCCGCAGCGCATTTGAATTCAGATCGAAGGTTGCGCCGGAGTCGCAGTTCCAACTCGCGCCGTTGTTCAGCGGAAACGCTCGATACATTTCGTAGAGCTTCCAGTTGTCGCGATCGATCACGAGCACGTGTCGATCGCCGGTGCCGTTTGGTCCGCCTTCAACCGGCGCGCTGGCAGGAACCGGATACGGACCGGGATCACTCTGCGAACCAAATGCAGTGAAGGCGATTGGCACCGGACTCTGATTGCCCGCCACGACCGCGTAAGGAATGCCGTTCGGCGCGCCATCCCAAACCGTGCCGAAGTCCGGATGAAGACTTGTAGCCATACCAATGTTCGCGATGATGTTTGCGGAGTTTGGATCTACGGGACTATTTGAAACGTCCTGGTTCCAGGCGTTATCGAAGGGGAAGACCTGTTTGCCGTGCAGACTCGCGCCCGCACCGAGTTCGGGCGTCGGTTGCGGCACGGAGACGTCATCAGGTGGACCACCGCCGATGTGGCCGATGCCGATGCGAACTCGATTACTCGATTGTCCGTGCACCGTAATTCCTACGAGCACGTCGCCCACATCGCCGAGATTATCGTTCAGACGCACGATCACAGATGTCACGCCGGAGAGACTGGGAACACTGCCGGCATATTCAACTGTCAGCGGGTACTGAATGTGATTGCCATCTTCAGCCGAGGCGGTGACATTCGCAGCCGTCTCGCCGGGAAACAGTGTGAGATTACTCGCAAAGAGCATGACGCGTGTGCGGTTATCAGCGGTTAACGGAAGCGAAGAAGTCGCGCCGAACGGTTCGGCGGTCAGGCCCGTAGATTCCACCGCGACCGCGCGCGTTGAATTAGTCTTCGTCAATAAAACCGGAGCTGTCGCGAGTTGCACCTGGCTTGGACCAAACAGCACAACGCAAAAAACCGCGAAAATAATTACGAAAACGACGCGCATGATTCTGATGTTGAGGTTAGGGCAATGAATGAGGAGGGCATCCACAGATTACACAGATTCCCCTCAAAACTAAAGAAGAAAATCTGTGTAATCTGTGGATACGCTTTTACTTGAGTTTGAAGTCTGCGGGGACGAATTCGATCGATTTCAAAACCCCATCAGCTTTGACGCGTTTGTCCGTATTCGGCAGGTAACAAACAACGACCACGCTCTCGGGCTTCCGAGCGCCGCATGTGATTTCGCCCGCGACCTTCGGATCGTATGTCGTGATTTCGATGGCGTCGAAAGTCTCAGTTCGCAGTCGCAGCAACCCGTTCGCCGTCTGAACGACGAATACGATGTTCTTCGGCTCGCATTCGATCTTCACGAGCTTCGCCTGTAACTGAGTTTCACCCGCACCGGGCGTTCGCAACACTTCACGCAAATATGATGAAGGATCCGTAGGTGCGTCTTCAGTTTTAGTAATTCCTGGACCAGTAGACACCTCCAGTGTCGGCACAATCACCTTAGCGCCATTTCGTCTTGCCTCTTCAGCACGCGACTTTGCATCTTCGAAAGCAGTAAGCTGCTTCAGCAGTTGCTCCGCATGCCAGCGAATCTGTTCTTCGGCGTTTGATTTGGCTACTACTTCAAGGAGCTGTCGAGCAGTTTTGTAATCTTCTTTGTGCAGGTAAAGCTGGCCCAACATGTAGATATATTCCTGCTTCCCAGGTGAAACGCTTAAGAGTCGCTTCATCTGCGCGATCGATTCGTCTATGCCCTTTCCCGTAACCAAACTCAGATACGCGAGCAGATTGTACGACTCGGGAAAGTCAGGCCGCAGCGCGATTGCCTTCTGCAAGTGTTCCCTGATCTTCGTTGCTGTTTCCGGTGGCAAAGGCGCATTCGTTGGCCCTTCAAAACTGCCCGCGTTACTAAGTGTGAAGGCGTAGTAATAATGCGCGAGATAGTTTTGTGAGTCGCCGGCCATGGCGTGTTCAAAACTCGCGTTAGCCTCGCTGATCTTCCCCTCGCGGAAGTAAGCCATGCCGAGCGAGGCATGGGCCATCGCGAGGTTGGGATCGAGTTTCACCGCTTTTTCAAGGTAGGTGTAGGCGTCCTTGCGATTGCTGTGCAGCAATAGATCGCCGAGATACGCTTGCGCTTCCGCTTCAGTCAACGGTGTCGCTTCAGTGGTCGTATCGAGCGCCAGTTTCTGTTCGAAATGTCCGTCGATGACGTTGTAGCGATCTTTCTTAACGTAGTCGCGCAGGTCCTTTTCCATCACTTCGAACGGCGTTTCGAAAGCCTGCTGGAACGCTTGTTCCATCGGCACTTTGCTTCTAAGCAGTTCCATGAATTTTCCGAGCTGCTCGACTTTGCCCGCTTTGCCGATGATCAGGTAGTGCATCAGCGCCCATGATTGCGCGTAAAAGATGCTTTGCTTTTTCGACTCGTTATAGTGTGGCGACTTGTGATCGACCTCGAAAAGCGTTCGCAGCGGCAGCATCTTGCTTTCACGCAGCAGGAAGACGTGGTGACCAATCGGAGTGCCGAGACGGATCTTCTGATCGTCGGTAATGCTGAACGTGCTGTAGTACTCGGCAAGACCTTCGTTGAACCATACGGGAGCGCTTTCGAAAGTGTTATCGACGAGCAGGTGTGTGTACTCGTGAAAGATGACGGTGAACGGATCCTGTTGCCCGCGCACTTCAGTCGTCAGCGCAATGTAGTTGACGTCACTGCCGGCTTGAAAATAACCCGCAGTGTTTGCCATCGGCTTGAAAGGAGCGAACGAACTGTCGCTTTTGAAGACGACGACCGTGGTCGGCACGGGCGTGTTGAACTTCAACTTTGGAAACAGCCGTGTGAACACTTCGCGAAACTGCTCGAGCTTCAGCCCGACTTTCCTGATGTCCTTTTCGTTCGCATTTCCCAGCATGAAAAAGTTCTTCGTGCGCACGCTGACCCACGTGTCTTTCGCGGCCACCGTTGTGTTTTGGGAAATTACGACGAGAAGACAGAGACTAACCGCAAGGGGGAATATAAAACGCTTCATAAACAAGATTCCTATGGACCAAAGATTGAGGACTCGGCGAGTCGAAAGCCGTATTCCACCGTTATCCACTGGGCGACGGGCTGGCCGGCTTTCATCGCAGGTTTGAATTTAACTTCGCACGCGGCAAGGATGGCGTTTTCAGTCAGACCATATGGGACTGCGCGCACGACTCTGACGCGGTCAATCTTTCCGTCCGGCAGACCCAGCACTTTGAGAACCACTAATCCCTGAACGCCGATACGTCGAGCTTCGCGAGTGTAGTTGGGCTCACGCCGCGCAGTAACCTGCGCTTTGACGTCAACTTCCTTTGGCGTGAAAACCGTGACTGTGGGCGGATCGAGGAGATGTGCGAGTGTGCCGTCGTCGGTACAGCGATAGTCCTGATCCTTTTCGGCTGTGACCAGGAGCTTCGACGGCGCAGATGGCGATGGCGACGGCGTTGCCTCCGGCGCCGGCGTGGGTGTCGGTGCCGCAACCGGACCCTTACGTCTACCACTCTGGGCGAAGGCAGTTGTGCCAAAGATGAGAATGAGGATTAATGCAACTCTTACTGACATCACTTATCCGCAGACGTTTCACGCAAAGGCGCAAAGTAAGTTCTGAATCTTTTCTTTGCGCCTTTGCTGGAACTGCTTTGTCTTACGCGCCCTTCACTCTTCTGGGCCCGTACAAGTCGGTCCGTGGAGGGCGGGGATCTTCTGACTGATGATCGGATACTTCGGAGCTTCGTCTATGTTTATCTGGGTCCAATGAGCGTAGTTCTCAGGCACATTAGTATCGGCAAAAATTGCTTCTACAGGACATTCCGGCACGCACGCATCGCAATCGATACAGGTGTCGGCATTGATGTAAAGACGATCCGGCAATTCGTGAAACGCTTCAACAGGACAAACAGCTGCGCAGTCGGTGTACTTGCAGTCCACGCATAATTCAACAACTACGTAGGTCATTGGGGAACTAAGCTCCTTTCGATGATGGCAAATAGTTATTCAGTCGTGAGTGTAATGTCAACCGAAAAGAGCCGCAACAAAGCAGTATCCACAGATTTCACAGATTGTTTTAAAGAATCGGCGTAATCTGCGGATAGGATTCGTTTGGTTTAAGCGCCTTCGCCGCCCTTTCTCGTCAACTTACCTGGGCCGTGAATGTTTTTGTTCACGGTCGGATTGCCGTTGTAAGTTACGGATGACGGACCAGAGATTTCGACGTCCAGTTGGTCGGAAACGTCGAGATCAACTTTCGCGACGCCGCGGGCGTCAACAACCGCGCGGGTGGCGTGGAGATTCTGTGCGTCCACTTTTCCGGCGCCATTCGCAGCGATGTCGACCATCTTTGTCGTTCCCGCAACGGTGATTGCCGGCGCGCCGTTCGTGTCGATTTCAAACTTATCGTTCTTTAGTCCCTTAACATCGATGTGTCCGGCGCCATTGACCGCGAGGCCTTCAAGATTAGGAAGAGAGATTTTCACTCGTACCGGCTCGGAGACGGAGTAGTTCTGCGAATTTTCGAGCCGCAGAATGTTGCTATTGACTTCCGTCTTTACAAAATCGAGCACGTTCTCGTCGCCTTCGATCTCGAGACTCGGTTCTTTTTGACAGGTGACTTCGATCGTGAAAGCTCCATTGGTCGAGATGGAAGTAAACGCCGCGACCTGACGTTTCTGCAGCTCTCGTTTGCCGTTACCCTGGATCTGTGCGAATCGGCCGTGATGACAGCCTGCTGCCACAACGGACACTAACAACAGTAACCCTGCAAGCTTTTTCATTTTGTGTCTCCTGGTCTACGAATCGCGGCGCAAATATTCCAGCGTCCGAGTTGTGTTTTCAGTGACGCTCGAAACTGGTTCACCAAACGGCGTTCCCTGTGGTAGTCGCAAGTCGTTCGAAGTGGTCTGTGGAGCGGGAAAATAGTTTTTCTTTTCTTTTTCGCCCATGAGTTTGGAAAGATTTTTAACCAGCATGACCTCAACCATGCCGACGATCAGAAAGGCGAACAGCATGAAAAACCCTATGAGTTCCTGGCTCAGGTTAGCTCCTCTACGCAAAACGAGTGCTCCGGCAAACATCAGCGCCAGACCGCCAACGCCGATCAGGGTGATGGCAGTCAGAAAGGCGCCGATCGCTCCGGTGTTGGCCCCGGATCGCTCACGCAGGCTGGTCCCGCAGCGGTTGCAATAACTTAGGCCTTGCGTCAGCGGCGTCCCGCAAGTTGCGCAATACATGTTTGGATTCCTCCGGAGGTTATAGGCCACAGACGGCACGGACAAAGACGGATTACGGCTTTTTGACTAAATTCGTTTCAATTACCTGACCGGGGGATATGTGAACCAGAATTGTATTGCCTGGGCGACGCCGATGACGAATCCGATAGCCGCGCCGAACAACTCGATCGTCCGGAGGTGTTGCTGGGCGACTGAAAGGACGAGCTCTTCCAGTTTTTCCAGTGGATAGTCAGACACTTTCTTGCGCACGATACCACCGACGTCAAACTCTGCGATCGCAACCGGAAGACGCTCGCGCGCGGCTTCTGTGATTCGCTCCACGAGCGCCGTGCTCGCACGCTGCATCGCATTCTCAGAGACGTGATCGCCCAACCGTCCGATTGGCGCTATCAGCAACCGTTCGATCTGTGAGCTCAGGATCGCATTGATTGTGCGCGCTGTGTCCTCGCGCGAAAGCAAGCCGAGCAGGCTCTTCGACAAAAACTCCTTCGCGCGCGCGGCGGAGTTTGTATCGAGCTGCTGCATTACCGCGCCGAGTGTTTGCGGGCGAAGCCGGTCGATTGCTTCAGTCACCTGCGTCGAAAGTGAAGTAGACAGCGCCTCACTCCGCACGATCTCGACCAGTCGATTGCTGACCTGTCGTTTCAGATCTTCAAATCTGATGGTGTCAAACTGTCCGAAGAGTTCGTTCAATGGACGCGCCATCACCTTGTCGATCGTTGTGTTTAGAAACTCTTCAGCTTCCTGTTCGAAAGCCGTACCACGCAGGTATTCCTCGACGCGTTTTGGCAGGGTCTTGTTTACGAGTTCATCCACTTCACGATGAATGCGCTCACGCGAGATGAAGATCTTTTTGATAAGCGAGAGCTGCTCGTAATACTGGTCGACTTCGAGTTTTATCAAGCCACCGATTCGTTTGCTGGTGCTTTGGCTTGTGGCGATGTCGGCCAGTTGATGAACGATGGGAGGAACTTGCTGATCGATGCGATCTTTGATGAACGAGATTGTCTCAGGCGTGAACGTTTCTGCGAGCGTTGCGTTGCTGAGTGCGATATCGTCCAACCGTGCGGAGATAAACTCATGCACCTTTGTTTCGAATCCTTGGGCGGTGACGAGGCGTTGTAATTGTTCTTCAATGAAGCGAAGACCACGGTCGAGTGATCTATCACTTACCATCTCATCGAACCGGCGCTCGAGTAGCTCGTCCACCTGCTTATCGACAAAGTGATCGATCGCCTGGGCGGTCTCTTCGCTCCTCAACATCTCCGCTATGTATTCGGCGAGCCGGTATTGAAGCGCTGAGATCGTATCAAGAATCGGAGCGCGCGCCTGCGACGGCAACGCGTCGATGAACGATGGATACACGCGCGCGAGTAGATCGTTGGTGTAGCTGCCGACGAAGTCTTCTACTTTGCGTTGAAAGAAGCTGGTCTCGAACAACGCATCGAACACTGTTTGTTGTGAAACCAGCTCGTTGCCGACTGCGTTGCCGATCGATTGGGCCAGTTTTTCTCGATGCCGGGGAATCATCCCCTGCGGCCAGACGGTGATGCCGAGTAATTTGACTGATCGATACGGGTGGAAAAGCATCCAGATTGCGAGCCACGCCGCGCCATACCCGTGAATCGTGGCAACGATAATGATGCCGATTGCGATGAGTAGCTTCATAAAGAAATATAGGTCCTATACGTCATATAGGACCTATATATTACCGATATTTCGTGAATCTATATCTATTCTTCCACGGGATAGCCGGCGTTTACCCATGCTCCCGTACCGCCGGACACATTGAGTAGATTTGAGAACCCCTGTTTCTGCAGCAAACTCGCCGCTGCGCTCGATCGATATCCACCCGCGCAAATAATCGCTGTCGGCTTGTTCTTCTCGAGTGGTAACGGCCGAAGACTCTTGTCGAGACTCGACAGCGGAGCATTCAGGGCGCGCGGCACGTGACCATTCACATACTCACCCGGTCGGCGCACGTCCACGATTTGCAGTTCACTGTTCGCCAACTGCTCTTTCAACTCGGCCACGCTCAGCTGCGGAAGCGTTTCGACAGGCAGTTCCGCATCGCGCCAACTCTGAACTCCGCCTTCGAGATAACCTTTCACATTCTCGATTCCCACGCGAGCAAGACGCAGGACACTTTCATCCACCTGTGCGCCAGTGTCGGCAATAATCACAATCGCGGCATTCAACGGGATCAAGCTTCCGGCCCACATCGCAAACTGTCCGTTCAGTCCGATATTCACCGAGCCCGGCACGTGTCCGGAGCCGAAATCCGCCGCGGATCGAACGTCGAGCAGAACGTCGCCCTGTTCCTGAAGTTGAAACGCCTGTTGCGGTGTTAACGCCTGCGGTGGTTGCAACTCGGAAAGTCCGCGTGCCCCGGAACGATTGATCTCGGCGTCTTTCGGAAAGTAGATGGGGGCTTCCGGAAGATCCGCAGTCATCATAGTCACAAACTCGTCTTTACTCATCGGCTTGAGCGCGTAATTGAATTTGCGTTGCTCACCGATTGTCGACGAGGTTTCTTTGGACATGTTGCGGCCGCACATCGATCCGGCGCCGTGAGCCGGATAGACCTCGACTTCGTCAGGCAGCTTGAGCAGTTTGCCGTGCAGACTGTCGTACATCATCTCAGCCATCGTTTGTGGCGTGAAACCTTTACCGCCCGCGAGATCCGGACGGCCGACGTCGCCGATGAAGAGCGTGTCGCCTGTTAGCAGTTTTTGTGGCTGATCAGGAGCGTCGGTGTCGGTGACGAGTATGCAGATTCCTTCGGGGGTGTGGCCCGGCGTCTCGATGAATCGCAGAACGACCTTGCCCAACTTCAGTTCGTCACCATCGCGCACGGCCTGATGCTCGAACTCAACGCCTGCCTTCTCACCAAAGATGATCCGTGCGCCTGTGCGCGCGGCGATCTCCTGGTGCCCGCTGACGAAATCAGCATGCAGATGCGTTTCGATCACGTACTTGATTTCAAGCCCGTGCGCAGCAGCCTCCTCGAGATACTCATCGACGTCGCGTTGTGGATCGACAACCGCAGCTTCGCCTTCGGAACCGATCAAGTACGAAGCGTGGGCCAAACAGGCAAGATAGAACTGTTTGAAGATCATCGGGTTTATCCGTCCTACTGGTCCTATCGGACCTATTTGAGCTTATAGAACTCTCGGGCGGGTTTCAACGGGCGGAGCATCCAGTAGGGCCGGCGCGTGCCGTCTGGTGAAAACTGATCTGCCGGACGCGTCATCCCCAGCCATTTCTTATAAACCTCGCGTGATTTTTGTGTGTCGACAAAAATGTCACCGGGTTGATCCTGCGGCTCAGCCGCGCGCACACGCACGGCCTGATGCCAGCAGTGCATTCCCGAAATCGGATCCGGATGCACCGGGAACGTCATGTTCTGGTGAACGCCCGCATCCTTCCACCAGATGCGCAAAGTATCAGGATCGTCAGACTTGTAGGGCTCGATGCCTTTTTGGCGTTTCAGCGACCACTCCGTTCCCCTCTGGTCCAGCTTTACAGTCGCCATCAACTGTCGTTGACCCTCGTCGGTCAATTTCCAACGGCCCATATGATGACTGCACGCGACGATGCCGGGACGAATTCCCTCCGTCACCCAGGCCGGCACGACGTAGTAACCAATCTCAGTTTCAACGCGTACGAGATCGCCTGTGCGAACACTGAGCTTAGCGGCGTGTGACGGGTGAATCCAAAGCGGATTCGTGTGTGCAATCTCGTCGAGCCACTTTGCATTCGCGCTGCGCGTGTGAATCTGCACCGCGAGACGGAACGTCGAGATCAGGATCGTTTGGCCTTCTTCGAGATTGTCTTTGTGAACGTGACTCTTGAAATATGTGGGAATCGCGAGCTCGGGCCAGCCCCAGTTGCTCAACGTTGAGGAGTAAAACTCCAACCGCCCGCTCGGTGTTGGGAACCCGCGCTTAACGCTGCCATCGACGTTGATGCCGGCGAGACGCCGCCCTTCTTCGTCTCCATCAGGAAGCGGAAGCGGAACGATGTTTGGACCTGCGGGTTTTGCCGCGCGTGTGTAGACTCTTCCGAAACGATCCGCTTTCACATCTTCCAACTCTTCCGCCGGAACTGCTTCTTCGTAAATACGACCAATCTTTTCTTTGACTTCAAACGCGCCGTAACGACGCATGAATTCGAGTGGCGTCAGGTTTTCCGCAGCGGCACGTTCCGGCAGACCGGGAACCGAGTTGTCGAAGATCCATTCGTAGTACTCATCGACACCGAGTCGTGTGCCCGGATTCTTTTTCGACTCCGCATATTGTCGAATGCCGAGACTGCCATCGGGATCGATGCGCCACGTCAACTCGAGCCAGAACTCGTTTTCTTCCCAAACCTCACCGGGATTTACATCGCGCGTGTCGTCGATTGTTTCGCCGTTACGTTGGCGAGCCGCTTTCATTACGGGTTGGCGGAAGCCGAGCCACTGCGAATCGTGGGTCTCGTATGAATGAAGATCGTGTCGTTCCGAGCCGACGCCCATCGGCAAAACGTAGTCAGCGTAGTACGCCGTTTCGTTCCATGTGGGCGTGAGTGCGATGTAACAGCCGACGAGATCCGGATCGGTGAGCATCTCGATCCACGAGAACCCATCCGGGTTGGTCCATACCGGGTTATAGACGCGCGTGAAGTAAACATCGAGTTTTGCTCGACCATCTTTCAGCAGGTGCGGCAACAGAAACGACATCTCATTCATGGACAAAGGGTACTCGCGTGGCCACGTCGTCTCGTTCCACATCTTCGGGTGCGGCGGCGTGTAGATCGGACGCGGCACAAACTTGTTCCACGCATTCGGAAAGACTCCGCCTTCAGTTGCCACAGCGCCGAGCAACGCATTCAAAAAGAAAAGGCACCGCGCCACCGCCCAACCGCCACTCACACCCGACGCCACACTCCGCCAATTATG
>DATNFX010000225.1:0-3486 GCA_035606195.1 Pyrinomonadaceae bacterium
CTGCTGCGAGACGAGCCGGTTGCGGAGCTTTGCCACTGATAATGGCCTCAACGACTGGATTGGTGGATGTGATTTCCGCGGTCAAGACAAGAATCCTATAGGCCCTATTGGACCTATAGGACCTATTCTATTCTGTTAGGCATTAATGCCGTGGCACTTTTTATACTTCTTCCCGGAGCCACATGGGCAGGGTTCATTGCGTCCGACCTTGGGCTGATCTCTGACGACTGTTTTTATTTTGCCCTCTTCCTCGCCCGCCGGAGCCGCGCCCTGATTGGGTCCTGTGAACCGCAAGGCTGCCGGCCGTCGCGCGCGTCGCTGCTGTAAGCTCTCTGCGGCCTGCTCGGAAACAACCTGCAAGTTGAACAACGATCTGATCGTTGCTGTATCAATGCGATCGAGCATCTCCTGAAACAAATCAAAACTCTGTTTCTTGTATTCAACAAGCGGATCTTTCTGCCCATAACCGACCAACCCGATGCCCTGCTTCAAGTGGTCCAACGATAACAAGTGGGCTTTCCACTGTGCGTCGATGATGTTGAGCATGATGATGCGCTCGTAGGTGCGCATCGCTTCCGGACCAATCTGCTCTTCCTTCGTTTGATACTTGAGTTTGAGACGTTCCCAGATCGCGTCGGTGACTTCCTGCGAAGTCATGTTGGGGATATTGATTTCCTCACTGTCGGCGTCCAAATCGTAGATGGTCTTGATCTGGAGCTTGTAGTTCTCGATGTCCCAATCGTCCGGAGACACGTCGGGATTCAGATACTGCCTCGTGATGTCAGACAACAGGTCATAAGCAACGCCAGCGCTCGGCGGATCGCCCATCAAATACTCGCGCTGATCAGGATCCTCCATCAGTTGACGGCGGAGACCGTAAATCGTCTCACGCTGCTTGTTCATGACGTCGTCATATTCGAGCAGGTGTTTGCGAGCTTCGAAGTTACGGCCTTCGACTGACTTTTGCGCGGCGGCGATTCGCTTCGAAACCATTCCCGACTCAATTGCGACGCCCTTTTCCATGCCGAGACGCTGCATCAGCGCCTTCACCTTATCGCCGGCAAAGATGCGCATCAGATCGTCTTCCAGCGACAGGAAGAACCGTGACGATCCAGGGTCGCCCTGGCGTCCCGCGCGACCCCGAAGCTGATTGTCAATGCGTCGCGACTCGTGACGTTCGGTGCCCACGATGTGCAAACCGCCGAGGGTCACCACTTCTTTGTGCTCGTCTTCGACGATCTGCTTCGCACGTGCGAATGCGCTATTCCACTGCTCATCCGTGGCCTCGTCCGGATCAACTTCGCTCTCCTTCAAAAACTCGCGAGCCATGAAGTCAGGATTGCCGCCAAGCAGAATATCGGTACCACGACCAGCCATGTTGGTGGCAATCGTCACTGACCCTTTGCGGCCGGCTTGCGCAACGATTTCCGCTTCACGCTCGTGATACTTCGCGTTCAGCACGTTGTGAGGAATTTTTTCTTTCAGCAGCCGGCGTGCAATGAGTTCCGAGTTTTCGACCGAGACGGTACCAACTAGAGTCGGTTGGCCGCGGTCATAGCAGTCTTTGATCTCATCGATCACCGCATCCCACTTCTCCGGAAGCGTGCGATAAATCACGTCCGAATTATCGATGCGTACCATCGGCATGTGAGTTGGGATAACGATAACGTCGAGCTTGTACGTCGAGGCAAACTCGGCTGCTTCAGTTTCAGCAGTACCGGTCATGCCTGACAGTTTTTCGTAGAGACGGAAGTAATTCTGCAGCGTGATCGTCGCAAGTGTTTGGTTTTCTTTCTCGATCTCGACGCCTTCTTTGGCTTCGACTGCCTGGTGCAATCCGTCGGACCAGCGACGACCCTTCATCAAACGACCGGTGAAGTCGTCGACGATGATCACTTCGCCATCCTGGACCACGTACTGATGGTCTAACTTATAAAGCGTGTGTGCTTTCAAAGCCTGCTCGACGCAGTGGAGCAACTCCATGTTCGACGGATCGTAAAGATTCCCGACACCAAGCAGACGCTCGGACTTATCAACGCCCTCTTCGGTCAACACAGCCGTGTGCGCTTTTTCATCGACCACATAATCGCCGGTCTTCTTTCCTTCGATTTCCTCACCTTTCTTCAGGTGCGGAATGACCGCGTCCGCTTGCTTGTACTTGTCGGTGGCTTCGTCGGATGGTCCGGAAATGATCAACGGCGTTCGCGCTTCGTCGATCAGAATCGAATCGACCTCGTCGACGACAGCGAAATAATGACCACGCTGCACACAAGTAGCGAGGTCAAACTTCATGTTGTCGCGCAGGTAATCGAAGCCAAACTCGTTGTTGGTTCCGTAGGTGATGTCTGCGGCGTAGGCTGCTTGGCGTTCGAAGTCGTCCATATCGTTCTGGATACAACCGACTTCAAGACCAAGAAAACGATGAATCTGGCCCATCCACTCGGCGTCGCGTGAAGCGAGGTAGTCGTTCACCGTGATAACGTGAACGCCACCGCGGCCAGTGAGCGCATTCAGGTATGACGGGAGCGTGGCGACGAGTGTTTTTCCCTCGCCCGTGCGCATCTCAGCAATCTTGCCCTGGTGCAAAACAATTCCGCCGATCATCTGCACGTCGAAGTGGCGCATGCCCGTCGTGCGGACGCTGGCTTCTCGAACAATCGCAAAAGCCTCAGGCAGAATTTCGTTGAGGATGGTCTGCTCGCGTCGCTTGCGTTCCTCTTTGTCCGTGACGCCTTCAACTGCACGCTGCACACGTTCTTTAAATTCGCCAGTACGGGCGCGCAATTGATCGTCCGTCAATGCCTTCGTTTGCGACTCGAGAGAGTTGATCTTGTCGACCACCGGCTGAATGGACTTCAGGAACCGCTGGTTGCTGCTGCCAAAAACCTTCGTTAGAAATTTATCGAAACTCATAGGTAATAAACCGCTCCGTCAAAATAACTGATAATTAAACAAAGTTTCTCGCGATGGCGCAAAGGCGCAACCACGGTTGAACTAAACACCCGGCTTGATATTTTTCTGAAGCATCTCGACGACGCTCTGCCGCGGCATTGAAAAGTTAACTACCACTCGCTTGCCGTCCGGACTCGCGCTCGTATTCTTCATCAGGATTTCTTCATCGTGACCAGCTCGCGAACCGGCTCCAAAGTAAAGCGCCGTATTCAAGACTTTAGCCAGCGACTCAGCGCGTTCCGGTGACGTCGTTTCTGATTCAATTGAGGCCACGACCTCTTTCTCACCCTGCTTGACCGTAATCTTTACCGTCGCATTCGGATTGTCTTTTGTGATCGGCTGAAGATAGATCAGAAAACCGCTATCGTTCAGCGCCGCCACCAGTTTGCCAAAAAGCTCCACCAGTTGCTCGTCGCCGTCCGTTTTAAGAAAGGTCAGGTCCTTGAGTTTGCCCTGTTCGTCCAACTTGGCTGTAATCACGAGTTCGAAAGGTTTGTTGAAATCGAGCTTGCCCTGCTCCTTCAGATCGTTCGC
>DATNFX010000226.1:0-6398 GCA_035606195.1 Pyrinomonadaceae bacterium
CCGTAAATCCGGGTCTCTTTAACAGACCACGCACACCATAGCGAATGTCTTTAAGTAATGTCTCCATGAGATTTATTTCCAATTGCCAATGCCAATTGCCGATTCAATGAAGAAACACCGCGAGCGTTCTAAATGTGACTATCACAATTGGCAATTGGAAATCGGCAATCACCTGAGCGCTTCGAGCGGATCGATCTTCGCGGCACGACGCGCCGGCACGATGACGGCAACGAGAACCACGACCGCCAGCACCAAAGCCACCGCAACAAAAGTCACCACATCGATCGGCTTCACACCAAACAGCAACGTCGTCATATATCGTGTCACCGCAACTGCACCAGCAGTACCGATAACAATGCCAACAATGGCCAACAACATCGCACGTTTCAATATGAGCTTGAGCACGTCGACAATCTGTGCGCCGAGCGCCATGCGCACACCGATCTCATGTGTTCTCTGCGTGACGTAGTACGAAGTGACTCCGTAAATTCCCAGCATCGCGAGCAACATCGCCACGGCTGCAAATGTGCTCAACAACAACATCGGAGCCCGTCGCGGCGCCGCCGAAATGTTGACAACGTCATTCATTGTTTTGAGGTTGTAGGTCGGTATGTCTTTATCGACTGAGCGAATCGCATCGCGCACTGAGCTGGCAAGCGCAGCCGGATCACCGTTCGTGCGCACAACAAACGACAGATCGCTCCACATTCCACCATCTTGCGCATAAGGTACATACATCTCTTCCCACGGCTGTTTATCAAGCGATTGCCTCGTATCGCCTACTACACCGACGACTTCACGGAAAAATTTATCAGCACGCCAGTCTATGAGGCGCTTGCCGATCGCACTCTCGCCCGGCCACAACCGCTGCGCCAGTGTTTCACTTATGATCACGACTTTGGTGCTTTCCAGGTTGTCGTGATCTGTAAAAAACCGACCGGCTTTCAGTGGAATCTGGAGTGTCTGGAAGTAATCAGACGCGATCGAAAGATGCCGTACACTCACGGCGTTGTCGGGCGTCATCGGGAGACCTTCACGAATCGCGAAACGCCCCAGATTCCACGTGTCGCCTCCCAATGGTAGACTCGATATCGCAGCGGCAGATTGCACACCCGGTGTCGCCTTCACTTGATCGATTAGCTGCTTGTAGCGCTGAGCGTTTTGTTCAGCCTTTCCACCCATAATAGATAGACGCATTACGAGAACGTGATCAGGATTGAAGCCAGGATTAGTTTCTCGCAGGTGGATGAAACTCTTGATCAATAGACCCGCTCCGGCGAGCAATATGAACGAGAGCGCGATTTCGGAAACAATCAACAATCCACCGATACGATTGCGCCCACCGGTTTCCGATCCGCGCTGGCCACTATCTTTCAGCGTCGCATTCAGATCGGGCTGCGACGTTTGTAATGCCGGAACGAGTCCAAACAAAAGACCGGCTGCGACAGTCACTGCGAGCGTGAAACCAAACACGCGCAGATCGATTCTGATCTCATCGAGTCGTGGTGTATTCGGTGGCGTGATCGCAACGAGCACCTTGATCAACCAGATACTCAGCCCAAGTCCTGCCAAACCACTCACGACCGAAAGCATCACGCTCTCTGTCAGGAGTTGTCGGACAACGCGCATCCGACTCGCACCGAGTGCTGTCCGCAGCGCAATTTCCTTCTGACGAGATGCGGCCCGAGCTAAGAGGAGATTTGCAACGTTCGCACAGGCGATCAGCAAAACAAACGCGACCGCACCCAGCAGGACGAGCAGTGATGGTCTCAAGTCCTTTACCAGACTCTCACGTAACTCTGTGAGTCGAACGCCCCAATCAGAGTTTGTCACAACATAACTCTGCGCCAGACGCTGGCTGATTGTGTCCATCTCGGTTTGCGCTTGCGACAGCGAAACTCCCGGCTTCAACCTGGACACGACGGCAAGATAACGATTATCACGAGGCTCCTTTTCCGGCTTGAACTGTTGCCCCCACCAAATGTCGGTGTCGCGAGGATAAGTGAAGCCGGCCGGCATGATTCCAATAATCGTCCCGGTCCAGCCATTTATCTTGATCTTTCGCCCTACGACATCTGACGCTCCGCCAAAACGTCTTTGCCACAACGCGTGACTGATCACGACGCCATCGGCGTCGTCCCTCGTGTCATCTGGTTGAACGGTGCGGCCACTGATCGCGTTGGTCCTGAATATCGGAAAGAAGTCGGCCGACACTGCCGCAATAGGCACACGTTCAGTTTGGTCGCTCAGATGGAGATACGCACTGTTGGTGGAAAATCCCGCGATGTGTTCGAACGACTGGCTCTGCGCCTGCCAGTCCACGAAGTCAGGTACAGACATGGGACTCTCAGTAATCCCCTGCCGCAGATTGAATGCCTGAAACCGCACGACCCGCTCCGGCTCCGGGAAATTCAACGGACGCAACAACACAGAGTTTACGACCGTGAACATCGCCGTCGTCGCACCAATACCGAGCGCGAGAGTTGAGATGGCGATGAACAAAAATCCGGGGCGCTTCAGAAAGCTTCGCACTGCGTACTTTAGATCTTTAATCAGTGTCTCCATCTCTGTTCATCCGTGTTCACTCATTCCTGAGTGCTGTTAACGGTTCAACTTTTGTTGCGCGCCGAGCCGGTACATAACATGCCACGAGGGCGACTCCGATCAGCAAGAACGAAACAAAGCCAAAAGTCAGTGGATCAGTCGCACTCACGCCATACAACACACTCGTGATCGCGCGTGTAGCGAGAAAGGCGCCGAACAGTCCCAATGCCGCACCGATCATCGTCAGCTTCAATCCGTGACCGAGCACGAGACGCAGAACATCACGCAATTGCGCGCCGAGCGCGAGCCGGATGCCGATTTCATGTGTGCGTTGCGCAACTGCATACGACGTGATTCCGTAAACTCCGATCGCTGCAAGCATGAGCGCCACGAGCCCAAACACGCCAAGCACTGTTGCCGCAACTTTCGCCGGGAACAACGCGAACTTCATGTGCTCCGTAAATGTCTTCACGTCAAAGAGCGGCAGATTCGGATCGAGTGATAACACCTGTTCGCGAACTGGTCCAATCAGCCCCTCAGAATTCCCTTTCGCGCGCACCACGAGAATCGCGCCCGAGCTGTAATCCTGGATCATCGGCGTCCAGGCGAACGGACGCGGATCTTCAGCAATGTTGAAATACTTGCCGCCCTTAGCCACACCGACGATGCGGATGAATGGCCCATCAGCGCTTCGCCAACTGAAGCGCTTGCCGACAGCTTCAGCCGTGTTTTGCAGTTCGGGCATCAGCCGTCGCACAAAGTATTCATTTACGACTGCAACCTTTTCGGTCTTCTCATTGTCCTGGTCCGTAAACTCGCGCCCTTGCAGAATCGGCGTGCCCATGGTCTTGAAGTAGCCTGTTCCGGAACTGCTAACCATTGCGGTAGGCACGTTTTCGCCACGCTCAGCCGGTTTTCCTTCCACGAAGATATTGGCGCTGTTGTAGTTGAGACTGAGAGGAATGTAGTTCGTCACCGCAGCCGACTCGACGTTTGGCAGCGACTGCACACGCTCGATCAGTTGGCGGTAGAACTGCTGGCCGCGCGCTTCGTCATACCCCTGCAAACCGAGATCGAACGACATCGTGAGTCCATTTTGGGTTTCGAAACCGGGGTTCATCGCCTGCAACTGTTGCAGGGTACGAACGACGAGGCCCGCTGCGATCAGAACTACGAGCGATATTGAGATTTGTGCCACCACGAGCACGCTGCGCAGACGAGTTTTCACAGCGCCACCTTGTGCGGCGGTGTCTTTCAAAGCACGTACAAGACTCGGCCTGGTGGATTGTAATGCCGGCGCTAATCCAAAGACCGCGCCCGCAGTTATCGAGACGACGAGTGAAAACAGAAGCACTCGCCAATCGACACCAACGTCGAGCGCGAGCGGAAAATCGATCGGGGGTTTCAGTGCGAGCAGCACTTTAAGGATCCAAAGCGCAAGCAACACACCGGCGACGCCACCCACAAACGAAAGCAAAATACTTTCAGTCAGCAGTTGACGGATCAAACGTAAACGGTTCGCGCCCATCGCGAGACGGATCGCGATCTCCCGGCGGCGATCAGTCGCACGCGCGAGCATAAGACCGGCGAGGTTCGTGCACGTGACGAGCAATACCAGGCCGACAGCCGCCATCATGACCCACGTAAAACTGACGGCAGCACCACGCAGATCCGGCAGGATAAATCCCGGCGGCTCAACCTTGATCGTCTGTCCTTCGTTACTGTCGGGATATTCTTTGGCGAGTTGCTGGCTCAGCAGATTGAGTGATGCTTCTGCCTGGCGTGCATTGAAACCACTCTTGAGACGTCCGATGGCGAAAAAGTTCTTCGCATTGCGATTGTCAATCCAGTTCGAACCGGGCTCAACCCATTCCATCATCGAAGCCGGCAGCCACATATCGGGGGAGTAGACGAACTCGGTGCCCTTGAAACCTTCCGGCGCGATGCCGATCACTTTGAACTGGTGATTGTTTAGCATCACGTCTCGGCCAACCAGACCGGCATCACCACCAAAGCGTCGCTGCCAGCAGTCGTAACTGAGGACGATGACCGGCGCCGCGAGTTTCGTCTTGTCTTCTTCGGGAAGAAACGTGCGGCCATGAATTGCCTTCACGTTGAGGACGTCGAAATAATTTCCGGAGACCTCGTAACCCCAGATGCGTTCGTTAACGCCGCCGCGACTCAGGCTCAGCGGCGCGAAGCGGTAGACCAGCAGGCCCGAAAGCGCCTCGTTGCGATCGTGGAAGTCCTTGTAATTCGGATACGAGAAGGCTGACATAGAGTCGCCTTTCGCGCGCACGGCAACCGAAACGATCTCTCCGGGATGATCGACAGGCAACGAGCGCAGCAGCACCGTATTCACGAGGCTGAAAATCGCCGTATTGGCGCCAATCCCGAGCGCCAGGGTGATCACAGCGATCGCCACAAACCCCGGCCGCTTGATCAACCCACGAACCGCATAGCGAATGTCTTTGATTAGAGAATCCATAATTTTATTTCCAATTGCCAATTGCCGATTGCCGATTTGATTACTATGCCGCCTGATAAAATCGGCAATCGGCAATCGGCAATCGGAAATCGGCAATAAACTCATTCATACCTCAGCGCCACAAGCGGATCGACTTTCGTCGCGCGCCGCGCGGGCAGATAACACGCCACGAGCGCCACAAACGCGAGTAGCGCCGGAACGAGCACAAACGTAGTTACGTCGTAACCGCTGATACCAATCAGCAGCGACGACAAAACCTTCGCGAGGGCGAGTGACAGCAACAACCCGATCCCGACGCCGGCTGCCGCCAGCCGCATTCCCTGTTGCGTGATCATCTTCATCACGTCGCCGCGATTTGCACCGAGCGCCATGCGAATGCCGACCTCGCGCGTGCGTTGCGAGACGACGTAGGCCATCACGCTGTAGAGCCCGACGGCGCTCAAGAGAATCGCCACTACGCCAAACGCGAGTGAAAAACTTGCCGCCATGTTTGGCGCCCAGAGCGCGTACGTCTTGTGCTGGTCCATCGTCTTTACGGCAAACACCGGCACGCGACGATCGAGGGCCGCAACCTCGCTGCGAATCGCACCCACGAGGGAAACCGGATCGACATTGGGCCGCATCACGAGCGACATCGTCATCGGCCGCCTTTGGTCCATCGAGGCGTAGTAAAACGGTTTCGGATCTTCAGCCAACGTGCGGTATTTACCAGTCTTGACTACTCCAATCACTTCCAATTGGTACTTGCCATCAGTGCCGACAAAGATGCGTTTGCCGACGGCGCTTTCCCCCGGCCAGAGCATCTCGGCCATCCGTTGATTGATGACGATCACGCGCTTCGTTTTGGTGGTGTCGCGATCGTCGAAATCCCGGCCCTCGACAAAAGGAATCTGCATTGTTTTGAAGTAACCCGGACTGACGACGTTATTCATGATGTTCAGGCCGGCACTTCCGCGAGCCAGAGTCTCACCTTCTTTGAGAATTGGACCACTGGAGTTCGAACTGTCGCCGAGTGGAAGTGTTAACGTGTATGAAGCTGCCTCAATGCCGGGCACGTGCGACACACGCTCGAGTACCTGCTTGTAGAAAATCCGGCTCTGCTCTTCGTCGTACCCGACGAGGAGCGGGCTCAACGAAACAATCAGCCCTTTGTCGTTGCTGAAACCCGGATCCATCGTCTGCGCTTTACGAAAACTCTTGATGAAGAGACCGCCGCACACCAGCACCACCAGCGACAATGCGACCTGCGTCACCACCAACATGTTTCGCAAACTAAACGCTCTTCTCTTCCCTCGACGCGCATGTTCCGGATCGCCTTTGAGCACAGGCACGACGTCCGGATTTGAAGAATGCCACGCCGGCGCGA
>DATNFX010000227.1:0-21211 GCA_035606195.1 Pyrinomonadaceae bacterium
TCTGCTTCGCCGGAACGACGGCGAGGAGTGGCAGCCGCAGTACCGTTTTACACGCCAATCATTCGGCTTCCCTGACTACGAAGAGATGTGTCGCTTCCACCAAACCTCTCCCGAATCACACTTCACACAAAACGTTATCTGCTCTCGAGTCACTGAAGACGGACGAATCACACTGACCGGCGATATGCGTGTCGTCACAACCTCCGGTCCACAGCGAGCGCGTCACGAGCAACTGCTGGCGAGTCGCGAAGAATACGACCGTGTCTTGCAGGATCAGTTCGGGATTGTGATGAAGAATCAAGTACAGCTACCGAAGACTCGATAGCTTCAAATCTCCGGCAGGTCCAAACGTCTCATCATGATCTCTTTGACGCGTTCCGCTGTGATGCCCTCGTAATACTCCACGGACAGCGGATGATCGGAAGGCTCCAGCTCGAACTTCGGACGATCGCCCAACTCCTGGATGTGAGCGTACATTTTGAGATTTAACGTCTCCGGATAATCGGGGATCGAATTGCTTAGCCATGAAAACATCGGTGGCAAGTCGACCCGCTTTGGATCGCCGATCTCTGTCAGGAGCTTTTGGAAGTTCTCGCGTTTTAGCGATCCCCACACTCCCCAGCGAAGCGTCTCAGTCGTTCCGATGATTGGCAAATCGATGATTCCGCGAATGAAGTAACTGCCATTTACGATGCAAAAGTCTTCGTCGAGGAAATTCTTTGGAAGTCTCTTGAAGGGAGGTTTGAGTGCGTCAACCCGATTCTTCGCGTCGTTTTCGTCAGTCCAATAAAAAGGCGACGAATAGCTGAAATCAAGACATGGCCCGTAGTGCCACTCCTCACACGAGCCACACTGCCAGCGCAGCTCCGCGAGATCGTCCAGACTGACATCAGTGCGCGTGTTGCGAATACGACATCTCTCGTAACAGCCGGAGCAGAGCAAGCGAACCTGGACCAGTTTCTCCGAGTCGTCGTTCCAGCCGCCATAAGTCTGGAAGATCAGGTTGCAGTCGTCGCACCACGCATCGGGAAAGGGCTTCTCGTCGGAAGACTCGTTGCGATTGAAGCCTAAACCAGCTGTCCCTTCTACCAGATGGCTACACACAAAAGTCTCTTCAGTTTCCCCGTGAGTGGAGCATTGAACAAAGTTCGCCACGCGCGGAGTATAGTCTAGTTAGCACAAAAAGTCTGAAGCACTGACATGGATCTGTGATGTTGTCCAGCCAGACTCCCGGCACATTTTAAACGGGGGAGTTTGCAATGGGAGCAGCAACACAAAGACGAGAAGACGATCTACAGAAGCTTCGAGAGCTGGTTAAGGATATTGACTTTTGTATGTTGACTACGGTTGATGAAGGCGGTGACTTGCATAGCCGGCCCATGTCGTCAAACGGGGATATCGATGAGGATGGGGACATCTGGTTCTTCACTAATTCGTCGTCACACAAAGTGAATGAAATCGCGAGACTGCCGAAAGTAAACGTCAGTTTTGCGGATCCTGACAATCAACGTTACGTGTCAGTCAGTGGAAAAGGGGCACTGGTCCGCGACCAGAAGAAGATTGAAGAGTTGTGGAGGCCGGAGTTCAAGATTTGGTTTCCGAAAGGGAAAGAGGATCCGGAAATTGCGCTGTTGAGAGTCAGCCTCGAGAAGGCTGAGTATTGGGACAGCCCCTCGAGCACGATCGGCTATGCATTGAGTTTTGTCTCTTCGATCGTCACGGGAAAACAACCCGACATGGGCGAGAACAAAAAACTCGAGCTCTAATTATTCCGGCGGGCGAGGCTGGCGGCGACGGCGACGAGCTCCGTCAACTCCACAGGCTTGGGCACATGCATGTCGTACCCGGCGCGCAGTGCCTGCAAACGATCTTCTATCCGCGTATACGCCGTAAGCGCGATCGCCGCTACTTTACCGCCTCGCTGTCGCGATAGTTTGCGCACCTGCCGGATGAAATCGTAACCATCCGTGCCCGGCATTCCTATGTCACTGATCAGCACGTCTGGAATCGACGTCTTCATCAGGTCCATTGCTTCGCCGGCAGAGTCAGCAACCTTAACCGTCGCGCCACAGTACTCAAGTCCCTGCTTCAGCAAATCGCGAGTATCACCCTCGTCATCAACAACCAGAATTCTTAAACCATCCAACCTGTCAGCCGAATCAGGCGGCGGCAATAGATCTCGTGCACTCGGGTGTACGCGGCTGCCTGACGTATCGACTTGATAGACGGGACTAATCGGCAACATCACTGTGAATGTCGCACCTCTACCTTCGCCTTCACTATCGGCGCGTACTGTGCCGCCGTGAAGCTCAACAAGATGCCGAACGATCGCCAAACCCAATCCCATGCCGCCATGCTGCCGGCTGGTCTTCTGGTCTGCTTGCCTGAACCGGTCGAATACGTGCGGTAGAAAGTCTGGTGCAATCCCCTGACCAGTATCGCTGACCACGATTTCGAGATGTGAATTGACTCTCTCTGATCGAATCTGCACGCGACCCTCGCGCGGTGTGAACTTGATCGCATTGGAGAGTAAGTTCCAAACAACCTGCTGCAGTCTTACCGGATCGCCTGGAATTGAGAGCAGTCCCGTGTCCACCACTTTTTGCACGCGCACGCCTTTAGCTTCTGCCGCCGGCCGCACCGCTTCGACAGCCGCATCGATGAATGCATTCGGATCCGCGGGCCGAACGTCCATGCGCAACTTGCCGGTGATGATGCGCGACACGTCGAGCAGATCGTCCACGAGTTGCGCCTGTGCGCGCGCGTTGCGTTCGATGGTGTCGAGAGCTTTGGCAACGTTTTCGGGGGAGAGTTGGCCCAGCCGCAACATCCTGGCCCAGCCGAGGATGGCACTCAGCGGGGTTCTCAACTCGTGTGAAATCGTTGCGAGAAACTCTTCTTTCAGACGGCTCGATTCTTCTGCCTGACGGTAGAGTCGCTCATTTTCAGCCGCAGCTTTTTCTGCCTCCGCGCGCGCTTTTTGGGCGGCTTCATAGAGACGCGCGTTGTCCATTGCGATGGCCGCTTGCGAAGCCAGTCCCGAGACTGTTATTTCGTCGCGTTCGGTGAAGATTCCGGGTTCGGGATGACCGAAGAAGAGTCCACCCATTACCTCGCCCGATCGCGAAACGACAGGGACAGCCAGATAACTCGTCACTGGCAGATGGCCTTGAGGCATTCCGTAATACGGTGAGTTTTTGCCGTAGCGCGAATCCAGTTTCACGTCGTCGATCCGCACGACTCCCTCGCCACGAAAAGTCGGACCAAAGAGATCGGTTGCACGTGGCATCGGGAAATGTTCGAACGCCTCGCGAGGAACACCTGCGAGTGTGAACAGCATGTACGATGCGCCCTCTTCGTTGAGAACGTTGTAGAAGAATGAGCCGAAGCGAGCTCCGATCAATTCCGTCGCGGCGTCAGTGACAGCCTGAACCGTGTTGTGTAGATCCAGTTCGGCGGAGATCCTTTGTCCCATCTCGTTGAGCGTACGCAGTGCTTCTGCCTGGTCGCGCAACGTTTCCTCGTTGGACTTGCGGGTTGAGATGTCTTGCAGCAGTCCCACCATTCCCACTACAGATCCGTCGGCAGCGTAGACTCCATGACCTTTCGATGCCACCCAAACCAAACCATCTGACTTATCCGAGTGCCGGACGCGGTACTCGATATCGTATTCGCCTCGAGTAGCGAGTGCCGTATCGACGGCTCTGCGCGCCCGTTCACGATCGTCTTCGTGCAGGAGATGGTTCATTTGAGTCCACGTCATGAGTGGACCGGGAGGAATACCGAAAATAATGCCCGCAGTTTCGGACATGGTTACGATGTCCGTTTCGGCGTCCCACGACCAATCGCCGAGGCGCGCAGCATCGAGGGCAAGTTTCAAACGGTCTGACGCCTCATCGAGCGCACGTCGCGCCTGGCGTTGTTCGGTGATGTCGCGTGCGATTTTGGACGCGCCGACGATTTTTCCTTCAGGACCTCTGATCGGAGAAACCGTTAACGAGATATCAATCATTCGACCATCTTTTCGCACGCGCACGGTTTCGTAATGTTCGATGCGTTGGCCCGCTCGTAAACGCGCCAGGATTGCCGGCTCTTCATCGAGATGTCCTTCGGGGATGAGGATGGTGACGGATTTCCCGATTACTTCATCCGCCTCGTAGCCAAAAATCCGCCTGGCGCCTTCGTTCCAACTGGTGATGATACCGTCGAGCGTTTTGCTGATGATTGCGTCGTCGGCAGACTCGATTACGGCGGCCAGCCAATACTGAGCCAGTTCCGCGCTCTGCAGGTTTGGGAGTTGATCGATATGCGACCCCTCGATTGAAGAACTGGCTTCCGAACGCTTACTGGACATATTTCTTCCAAAAACTCTCGTGCATTTGAGGGAGAGCTAAGGGGGTTTCTGCAGGGGTGTAACGATTATAGCAGCGCTAAGAATGACAAGCTACAGGAAGCACAAAAAGGGTACTGCATCAGTTTGAATTTGATAATACGCCGAAGGCATTCGCTAACCCTAGCCCAGGGTTGGAGCGGAGCGACAACCCTGGGATCAGATCACCACCCTTACAATAAACCCTGAAAGGGTTCCTCTTTTGGCGAACTCTTTTCAGGGTTGATACGAAATTTAGACTTTGATCCCCAGGGTTCCCGCGATGCTCGAACCCTGGGCTGAGGTTAGCGAACGCCTTCGGCGTTGATCCCAATTCAAACTAATGCACTACGCACAAAAAGGCACAACGACTTATGTCGTTGTGCCTTGATGCGTGTCTATGGCTCGAGTTTCAGTGGCTCTGCGAGAGTTTGCCGATGAGGGTGAACAAAGGCAGGTACATTGCGATGACGATTGAGCCGATGGTGACGCCGAGGAACCCGATCAACAGGGGTTCCATCAGGGTCAACAGGTTGGCGATGGCGGAGTCGACTTCGGATTCGTAGAAATCGGCGATCTTGCCAAGCATCGCGTCGAGCGCGCCGGTCTGTTCGCCGATGCCGATCATCTGGGCCACCATGTGTGGGAAGACTTCCGTGGCTTTCAGGGGATCGACGAAGCTTTCACCACGTTCTACACCCACCCGCACGTTTGTAATAGCTTCTTCGATGATCACGTTGCCGGAAGTCTTTGCGGTGATGTCCAACGACTGGAGAATCGGAACACCGGAAGAGAGCAGCGTCGAAAGCGTGCGCGAAAAGCGTGCGACGGCAATCTTGCGAAAGATGTCGCCCAGGATTGGTATTTTGAGAAGTACCCGATCGATGTTTTTTCTACCGGCTGGTGTCCGGTAGTAGAACTTGATCGCAACACCGGTACCAATCACCGATGCGAGAATCACTAAACCTCCCCAACCAGCAAGAAAGTTGCTGATTCCAACTACGATTCTCGTCGGCAACGGCAGTTGTTCGCCTGGTCCAAGCAGGCCGAGAAAGATATTCTGAAACTGCGGGATCACTACGATCATGATGACGGCGACAGCAGCGATCGCAAGCAGGATCACGGCGGCCGGATAGATCATGGCGGAGATGATGTCGCGTTTTAATTTGACGATCTTCTCGATAAACGTCGAGAGCCGCTGCAAAATCAGATCGAGAATACCGCCCGTCTCTCCGGCCTCAACCATGTTGGCGTAAAGCTGATCGAACACACGCGGATGACGCGCCATTGCGGTCGCCAGTGTCGAACCTTCTTCGACGTCCTGGCGCACCTGCAGGAGAATCTGCTGAAAGTATTTGTTGTCCTGTTGCTGGGCCAGGATCTCGAGACATTAGACGAGGGGCAGGCCGGCGTCGATCATTACTGAAAACTGGCGCGTAAAGATCGACAAGTCTTTCGACTTAACTTTCTTTCGACCACCGATCTTAGGAATGCCGATCTCACGGCCTTTTTCCTTCACGGAAGTCAGCGTTACCTGTTCTTTCCGCAGAATCCCACGCAGCGCTTCGCGATTATCCGCGACGCGTTCGCCGACAACGATCTCGTTCAATCGGTTGCGGCCTTTGAAAACAAATGTAGGCATGGCTGTAAGCTCCAAAGTGGCTTATCTGTTTTGCACGTTTGGTCGACTACCAATCGGCCGGGCTTGAGCATAAGGGCTCGCGTGCGGCTTCTGACCGTTTGGCGCGTTCAATCCCGAGCCACGGTCGATCAGCTCGCGCAACTCATCGACGTTCGACGAACGTTGCATGGCGGTGTCCAAAGTGATCTGGCGCTTGTGATAGAGCGTCGCCAAAGCCTGATTGAACGTCTGCATTCCGTATTTGTCCTGACCGGTCTGCATCATGGAGTAGATCTGGTGGACTTTGTCTTCACGGATCAAGTTTCTGATAGCGCTGTTTGGCACCATGATCTCCAGAGCCATTGCACGGCCGCCGCCTTCAGCGCGAGGCAGTAGCGCCTGGCACAAAATTCCTTCAAGCACGAGTGATAGCTGCGCGCGAATCTGAGCCTGCTGATCAGAAGGGAACACGTCGATAATACGGTTGATCGTAGAAGCGGCTGAGTTGGTGTGCAGCGTCGCCAGAGTCAAGTGACCGGTTTCAGCGATGCGCAGGGCTGACTCGATCGTTTCGAGGTCGCGCATTTCGCCGACCAGAACCACGTCCGGGTCCTGACGTAGTGCAGTTCGCAGCGCGGCGGCGAATCCATGCGTATCGGCGTTAACTTCGCGCTGGTTGATTAAACAGCCCTTGTGATTGTGTAGAAACTCGATCGGGTCTTCGATCGTCAGAATGTGATCGTGACGATCGCGATTGATCTTGTCGATCATTGCGGCGAGTGTGGTTGACTTACCGGATCCGGTTGGTCCAGTAACAAGAATCAGTCCACGTGGTTTCTCGCAAAGTTGTTTGACAATCGCCGGCAATCCCAATTCTTCGAAAGCTTTGATCTCGTACGGAATGGCGCGAAATACCGCGCCCACAGCGCCGCGCTGGTTGAACAAGTTGGCGCGAAAGCGCGACAAGCCTTTGACGCCGAACGAGAAGTCCAGTTCGAGGTTTTCCTCGAACCGGTGTTTTTGAGCATCAGTCAGAACCGAGTAAGCAAGTTGTTTTGTATCTGCTGACGTAAGCACGCGATACATGTCGAGCGGACGAAGATGCCCGTCAACTCTAACCTGCGGCGGCGAGCCGGTCGTGATATGAAGATCCGAACCGCCGAGTTCGGACAGCTTTCTCAGCAGTTCTGAGAGAGAGATTTGCGGAGCGGATTCGTTGAGTCGCATCTAGGTCGTCATCTCCTGCGTCGGGGATCCTCTAATAGGTCCTATAGGTCCTATAGGACCTATCAGAGTTTGAATTACTTGCTGCCGTCTGCGGTTGCGGCTTTCGCGCGCAACGATTCAATAAAGCGCTCGGCTTCAGTCGTCATGCGTTCTGCGTTCTCAACTGTTGTGTCAGTGGTCAGCCCGTAAATGCGGCCACCCGCTTCGGTGAAATAGAAGGTCCACACTTTCTCCGGCGTGAGCGCATCCTTCGGCGTTCGCGCTGTAACTACAAAAACGCGGGAACCGTTAACTTCTCGAACGAAGTCGTTGACGACCCAACCACCGGACGAGACCATCTTGTCGATAACCATCCGGCGCAGATCCGCAACAGCCACTCCGCCCAGCATCTTCTTCTCTTCACGAGAAGTCAGGAACGCTGGATTCGGTCTGCTCAACGCGACTACCGCGAGATTCATTTGTCCCGGGCTGTTCGCCTCGGACGTCTTGAATACCGGGCGTTCCGCGTTAACAACACGCGGACGTGTCGCACCGTTTGAATGATTCGCAACGGGCGTAACATTGCCGGTCATGACTGGCGGCGGCAGAGTTGCGTTCGTCGCAGAGTTTGAAGGCAGTGACGGTAACTCCAGACCCGAGAGACCCTGGAGCTCGGCCACATTGATGTTTTGGGGGAGTGTGAGCGTTTGCTTTCGATGGGCCGCCATCTCAGCGTCCAACCTCTTTTGTCGCAAGCGCGCACGATAACGTCGCCACCACGCGCGTGAACGATAGCGATGATGACGTCGTTGTTGTCCAACTTGTACAGTCTGCCTGATTCCATGAGCTTCGTTCGCGAAAGGCAGCATTATGCCCACGGACAGCACAAGGATCAGGGCTATTGCAATTGGTCTAAGCATCTTCGTTCTCCTCGGTTAGGCGACCGTTTCACGAACGACTTCCTCGGGCGTGGTCACGCCGGCACGAATCTTGTGTAAGCCGGATTCGCGGAGAGTGATCATGCCGTCGTCGATCGCCTTCTTCCTCAATTCAAGTGCGGAAGCCCCGATCAAGATCAGTTCTCGAATCTCGTCGGTGATCTCCATCACTTCGTAAAGTCCAATTCGTCCTTTGTAGCCAGTGTTATTGCAGGTCGAACATCCTTTGCCCTTGTAGGTCTTCATCGACTTGGCTTCCTCTGGCGAGAAACCCACTTCGACTAGCGCTTCGACCGGCGTTTGATGTTCCTGTTTGCAGTCTTTGCAGATGCGGCGAATCAGTCGTTGTGCCTGGATGAGGTTTACGCTGGTGGCAACAAGAAAGGGTTCGATGCCCATGTTCATAAGACGTGAGATCGTTGAGGGAGCATCGTTGGTGTGCAGGGTAGAGAGTACGAGGTGACCGGTGAGTGCGGCTTTGATGGCGATTTCTGCCGTTTCAAAGTCGCGAACTTCACCGACCAGAACGATGTTTGGATCCTGGCGCAGGAAGGAGCGAAGAGCAGCGGCGAAGTTCAACCCGATCTGTTCTTTCATCTGCACCTGGTTGATGCCGGGCAGATTGAACTCGACCGGGTCTTCCGCCGTCATGATATTGGTGTCGACCGTATTCAACGACTGGAGAGCCGAGTAGAGAGTGTTGGTCTTACCGCTTCCGGTTGGACCAGTCACAAGGACCATCCCGTACGGCTTGGAGATGTTTCGTTTGAACTTATCCAGTGATTCAGGTTCGAAACCGAGTTTGGTCATGTCGAGCATCAGGTTCTGTTTGTCCAACAGACGAAGCACGACTTTTTCACCGAAGAGAGTCGGCAAAGTGGAAACACGAAAGTCGAGCTCACGCCTACGCGAATCGACTTTCACTTTGATCTTGATGCGTCCATCCTGGGGAAGACGTTTCTCGGAGATGTCGAGTTTCGACATGATCTTGATACGTGAGATGAGAGCATCGCGAAGTTTCAGGGGCGGGTGCATCACGTCGTAGAGCACGCCGTCAATACGGAATCTGATGCGTAACTCTTTTTCGTAAGGTTCGACGTGAATGTCGGAAGCGCCGCGTCGTAGCGAGTCAACCAAGAGCACGTTGACCAGACGCACGACAGGCGCGTCTTCGCTCATGCGTGAAAGGGTGGAAAGATCGATCTCCTCGTTGTCTTCGACTACCTCTACGTCCTCGGTCTGCCCGGTGTCGAAGTCGATGCTGTCTAAGGAGACAAGATCGGCGTGCGTGATGGCGCCGTTTCCGTTGCTCTTCGTGCTGAGCTCCGGGGTAACTTCTTCTATCTGCGCAGAGGCGAGTTCGATTTCGCGGGAACTGCCGTAATACTTCGCGATTGCCTGTTGCACACTGCCTTCGGCAACCACGACGGGTTCGACGTTCAAGCCGGTCATAAACTTGACGTCGTCCATGGCGAACACGTTAGTGGGATCGACCATGGCGAGAGTGAGCGTGGCGCCCACACGAGAGAGGGGCAAAACTGAATGTTTTTGCGCGACCTCCTGAGGGATGAGACTAAGGACGGAAGGGTCGATGTTGAAAAGGTCGAGATTGACGGAAGGTATACCGTACTGCCGTGAGAGAACGGCAGTGATCATGTCGTCGCTTACAAGCCCGAGTTTGACGAGATTGAAGCCCAGCCGGCCACCATGTTCGCGTTGGTAGTCGAGGGCCTCTCTCAAGTGTTGAGGGCTAATAAGATTTTCGCGTACCAGTATTTCGCCTAGTTTGGCTGACATTTGTGCACTAGAAAGCTCTCGGGAGTTGGGTACATCCCCTGGTTCTGGGTGGATTGGAGGCGCCGAATGGGGCGCGAGGCATGACCGATTCTATCAATACAACGATCGTACAAACATCGTTGTGCAGTCATAGTACAGTTTGAACACGAAGAGTGTCAAGGTAGGATTCCAGCAAAAATCGTGAGGAATTTTACACGACATCCACAGATTACGCAGATTCACTTTCTGTGTAATCTGCGTAATCCGTGGATAAGTTTATGGGCGCTTACGGGGTGTTTTGGGCGTCTTCTCAGGCGTTACGTTCTCAGTGTTTTTCAGTTCAGTGAGAATCGCTTTGGCGTCGTTCTTCATCGGGTTTGAATCGGGCGCCACTTCCACAAACTTCTGCAGGTAGTTTGCAGCTTCCTGATACTTCGCCTTATCGCCGCCTGCGTAGACTGCCAGACCTGCGCCGAGGTTTGCTTCCGGACTGTCGGGAGTCGTTGCCAGGATGGCTTTGAACTCAGTCAAAGCCTTATCCGCCGCGCCAGAGTCAAGCAGCATCTGCGCCATGTCGAGCTGCGCTTTGGACTTCTTGGCTGGATCGGTTTCGACGGCGATGTAGTCTTTGTAAGCCGTTATTCCGGCGTCTGCCGCATTTGGATCGCCACCCTTACTCACATGAAGTCGCATGGATTCGGCATTAGTGAGCATCGCGGCGTATTTGTTGGCGTTGTAGCGCTGAAGTTCGGCAGCTTCAGTCGGCACCGGCTGTGCCTTGATCATGGCTACCGCTTTACTCGAAGTTTCAGCAGCTGCTTTGAAATCGTCTTTAGCAGTCTGCAATCCTGCCGTCTTGCCGGCATCATCGAGAGTCTTTGATCTGACGGTCGCATTGAAACGCTCGACACCACGTCCCTTCAAGGCGACTGCTTTGTTGGTAAGAATCGCAGGTTGGTCCGCATCCGCAGCCAAACCTTCATCGTATTGAGCGATTGCTGCTGTATATTTCGCAATTGCATCGTCGGAATTACTGGCTTTGCTCGCTGCATTCGCGAGGCCCAATTGTTCGTTACCCGCCTTGAAGGTGCGTGCGATGACCTCGTTTGCTTCCGTGATCTTCTTGTTGCCCGCTTCGATCTCGGCGTTCTTTTTCAACATCTCTTCGCGCTTGGCCTTTGCTTCTGCGCTCTCAGCGCCGCCTGAGTTGCCACCACTGGTTCCTGCAGCGGGAGTGGGCGCACCAGCACCCGCGGCTTTGATCTCGTCAAAAGTGAGTCGCTTGCCATCACCGGGCGTCACTGTGATGTCACAGGGAATGTCGCGTCCGGCTTTAATACCATTAACCCAGTTTGGTTTTGCAGTCGGATGACTCGCGGCAACTGCGTACACGCCAATGAACGGCAAGCCCGCGAATACGAACTCACCCTTCTTGTTTGTCTTCACGTGATAATCCGCTTTCATGTCAGTCCGGAAGACGTCGATCTGTGCATCAGCCAGGGGAACCTTTTGACCGTCCGCCTGTTGCATCCAAACGTGACCACGTAACTCGCCAACCTGGGCTACTGCGGTCAAAGAAGCGAACGCCACCAGAATGGCTACCATTAACGCTCCAAAAAAGTATCTGCCAATCATCTAGAGATTCCTCCGTCGTTATGTAGGCTCGAGCCTGCGAAGACTCGGATGCGCCCACACTCTTTACTGGTTGTAATAATTCAACACACTTAGAAGTGTCCTAAAATTAATAAGCAAAACGACTACTGTCAAGCACGTAAGGTATCGGATCAGTGGCTCCAGCCTCGCGAAATGCTCGCAGCCTCAGAGCGCACGAATCACAGTTTCCGCAGGCCCGTTCCGATTCCTTGTAGCATGACCACGTCAGGTGCAAGGGCGCGGCCAGTTCAATGCCTCTGCGGACAATTTCCGACTTACGCATTGCGATCACTGGAGTCCTGATCTCGATGCGTGTTTCCGGCTTCGTGCCGGTGTCGATCACGTTTTGAAAAGCGTCGTAAAACTCCGGCCGGCAGTCCGGATAGCCCGATGAGTCTTCGGCCACTGCGCCGATATAAATTGCTGTTGCGTTATTCACTTCACCCCAGCTCACTGCGGCTGCGAGTAAGTGAGCGTTTCTAAAAGGAACGTAACTGGAAGGAATCCCTTGCGCTGAAAGATCCGCAGTGGTAATGGGCATGCTTGCGTCGGTTAGAGATGACCCAC
The DNA here is from genome assembly GCA_035606195.1 of Pyrinomonadaceae bacterium. Classification (GTDB taxonomy): domain Bacteria; phylum Acidobacteriota; class Blastocatellia; order Pyrinomonadales; family Pyrinomonadaceae; genus PSRF01. The sequence continues at coordinate 12,131 of DATNFX010000227.1, forward strand.
CAATCCTGGCGAGATGTTCGAGTGAGATTACCAGTCGTGACTTTACGTTGTAATGATCCGCCAAAGCTTCAAATGCTTCACGCTCTCGGCGCTCAGTTCGCTGTCCATATGAAACGTGCAGGAACGCAAGCTCATCGTTTTCTTCATAAGCGATTGCAGCCGTGACGCAGGAGTCCATACCCCCAGAGACGAGACAAATGGCGAGCTGTGGTCCATCATCTGCGACGGCCGCTGCTTCAAATTCTTCAGTCTCGATGTCAGTTGAGCCGCCCATTAGACTCCTTTGACGTCAGGTCCCCAGATGTATTTGTGCAGTTGCAATTGCATGCGGATCTTCATTCCACTCGCGGCAATCCAGTCGGCGAGTTGTTGCAGATCGACCTGTCCCCACGCCGGTGAAATCAGGATGGCCTTCGTGCGACCTTCGAGATCGTTTTCTTGGACAATGCGCTTCGCGTAGTTCCAATCGCCTTCGTCCGCGATAACAAATTTCACTTCGTCCTTATCCGCCCGAAGCCGTTGGAGATTTGACCAGTCGTTTCTCGGTTCTTCACCTGAGGCGGGACACTTGATGTCCAGAATGATCTTCGCTCGCGGATCGACATCGGCGGTCGAGACGTAGCCGCCGGTTTCGATGAGGACTTCGTAATCCTCATCGCAGAGGCGCTTGATAAGCGTGAAAGCCTCCTTTTGCGCGAGTGGTTCACCGCCTGTCACTTCGACGAGTTTGCACCCAAATGCGTCGACCTGCGCCATAATGTCGTCGATCGAATAGTGCTCGCCGCCGGTAAAGGTGTACTCACTGTCGCACCAGACACAACGCATCGGGCAGCCGGTCAGACGCACAAAGGTGCACGGTCGTCCAGCATGCGTCGACTCGCCCTGAATGGAGCGGAAAATTTCTGTGACGCGCAGCATTTTGGATAGTTTATCCCAAAGTCCGCGAAGCGGACGACAGCATAAAGCCTGGGGTGCAAACCCCAGGATCCCAACAACAAAAGAGGCCCGAGCCCGTGAAACGGGCGACAGCGCTGCCGCCTGCTTCGCAGGCTCGAATCATTTTTCTTTGGACGATCCTGGGGCTTGCGCCCCAGGCTTTATGCCGTCGCCTGCTTCGCAGGCTTTTGAAAGGTTTATTGGGCCGCCTGCTTCGCAGTCTCAGAGTTTGTGCATCAAACAGGCGGCGAGTGATAGGATTAGGCCCCAGTTGTCGAGACTTTCCGTGGAACCCGCAAAACCTGAAATCCAGAGTTTACTGAACGAAGGCGCCGGCCGGTTACTTGCCCGTGCGAGTGACAATCGTTCGCTCAGTCGCGAGTTCCTGGTGCCGCGAATCACCGCCGCCGTTCACAAGTATCTATTAAAGGACGAGCCCAATACTGCTAAGGCTGACATCGCGAAGTTTATCGACGATATGCAGGCCGACGATCTCTGTTTGATTATCGCCTGTGAGCGTGGCGATGAAAACGCCTGGAACGATCTGGTCGAACGCTTCAAACCAACCGTTCGCTCCGCAGCTCGTTCGGCGAGCTCTAACGAGGATGCCGCGGAAGACCTCGCGCAATCGATCTGGGCTGAGCTCTACGGACTGCGAGTCCGCGAAGACGGAACACCGGCGAGCAAGCTGGCTTATTACTCTGGTCGCGGCTCGCTCGCGGGTTGGCTGCGTGCAGTCGTGGCCCAACTCGCAGTCGATACTTTTCGAAAACAGTCGCGCCTCGTACAGACAGAAGAAGACGCAGAATTCGACCGGCTTGCGCGCGATGCACAGGATGGTCCGGGCCAGACTGTTATGGCCGGAATCCCGTCGCCAGAGGAATCAATCTCAAATAGCTTTGCTCAAGCTGATATGCAACAAGCATTGGGTAAAGCGATTCAGGAATTGGGCGCCGAAGACCGTCTGCTGGTGAAGCTTTATTACTTCGATAATCTGCGACTGCGTGAAGCGGGTGCGGTGCTTGGTGTTCACGAAGCCACTGCGAGCCGTCGCTTGACGCGGATTCAAGGTGACTTACGTAAACGAGTCACAAAGATCCTGATTGATGAACGGGGTTGGACACAGGTGGAAACGGAGCGGTCGTTTGCGGAAGTGGCGCAGTTTATGGAGACGGATTTGGAGGCGCTTTTGAGTAAGGAATCTGTGTAATCTGTGGATTGACTGCAAGGTATACGCGCCGCTACGTTCTTAACAAGGCAGCGTTCTGATCGAGATGAAACAGGAAACAAACAACGAAATGGATCTTTTGTTGCGGCGATTGGGGCAGCGACAGGATGTTTTCGCGGCCGAATCGCAAGACCATCTCGATGCTGACGAACTGAATGCGTATGCGGAGAACGCGCTGCCTGCCAAGACACGAGCACGCTATACCCAACATCTCGCTGAGTGCTTGCGGTGTCGTGAGATCGTGGTTCAGCTCAGCGCGTCGGCGGGAGTGGTGATTGCCGAGCCGGCCGATAAACTTTCAGCTCCTGCGGGTTGGAGAAAATTTCTGGCGAGTCTCCTGACGCCGATGGTCTTGAGGTACGCCGCACCGGCGCTGGGATTGATCGTTGTGGCAGTTATCGGATTCGTTGCATTGCGATCAAACAGACCGAGTGAATACGTTTCGCAGGTTCAAACTGCTCGCTCTGATTCCTCCAGAAACGTTGCAGAGCAGGTTGAATCCAGTTCGCCACAACGAGGCTTAGCGTACGAAAGTAGTAAGCCGGCTGATGTTCCTGTTAACAAAGAAGTCCAACCGAAAAACGAGCCGCAAGCGTCGCCCACGCCGGTTCCCCAGGCAACGCCTGCGGACGTAACAACGTCCGCACCGCTGGCGAAGGCGCCGGTAACGAAATCAGAATCACAGCCGGCCGCGGCCACAGAACCTCCGGCGCCCTCTCCTGCAAAACTTGATGTGAACGACGAGAAGCGACAAAAGAATGAAGATGTAGCGGGAAAACCGGCAGCGGAAGTCAAGGTAGCTCCTAAAGAAGTTACATCGCAGGATTTTGAATTCGGGGTTGGCAAAAAAGGCGAAGAGCCTGCAACTGCGCGTGCTCGCGCCGCTAAGAACAAATCTGTCGTAGCCGGCGCCGCCACTGCACAAGGCGCAGCGGCTCCGCCAAGTCGACGAGAACGTGATAGAGATGATGAAGAGACCGCCAAAGACAGCGTCTCGGATACCAGGTCCGTCGCGGGTCGGCAATTCCGCAAGCAGGAAGGCGTTTGGATCGACACCGCCTACGACAAGTCCAGATCAGTTACCACTTACCATCGCGACTCCGAATCGTATCGATCCTTGATTGCTGATGAGCCCGCGATCAAAACCATCGCGGACCAACTCGGTGGCGAGATCATCGTCGTTTGGAAAGGTCGTACCTACCGCATTCGTTAGCTACCAGCCTCCGTAGTGGGGTATTAGTGTGTTGCTGGTTTCTTTTCAACCAGCGGGGGCAAGCCCCTCTGCCTGACTTGTTTTATTTTCTGACTCAAGTGTCCATTCGACGTTTGCGCAACTGAGAATAGAACAAGTTAGGAAGAGGGGCTTGCCCCCGCTCTAATCGATCGAGTTTTACGCTGTCAGTTATGACAGTCGTAGTGTCAAATGTGACATACCCACCACACGCTTAGATTTTCCTATTCCTAAGAAATCTTTCCGTAGGACCATCTTTTGAGTCCAGCTTCGTGCTGGCATTCAACTAGCTATGGGTTGAGTCGATGGACCAATTTCAAATCGAAAGGAAATCTCCCAATGACCACCTTGACCGAGACCGATCAAATCATAACCTCGACAAACGCCCCTTCAGACGGCCCAACTCCAAATCCGTTCGGCAACTCCCTGCAATTTCTTGAAGTCGCTTACGTGGACCAGCTAAAAGTAGCTCCGCCTTCCTTGCTGGTTCCAGGTTTTACTCCTGCGCCCTCCACAATCACTCAGGATGGGCTCACCCTCGAACTGTGGTTCAAGGCAGAGTCGCCCGGAAGCCTGGTGAGCGTTACCATGAGCAACGGATCAGGCACTGCCAACGCGCCTTTAATCTACATCGATACCAACGGCATGTTGCGAGCCGGTTTGTTTGATTCAACTCCAGTCACGTTATTAGCCGGCCAGAATTTAATCGCTCAGACGAACAGTAATGGCGTAATCAATGTTGGCGCGCCGAATAATCTCAGCTCGCCACTCTCAGTTGTCGATAGCCAATGGCATCACGCCGCACTCGTGGTCCCACCGGGCGCCAATGCGACGCAGAGTCTTTTTCTTGACGGTCGACTCGCAGCGACTAACACGGCTAATGGAAGTTTTGGTCTCTCTTTCGTCTCGAGCGACGGCACAACGTGGACCGCGGACACACCGGCGCAAACGATATTTGGCGGCTCCATCACGCCGCAGCCAGTCGACTCGCCGCCGGCTTTTCAGCCTTACCCGCAGTCATTTTCCGGTTGTCTCAACGAGCTGAGAACTTGGTATGGTCCGAGAACCGCCACGGGCATTCAGCAGTTGATAGACCAGCCACTCCTCCCAGAGCTAAGTGTTTATCAGCAAGAAGGGCTCGCAGGTTACGCAGGTCAAAGTCTGTTTAATGGGATCCAGACAAGTACTTACCTCGTTACGACATCTGACGCGCCGCCCGTAGATCCGTTCACGGGCATCGACCGCGTACCCGGTTTTCAGAACTACGGCATTTGCACTGCGATTCCTTTCACAACCGTGGCGCTGCAAGTCACGTTTCAGACGTCTCAAACATACAGCACCAAGATCAGTCTGTGTCAGACAGATCAACTCCAGATCAGTTTTCCCAAAAATCAGGCAAATGGCGACGATCTCCCCGCCGGCACTTTGTACTCAATCAACGTCACCTGCGGTAGCGGAGATTTTGAATTCAGCAGTGGCGTTCTTCCGGGTACTGCCCTAACGATCCAGGCGCCTTTCACAGATTGTTTCCGTCTCGATTTCACCTGTACAGCAGCAGTCACGATCGACAATCTGCAATTCATGGTGATTCCCGGACCAGTGAACACACTGATGCAGTTGTTGCTTGACGTGGTACCTGGTGAAGCAGCTTACACCGATCCAAACTATCCGATTACGCCAACCACCGTTATCGATCAGGAAAGCAAGCAGCCCGTCACTCTTAGTCCATACTGGCCGCTGTTCACTGATTCAACCGTGTTTCCGATCGATCCCACTAAATACAGCGCCGCCGATCTTCTGTCCACTTACCTCAATTTCAACCAACAGGCGCGCGAAGTGCCAGTACCGTCTGGTGCAACCTTCTATGATTTCCTCGACCTGTCTGCCAATCACGCGACGATTTGTGAGCCCAGTGATCTTTCGACACTGCTTGCTGGGGCGTACAGGAATATCACCGGCTCCAACCCGCCCTCGAGTCCGCCACAGGCGCCCTTCAACACTTCGATCGATCAGATTTACGCGTTTATTTACAACGTCAACGCGATGCGCAACACACTCAACGAATTTCTAACTGCGTATAAGGGGTGGGCGCAGGTAGCCATAAACGAACTGGCACTCGCTAACATCCCTTCGAGCGTTGCTAATGAAATCTACAACGGCCAGGAGCAAGTAGAAGCACAGCTGAAAGGACCTTCAGCAGGTAACTTCATTGGCGAGCTCTTAGTCTCGAGTGCGATCGTAGGATTGGGTGCTGTGCTTGGACCACTAATCCTTCCAGCCGCCACTGTTGGTTTGGTTTCGGTAACGACGGTCAGCGTCGCTGCGCTGGGAAGTGCAGGTGCGAATGTCTTGTCTGAGATAATGGGCGCCTTTTGGACGTCAAGCAGTGTGCAAGCCAAGATGAGTGGGGTTAATTACGAAACGCTCGAAGACGTCGTAAACAATGTTTCTGCCGACAGTGCAAGCGCATACCAGGTTCTAATCACGAACCTGCTTGATCCTGCGTACCTGCAAACTCTTTTTAGCAATTACGGGTTGTTGCAGGCAGTCAGCTTTGTAAGTGCCCAGCCGTTGTACGACGTAAATAACAATGCCATCCAACCCGGTAAGAACAACTCTTTGATTACCGGAACAACCTACGCGAGTTGGAAGGCGTTAATTCCGTCAGTCTTTACGTGGAGTCCGCAGCAGCTTGGGACCGGAGACCTATCCAGTAACACCGCAGTGTTTATGGTGACTCAGGGTGGAGCATATTCATTGCCCCACCAGCCGAATCCGACAATCCCGTCAAGTCTCAGTGTTTCTGACGTCCTGCAGAACGATCCGTGGAAGGCGTTCTATTGGATGCTCGCGCAGGTACAGCAATGGCAAACCGGTGTGCAGGGTTCACCGTGGGGGGGACAGTTTTTCAGTATCTGTCCGATATTCTATTACGGCGGCGAGGGCCAGGAGCTGTTTGAGTATGCCGCAGACTGGGCCATCCAATGGTCGCTGCGCGATACCAATCAGAAGCAAATCGCCAACAGTGTGTTGACTTCACTCTTCGGCGTCGGTTCATCGAAGAGCCCGTTGAGTCTCGCAGATCAAAACAATCCGTTCGCGGCGGCCGGGTTTGGTTGGTATTGTCAGCTCGCAAAAAACGGTGTGACCACGCCCATCGATGCTTTCATGAATTGGGGCGAGGGTGTGCCGTCATACTCGCCACAGCTCCTTTTGACGCAATTTCCCGATAACGGCCAGCTTTATCCCGCTCAAGTACAGACAAGCCTTTTAGGGTCCACCTCTGTGCAGTTTGCGTCTTGCGCTGCAGCGGATTTGCCGCCAGCAGCATTAGTGACACTCGCGCCGAGTGCTTTGAGTTTCGGAAACGTGGCGGTTGGATCTAACAGCAAACTGACGGCGGTTATAGCCAACACCCAACAAAACAGTCTGCAAAATATTACGGGCACAGTTACTGGTTCCAGTGACTTCACCGTAACGGGGGCTCCTACAGAGCTTGACTCGGGCCAGACTGCAACAATCACGGTCGAATTTGCGCCTACGGCTACCACTACCGGATTGCAGAGTGGGAACGTCACGTACACTACGCAAGGTCAGTATGGTCAGATATCATTGAACCTCGCATTCTCCGGTACTGGCGTTAAATCGTAGTAATGTCTGGTTGGCGCCGCGCGGGTGCTTTTGTGCCTTTTTGTAGTTCAAGTGTTACAGTTACCGCACTGGAGGTTTTATGTACTGTCCTACCTGCGGTAACGAGATAACCGTCGAACTCAAATACTGCAACCGCTGCGGCGCCAACTTGTCTCTGCCGATGATGGCTCCGCCTGTAGCGATGGCTCCGGTGAAGATCACTTTACCGAGCATCATGTTGGGTTTAACGATCCTCGGCGGGCTAGGTGTGATTGCCGGCGCCTCTACTGAGTTCGCTCAATTGGGAGTTCATCCGTTCGCAATCGTGTGGATAGTCCTGTTTAGTTCGGCCGCACTGTTTGGCTGCATTGCTCTAATGATTCGTTTCTTCACGAAAATGCTAAGCCTGCAGCAGGGAGTCTTTACCGGACAACCTTCACGGCATACTACGGTCACGATAAATGATCGGCAGCCGGCGCATCACCTGCCGCCGCCGCGCATGGAACCGGTGCCCAGTGTTACAGAAAACACGACTCGAACTTTCAGCCCCATTTACAGAGAACCCGCCGATCGCGGAACCAGATAAATTAAAAAATCACCATGAAGCTTCGAAATCAACTTACCAGAGTTTTTCAAAGCGTGATGATAGTGGTGCTGGCGACAAACGTTGTTCTTACGCAGACGAGACCAACGCCTCGCAGGACCGCACCTGTTCGTAACCGCACGATCGCGAACATCGTTCGAGAAATTGACGCGCGTAACATCGAAGCGACGATCAGAAAGCTTGTTTCGTTCGGCACACGCAACACGTTATCCGAACAGAACGATCCGAATCGCGGCATCGGTGCGGCCCGCGACTGGTTGTATGCGGAGTTTGTCAAAGCCGCTGCGGCGTCGGGCGACCGCATGACGGTTGAAAAGCAATCCTACGAACAGGCGAAAGCGGCGCGCGTGCCGCAACCGACGATCGTCACGAACGTCGTCGCCACGCTGAAAGGAACGCAATCACCAGATCGGATCTACGTTGTCAGTGGTCACTACGATTCGATGTGTAACACTCCGGTTGATGCGAAGTGCGATGCGCCTGGCGCGAATGACGACGCTTCTGGTACTGCGGCTGTGCTCGAGATGGCTCGTGTGATGGCGAAGTATGAGTTTGATGCCACGATCGTCTTCATGGCAGTTGCGGGTGAAGAACAGAGTCTGCTCGGGTCCACGCATTTTGCGGAACAGGCAAAACAGAAGAACTGGAACATCGATGCGATGTTCACCAACGACATCGTCGGCAACACGCTTGGTGGCAATGGCGTTCGCGATCGTGGCAACGTGCGAGTTTTTTCTGAAGGTGTACCGTCAAACGAAACGGCGGCCGAAGCGACTACGCGACGTAGTGTTGGTGGAGAGAATGATTCCGCTTCGAGGCAACTGGCGAGATTTATCAAAGAGACCCAGGAAACGTTTCTACCGCAGTTTAAGGTGATGCTTGTTTACCGCCGTGATCGCTATGGACGGGGTGGCGATCACATCCCGTTTCTCGAGCGCGGATATCCGGCGGTTCGCTTCACGGAAGTGAACGAGGAGTTTCGGCACCAGCATCAGAACGTTCGGGTGGAGAATGGAGTGCAGTTTGGAGACCTGCCGGAGTTTGTGGATTTTGCGTACGTGGCGAACGTCGCGCGTGTGAACGCTGCTTCGCTTGCGGCACTCGCGCTCGCGCCGTCGCGACCAAAAGGCGTGACGATCCTTTCGCAGCGTCTACAGAATGATACGGAACTGAAATGGGACACGAACACGGAACCCGATCTGGCGGGCTACGAGATCGTCTGGCGCGACACGACGGCGCCCGTGTGGACTAATTCAAAAGCCGTCGGCAACGTCACGAGTTTCACGATGAAGGGAATGTCGAAGGACAACTATTTCTTCGGCGTCCGCGCGATCGATAAGGATGGAAACCGGAGCGCAGTGACATATCCTAAGCCAGTGGGAAGAGCAGCGCCGGCCCCGACGCCCAGTTCAAGCCAATAGGACCTGTTTCAGTTTTTTCAACCAACCGCCT
>DATNFX010000228.1:0-9290 GCA_035606195.1 Pyrinomonadaceae bacterium
ATGAAACGATCTCTAATCGCTGCTGCGCTGCTCCTGCTCTCGCTCAGTGGCCCACTGGCCTTGGCGCAAAGCGGTTCGACCGGTTCAATCACCGGTACGATCAGCGACCCGACAAGTGCTGTTGTCCCTGGCGCCACCATCACGGTCAAGAACAATGCAACTACTCAGGAGTTCACCGCGACCACTGCCGACAACGGTACCTTTAGTGTCCCGGCTCTGATCTCCGGAACTTACACCGTGACGATTGCTGCGCCGGGATTCAAAACTACAATCCTGCCTAACGTGAAAGTTGACGTCGGCACACCTTCAAGCGTCAACGTCACACTTGAAGTAGGCGTGCCAACGGAAACGGTTCAGATAGTTGATGCTGCCGGTGAGTTGATACAAACTCAGAGCGCAACCGTCGGCACAACGATCACCGGTCGTCAAATCGTCGATCAGCCTCAGGCTTCGCGCGATGCACTCGACCTCGTGACTCTACTTCCCGGAGTTCAGACAACCGGTCGTCCTCGTACGTCAACCGTTAATGGTCTGCCGAAAGGCGCACTCAACATCACGCTCGATGGCGTGGACGTGCAGGACAATCTGATCAGTTCGAACGACGGCTTCTTCACGTTCGTGCGACCGCGCATCGACGCTGTTGGTGAAGTTACTGTTTCCACTGCGGCTCCCGGTGCTGAAAGCGCCGGCGATGGCGCAGTGCAAATCAAGTTTGTGACGCGCGGCGGAACAAACGACTTTGGTGGCAGCATCTACTGGTATCGTCGTGAGCCATACCTCACGGCGAACTATTTCTTCAACAACGAAACATTGGCCCCGACTTACTTCGGTAGAGCACCGAAGAATCGAATCCTGCTCAACCAGTACGGCGTTCGAACCGGTGGTCCAATCCTCGTTCCGAAACTCTTCAACGGCAAAGACAAGGCGTTCTTCTTTGTTAATTACGAAGAGTTTCGCCTGCCCGAGCAGCAACTGCGACAACGCACGATTCTCAGTCCACTCGCGCAACAGGGAATATTTACGACAAGCTCTGGCGCGCAGGTAAACGTGCTCAACCTCGCGGGTGCTCACGGTTTCACATCAACTGTCGATCCAACGCTGGCGACTCTGTTGAGCGACATTCGCGCTTCGACGTCCGCAGGCACTGTGGCGCCAATCGCCGGCGATCCCAATCGCCAGCAATTCAACTTCGTCGGACAGGGCGGTCAGGATCGTTATTTCACGACCGTTCGCCTCGACTTCAACATCACTCCGAATCATGCTTTGTCGAATGTTTGGAACTACCAGGAGTTCGGCGGCAAGCCTGTCGACTTTCTGAATTTCACAGACCCGTCATTCCCGGGATTTCCAAACTCAGCCGGTCAGAACTCACAGCGTTGGACCAACGTCACATCGCTGCGTTCAACTCTGACGCCCAACCTGGTTAACGAAGCACGCTTCGGCATGCTCGGTGGTCAGTCAAACTTTGGACCAATCGGTCCGGATCAATTCGCTAACCAGGGCGGCTTTGACCTGAATCTCTTCGATTTGGGAATCACTGATGCTTCCGCGGTGGCTGCATTTCCGCAACGAGGCGCCAGAGCGTTCGGCGTGAACTTCGGTTCCAGCAAACGAAACACACCAAGCTTTGATTTCTCTGACTCGATGACGTGGATCAAAGGCAAACACTCTTTCAACTTCGGCGGAAACTACAATCTGATCAAGACATTTTCAGATGCAGCTAACAATGTCGTCGGCAATGTGAACTTCGGTATTGCCGAAGGCGACCCCGCAGAAAATCTTTTCACCTCTGCCAACTTCCCGGGCGCTTCCGCAGCCGACCTTGGGACAGCAGCCCAACTCTATGCAACGCTAACCGGACGCGTGACCGCCGTCGATCGAACGGCATTCCTGAACGATGGTCATTACGGGTTATTCGGTTCGCAGATTCTGAAGTTTCGTCAGCCACAGTACGCGTTGTTTGCGCAGGACTCGTGGCGCTTCCGTCCCAACGTGACGGTCAATTTTGGCGTTCGTTGGGAACCGCAACAGCCGATCACCTCTCGCAACGAGAACTTTGCGAAGGCGACGTTCGCTGACCTGTTCGGTGAATCTGGTGAAGGAAATCTCTTCAAGCCAGGAACCTTAACAGGCCGCACGTCGCAGTTGACTCCTTTGGGTATCGGAGAGGAACTCTACAAGCCTGACTGGAACAACTTCGCACCGAGTGCGAGCGTTGCCTGGAGCCCGAACTTCCAAAGCGGACTCCTTCATCGCTTCTTCGGAGACGCGGGTAAGAGCGTAATCCGAGGCGGATACTCCGTTGCATTCGTTCGCGAAGGTCTCGGCAATATCACGCAGATCCTTCAGGGCAATCCTGGCGGCACGCTTGCTCTGAGCAGCGACGTCGATACAGGGAACCTGCCGATCGGCACATTGTTCCGTAATCGCGCGGCGCTCGCACCACCGTCTTTCGCGGACACGCCAAGCTATCCGATCAGTGTTCAGCCATTGGATACGATTGGCGGTTTCGATCCAAACCTAAAAACAGGCCTGGTCCACTCGTGGAACTTCGGCGTACAGCGCGAGATATTCAAAGACACAGTTGTCGAAGCGCGATACGTCGGCACGCGTGGCCGTGATCTTTGGAGACGTTACGGACTCAATGAAGTCAACATTCTCGAAAATGGCTTCCTGAGTGAGTTTCGTCAGGCGCAGACTAACCTTCGTGCCAATCAACTAGCCGGGCGTGGTAACACGTACGCATTCTTCGGCAACGGCACGGGAACGCAGCCATTACCGATCATGCTTGGATTCTTTACGGGTAGCCGGGCAAACGCGAACACTGCTGCAGCCTATGCTGGTGTAGCGCAGTTCACGAACACGACTCGTCTCACGCAGTTGAATCCAAACTTCGCGAACCCCGTCGCTTTTGCAACTGCCTTGCAGAATAATTTTCTGGCAAACGGAGTGGCGGCTGGATCACCGGAGAACTTCTTTGTGGTTAACCCAACCGTTGGCTTGCTTGGTGCTGGAATTCAGTCGGTGACGTTAACTACTAATGACGTCGACACGTGGTACGACGCGCTGCAACTCGAGTTTCGTCGTCGCATGTCTGCAGGCTTGTTGCTGCAGATGAGCTACACGTGGTCCAAGTCGTTAACGAACTTCTACGCATCCAGCCAGAGCTCCGCGGGACAGCCATTGACTCTCCGCAGCGATCTCAACAAACCGCTGGAGCGTTATCGCGCGCCTCAGGACATACAACACGCCTTCAAGGCAAACTGGATTTACGAAATGCCTTTTGGTCGTGGACATTGGGTCATGGGCGACGCGAACGGGCTGACCAATCACCTCGTTGGAGGCTGGGAATGGCACGGCACCGCTCGCATTCAGAGTGGTCGACCTTTTGCACTCGGCAACGTTCAGTTAGTTGGAATGGACGCGAAAGAGTTGCAGCAGTCGATCGATGCACGCAAGCTGCCGAATCGCACGGTTGCGTTCCTGCCTGCAGACATCATTCTCAACACACGGCGCGCGTTCAGCGTGTCGGCAACTGGGGCTGGCTACGGTGCGCTGGGTGCGCCGACGGGCAGATACATCGCGCCTGCAAACAGCAACGGTTGTGTTCAGGCTTTCGTGGGTCAGTGTGGCTTTGCCAACCTGATTCTCGAAGGACCACGGTTTGTTCGTTTCGACATGAGTCTGGTCAAGAAGATCCGCTTCAACGAAACGAAGAACATCGAGTTTCGAGTTGAACTGCTGAATGCTTTCAACAACATCAACTTCCTGGTTGGCGGTAGTTCGGCAGTTGACGATCCGAAACTGACTGGAACCAATCTTGGATTGCAGGCGCCGAGTTATACGGCTGCAACCTTCGGATTGATCACTTCGGCTTACCAGGATATTTCGACGACGAACGATCCCGGTGGCCGGCCAGTGCAGTTTGTTTTTAGATTCAACTTCTAACTCATCACTCTCCCCGACGACTAAGAGGAGTGCAGCCCCGGCCGCACTCCTCTTTTTTTCTACTTGTGAAGTACGAAGACTTGTAGGCAATGAATTCTTCCTTACAAAAAATCCAAATTCATGAACGGCTCTTTGGGACAAAGGGTCAGTTACGAGTGATGAACTGGCCTCACGCTGCGACAACCGAACAGGCACGTGTCTTGCGCTTCGGATCAGTCGATGAGCAATGGCGCTCCGAAAATTCGGAGGTAACTGTATGAACGAATTTGTTAGCAGCTCCTCAATTCCGATTAGAACCAGTTCAAAGTTTCTACCGAGTTATCTAAAGGTGCTGGCTTTGACACTGTTACGCGAGATCGCATCCGCCGAGGACATGGAAGAACCGAATGAGACGATCGATCTGCAGGCCGAAGTTCGACGCTTCGAAACGGAATTAATCCGCAGCGCACTCATTCACACCGGCGGCCGCCAGCGTCAGGCCGCGCGCCTGCTCGGCACTAAAGTCACCACCCTCAACACCAAAATCAAACGCTACAAAATCGAAATTTAATCTGTGTAATCTGTGGATAAAGGCTCTCGCATTTGTGGCTGCGTGTGGTTCTTGGTTCAATAGCATTCATGAAACAGATTCGAATCCTGTGCATCGGCATACTCCTATTTTTCACGACTGTCTCCGCTGTATTCGCGCAAACGGCAATGACGCTAACCGTCGACGCGACCGACGCAGCGCGCAATCTCCTCCACAGCAAACTCAGAATTCCCGTCAGACCCGGCCCACTGACGCTCTTCTATCCGAAGTGGATTCCCGGCGAACACAGTCCCACTGGTCCAATTAACGATATGGTTGGTCTGAAGCTAACCGCGAACGGAAAACCGATCGAGTGGCAGCGCGACGACGTGGAGATGTTTGCCTTTCATTGCGAGATTCCCCCCGGAGTAACCGTTCTGGACGTCGCTTTCGATGACGCTTCTCAACCGGAAAGCACAGCGAGTGCGAAGCTGGCACGTATCAAGTGGAATCGTTTGCTGGTTTACACACAGGGCATGAGTAGCGATGCGATCACTGTCAAAGCGTCGTTGAAATTGCCGGCAGGATGGCGTTTCTTATCTGCGCTGCCAGTCGTCAATGAGAGCAATGGTGAACTGCAATTCCAGGAAGTCTCGCTTACGCAACTCGTGGATTCGCCGGCAATCATCGGCGCACACTTCCGCAGGTTTCCGCTCACCTCCACAGGCATCATGGATGAGGTTGACGCTGTGGCCGACACGACTGCCGCGTTGGAGATGAAGCCCGAGACGCTGACAGGCTTAAAAAGGATGGACCAGGAAGCGTACGCGTTGTTCGGCGCGCGCCATTACCGAAGCTACAAATTCCTTGTGACGCTCAGCAATCATGGCGGCAGCGAAGGACTGGAGCATCACGAATCCAGTGAAGATGGAGTTGGCGAAAAAGCGTTCAGCGACGAGCTCGAGTTACTCGACTTCGCAGAGTTGATGGGCCATGAATACGTTCATTCGTGGAATGGAAAGTATCGACGTCCGGCTGGTCTGGCGACGCCTGATTTCGAACAGCCGATGCGGGGCGAGTTGTTGTGGGTTTACGAAGGGTTGACTCAGTATCTCGGCAAAGTGCTGCCTGCGCGCAGCGGTCTCTGGACTGCAGAAGACTTTCGCGAGGCAATGGCCGCAGTTGCTGCTGAAATGGAGAACCAATCGGGTCGTCAATGGCGTCCGCTTGTTGATACTGCAACAGCGGTTCAGTTTACGTATCCATCCGATCGAGCCTGGATGAACTATCGTCGCCGGGTTGATTATTACGACGAAGGCTCATTGATTTGGCTCGATGCCGACGTGCTGATCAGAACGCGAAGTAACGGGAAACTTTCCCTCGACGATTTCTGCAGACGATTCCATGGCGGCCAGGACTCTGCTCCACTGCTCAAAACTTATACGTTCGATGATGTAGTAAACACGCTCAACGAAGTCATGCCTTACGATTGGCGCAGTTTCCTGAACGAGCGCGTAAACGCGATCAATCCACACGCGCCCACCGCCGGCATCACAAATGGCGGCTGGAAACTTGTGTTTACCGACAAGCCGAACACGCAAATTCGAATCGGCGATCACACGCGCAAGAGCATCGATCTGTCGTTTTCGCTCGGCATGATGTTGAAGGAAGACGGCACAGTGATGGACGTCAATCCGAATCTTCCCGCGTTCAAAGCGGGGATGGCGCCAGGGATGAAGATCGTTTCGGTGAACGGCCGCGGATGGTCCATTGAGCTTCTGCAGGAAGCGTTGGCTTCAGCGAAGAACGGTACCGCGCCGATTGAAGTCGTGGTTGAAAATGGCAGCTTTCATGAGACGTACAAACTGAATTATCACGGCGGAGCACGGTATCCACATCTCGAGCGCGACAACTCAAAACCGGATGTGGTCGGAAACGTTATCAAATCACGTGCTCGTTGATTCAATCGGCGTGTTCACGAACCACGCGAGCAGCGCCAGGGCCGTGACACAATCGAGCAGGTAGAAGTCCGACGCGTTCGATCCCTTGATCGCGTTGAGGTATGAATGAAGTTGTTATTTACATACGATACATACGAAAAAATTCACGTTGACACGATTGTAAATTCAGACTAAAGTCCACGACGCCTTTTGGCATTTTGATCAGGGGTCTCGCAGATTCTCCCGAGTTTGCGGTAAAACAGGGAGTCCCCTCTGTTGACCCAGATGCGGCCCATTCAATAGATCCGGTCCTTAGCCCAGACCATCTTAGCCGCCGGATTCACTAAAGCGCCGTTAAAACGTTGAGGAATGACTCGTCGCGGGTCATCGGTCCAACTGTACCTATTTCCCTGACTATAGGAGCCCTATGTGTACTTCCCCCGCCCTACGCCGCTCGGTCTCTATCACTCTGTCTAACAACGGTCGCACTCGATTCTATCGTAGACCACTCCTAAAACAGGGCATCACACTGTTGCTGGTCTATGCATTGTTTCTGCAGTGCATTCCGGGATTCACTCGCGTTGCTCGCGCCACCGTGTTGCCGAAGTTCGTGCCTCCACCGGTGACGGCAACGATCACGGATGCTGTTGTTTCACGACATAAGCCGACGCTCACTCACGGTCGAATTGAAGGTTCGTTGCGCGTGTTGCTGGGGGAATCGTTTACGATCAACAACGCGACCGCGATTACGTCGGATGTATATCTGCCCGGATCTCCTTCGCTTCAGGTAAACAATGGCGCTTCACATGGTGGAATGATTAGCGACGGTGGCTCCGCAAGCCCAGGCAACTACGCCTTGACCCTCGCCAACAACGCTAGTATTCCCGGTCACATTCACACCCAGGCAGACGCGCCGGATTTACCCCCGGTTGCGACTTCGGTTCCCGCCGCGACCGGCAACCGCACTGTAACCATAACCTCACAATCCCAGGTTGATACGATTGGCGACTGGTCAACAGTTCGCGACCTGAACATCAGTGGTTCCCATCTGGTCGTCGACATGCCGGCAGGCAACTACAGGAGCTTGACGATAAACGGAAACAGTCAGGTCAACTTCACGGCCGGCACATATAATTTTGCCAACACGTTCAATCTCGACGGCAGCGGTAAGGTGCAGGCCACCGGAGCCGTCGTCATCAACGTAGCTCAGAACCTCACGATCAACAGCGGCGCGCTCACGCCTGGAAGTTACACGACGCCCGGCAATATCCAGCTCAACGTGCTTGGTTCGACTTTGAAGATCAGAGGCAGCAGCCAGATTTCGGCATTTATCAGCGCCTACCACGCGGAGGCAACGCTGAGCGGAACGTCCCAGGTACGTGGGCGCGTTATCGCTGACAAAGTGACGTTGAATGGCGGGAAGGTGATCGCAGCCGTTTGGCCCGCAGTATCCGGATCGAGCGTTACGCTGTTTGGCCCGAGACGATTCGATCGCACGTCGGGCAGTCCAAATCAATATGTGGAACAGTTTTCAATCCCCGAGGGAGCCACGTCGCCCTTTATCCTGCATATTCAGAACGGTTCACTCGAGGGTACGAATCGCGTCTCGAGTGCGACTATAAAATTGAACGGCGTTGAGATTCTGTCGCCAAACGATCTCAATGAGAATGTGCCCTCAGTCGAGCGCACCATCACTCTTTCTGATCAAAATCAGTTGGACGTGAGTCTCGCTAGTGATCCGGGTTCGTATCTCATCATCTACATCACCGGAACTGTTTCAGGTGGTGACACAACGCCACCGTCACTCGAGGTCACCAATCCGATCAACAACTATTCCACGACAGACAGTCAGATTACGTTCAATGGCAGTGCGTCCGATCCTGGCGAGGGTGCATCGGGTATCGCCCACGTGTACGTGAACAACGTGGAAGCTTCATACAACAGCGCGACTAACACCTGGACGCTGTCGAATGTTTCGTTGTCAGTTGGTCCGAATGAGTTCGTGGTACGCGCCGTCGATCAGGCAGGCAATGAAACAACAGTGCCTATCAACGTAACCCGCGAAGCGCCGGAAAACCATTCACCGACTGTCGACGCCGGCGCCGATCAAACAATCACGTTGCCTAACAATGCTTTGCTCGATGGCAATGCGACTGACGATGGCTTTCCGGAAGGAAGCAGTTTAACCACAACCTGGAGCAAAGTTAGTGGTCCCGGCACGGTCACCTTTGGAGATGCGAGCCAGTTATCGACGAGTGCCTCATTCAGCATTCACGGCAGTTATTTGTTGCGTCTGACTGCGACTGACGGTCAGTTGAGTAAATCTGACGACGTTACGATCACAGTCGATCCACAGAACCAACCGCCGACAGTAAATGCCGGCCCCGACCAGACAATCGCGCTGCCTTCCGGCGCCACATTGAACGGAACCATCACCGACGATGGTTTCCCAGCCCCCAGCACTGTGACCAGTTTGTGGACGGTTGTTAGTGGTCCGGGCACGGTTACGTTTGCAGATCCGACTCTCGCAGAAACTACTGCGACTTTTAGTGAAGCCGGCCTCTATGAATTAAAGCTGATGGCGACGGACGGAGAATTAACGAGTCACGATGAGGTAAAGATAAACGTACATCCCGAAAACCATGCGCCCACAGTCAATTCAGGCGCGGATCAGATCATCTCTCTGCCTGCGGATGCTCAGTTGAGTGGCACAGCTACAGACGACGGGTGGCCTTACGGCAGCACACTGACCACGCTCTGGACCGTAGTGAGTGGTCCCGGCCCGGTTGTAATTGCCGACCCCAACGCGCTTTCGACTACCGCGAGCTTTACGGTCGCCGGGCCGTACATATTCCGACTCACGGGTAGCGACGGTCAGCTATCGGCCACTGATG
>DATNFX010000229.1:0-22813 GCA_035606195.1 Pyrinomonadaceae bacterium
ACCTCGTGCGCAACGTGACCTCGGCCGGGTCTGGCAAGTGGCTTCTCATATCAATTGCTACGCTCATTCTGTCGCTTGTTTTCCTGCGGCGAAACTGGCTCGCACTGCTCGGTGGGCTCTATTTCGTCATCGGCATACTTGGCATTTACGGTGTACTGCAAATGCGGGGTCTGGTCCAGTTGTCGTTCAAGCTGAGCCTCGTTGGAGTGTTATTTGTGGCGGTCATTTTCACCCGCTGGCCGCACACGGTCCTGGAGCACCACTAGCGCGGGCGCCTGCGAAGCAGGCGGTAGCATAAAGCCTTGGGGCGTAAGCCCCAGATCCGGGCGATTAGTTTTTGAGCTCGATGATCAGATCCACGATCGAGGTCTGACGATTTGGTCTTTCTCGACTGTCGATGTTTGGCCGTGGTTTACCCTGCGCCTCGCGTTCATTGCCGATTCGCGTTGTTATCTCACGCGCCTCGTTCCGAAAGTAACGATTAAGATAACTACGATCGTAAACCTCACCGCTTCTCAGTGCCCACCTCTTGCCGAGAATGAAAGCGTCGTCGGCAGAAAAACCTTTGAACTGGACTGAGCCCATACGATATTGCGGACCTTCCTTGACGGCGATCTTGAAAGTTACCTTTGATGCCGCGTCGTCAAATTCCGGAGTGGCACTCATGTGTGCCTCAATGTAGCCGTGGTTTCCATAAGCCTCCTCGGCCTCATGTAGTCCCTTGTCGAACTTCTTCCCATTAGCAACTTCACCCGGCTTCATGGCCAACGCATCGTCAAGCTCTTTAGCCCCCAACACCTGGTTCCCGGACCACTCAGCTTTGGCCCAGGAATAAACCTGGCCTTCATTGACAGGTATCGTTAAGTCAACTCCTTCACAGCTGCCACTCTTCTCAGGCTTTGCAACGGGCGCTCCGAATGACGCGCGCAGATGGCCCAGTTCCCTGTAGATTGGATAAAGGCCATACATCGGAAAAACCTTCGCCGTTTCGCGAGAGTAATCCTGTTCCATAGAACTGCAGGTCGCTTGAATTAGTTTCTCTTCGGATACTTTTTGCGCACCAGGAAAGTGAAGCGTGCAAATCTTCATCGGTGCGCCCTCGACCCGAAACAAGTGCTCGGTTTCCGTGAGGTTGTATTCGACTTGTCCCGGCAGCTTGCGTTCGTCGAGCAGGTTTTGAAGCGCTTTCTTTATGGCTTCGTTGGTGTCGCCCGCGTTGGGCGCGGAACCGTTGAAAGAAGGAACTTCGCGTTTGATTGCTGCAGACAATTCTTCGTCGGTAAACCAGATGAAGTTATCGAAGACGACGGGTGACAATTGACCTTTGAGTTCTTCAAGCTTGAACGTAATCGTCACGTTGGTCCCGGCGTTTCTCGTGCTATACCCGACTTTCTTAAATAGACCGCTGCTCACTAAACGCTCAGCCGCGGCGTCAGTTGCTTCAACAGAAAAAGCATCACCAACCTTCAGACCACTGGTAGCGATGACCGTCTCGGAGGTCAACGTCTGCAGACCTTCAGTTTCGATTTTGGCGATTTTTTGTCCCGTCTGGGCCAGGCCTAAAGTCGTTGCGAAGATAAGTACACAGATGGTCAGGAGAGTCTTGAAATAGTTTGTTGTCATTCTTTTCGAGTGATCCTTCGGGCGGACAGTTTTATCACAATTGTTCCAGACAAACGAAGGAACTCACGGTCGAAGTTTGAGGATCGCTTTGATTTCCTGTGACTTTCGAACATTCATGCGGTAGTGAATTTGCGAATCGCGGCGCTTGGACTGAAGGATGAGCTTCCGTTTGACTAATTCGGTTAACGCCTCACCCAGCGTGGCGCGGTCAGTTCTGATTAGTTCCTGTGGCAGCCACCATTGATTGATTCCCTCCAACGTGTCCTGCGCACACGGATTCCTCACAAGATACTCGAGGATCGCACGGGCGATATGCGCTCTTTCCGATTCAGACATTGCGTTGGATCTCAACAAAACGTCAACGCAATCTCTGCGCCAATGGTCAACCGGGTTTTTGTCGGCTTGGTTTATGTGACGGTGGATCTAAAACTGCTGGCATCGATTTGGTGTTTTTGAATGAGTTGCCAGAACGCCCGGCGATTCTTTTGGGCCAGGCCCGCAGCTTTGGTGATGTTACCGCGGCAAACGCGCAGCAGTCCGCGAATGTAGTTTTTCTCGAATTGGCCGATTTCACGAGCCTTGGCTTCCTGGAGAGATTCGATGAGACCGCCGCTTATCGAACTCGGCAAAATATCAGTTTCCAGAATTGTTGTACCTTCGCAGAGCGCAACTGCGCGTTCGATCACATGTTCGAGCTCTCGCACATTCCCAGGCCAACGGTGTGTCATTAACCGCGCCAAAGCTGGAGGCGAAAGTTGGATTTCCTGTTTGGCAAATTCACGTGAATACTTTTCCAGGAAGTGTTGCGCAATGAGCGGGATATCCTCGAGTCTTTCGCGCAACGGTGGAAGTGAAAGGGAGATAATGTTGAGCCGGTAAAAAAGATCGGCGCGGACTTTGCCGAGCGCAACTGCTTCCTGCAAATCAAGATTGCTGGCCGCGATGATACGGACGTTTGCTTTGCGAATTCGCGAAGAACCGAGCGGCCGGTATTCACGTTCCTGTAAAAACCTAAGCAGCTTTACCTGGGCCATCTGCGGAAGACAGTCGATTTCGTCGAGGAAGAGCGTGCCGTAGTTAGCTTCTTCGACCAATCCTGTTTGCATCGCAAACGCATTGGTGAAGGCGCCACGTTCGTGACCGAATAGTTCGTTCTCGACCAGGTCGACCGGAATCGCACCGCAGTTAACCGGAATAAAAGCGCGGCTGGCCCGCGCACTGCCGTAATGGATCGCTCGTGCATACAACTCTTTACCGGTTCCAGTCTCGCCGCCAATCAATACATTCGCATCGCATTTAGCAATGTTCGGAATCTGTCTGACTTGTCCGAGAAACCCCGCACTCTCACCGATCATTTGCGGGAACAACGGATGTGACGAGAAACTCTCACAACTTTGATCATCGGCCGGTTTCACGAGCCTGCGGGCACGTGGCAGGACATCAAAAGCCTGTAAGGGAGTACTGATGAAATCCGACACACCGGCTTCCAGGAGGCGCAACAGGTCATTTGGTTCATGAGACTCGTTGACGAGGATCAGGGGAATATCGCCAATTTGTTTCTTGATGGATTCGATAAGCGATCTGACTTCCTGAAAAACTCCGGTCGAGAAAATCAAGAAGACCAAAACCGGATTCAAGCGACGGTTCGAGAGATTCTGGCACTCGGCAAGATCTGTTAAGACGTTTTGTTTAGAGCGCACCAACACGTCCACACGAAAGTCAGGCGAGAGAATTGGACGCAAGGCGATACAGGTACTGCTGGAAGTTCCAGCAGTGTTTATGTCAAGCACCAGCGCTCTTTGCACTCTCATAGACGATTATCTGTAGAAACTAGCCGGTAAAGCGAAACCGCTGGATCTGAAGTCACCACATACTTTCAGAGAGCATGTGGTCGATTCGGGCATTCGGCCTTTAGTGTTTGGCCGGTTGATTGCTCATGGATTTAAAGCATGGCTTAGTAGTGACATGTGTAGGGTCCTTCCCCTGGTAAGAAGGCGGAAATCTTCTCCCGTGAGACTAAGAGTAAAGCGTTTCAGATGGATCAGGCGGAACTGGGGAACTTCCGCGAGGGCCAAGTGATCGAAGTGGTAGCACGATAGGCAGAGTCCGCTCAATTGTCAATAACTATGACTACGATCACCCAAAACGTTTTTGCCTTTATCACCTGGACAATTTCATGCACCACCAGGACAAAAAGGTCCTGCCTTTGATCTCCCCAATAAAAGCGAAATCACTGGAGTTTGCGGTGAATGGCAGGACAAGAACATCCTGCCGTGCGCAGATTTCCATCGCGAAATATCAACTTCCAGTGCAGGAATGGCACTTGCTGTGGACCAGACGAAACTTAGTCTTTTGACGAGAGTCTGACAAATCGCAACCGGAAATTATTCGCGCGGAGGTGACTATGCCTGAGGAGACGTTATCAACAGATGAAGCCCAACCTGAGGAACCAGGTGGCGCTGAACTGAGACTTAAGGAACTTCAGGACGAACTGCAAAAGGAAGAGAAGGATCTGGCCGACAGCACCGCAGCGCGCGATGTTGAGTTGGGCCAGAAAAAGAGTCTGCGCGACGCGCTTAAGTCGGCAGTTGAGGCTCAGACTCTTCTGGTCGATGAAATCAAGAAAGCGACAGTGGCGTTCGCTAAGGGTTTCGATGGGCTGCAAAAAGACGTTACCGACATCACCGACTATCGCACTAAGAAAGCCGGCATGATCGATGCCGTGCTCGGCCCGAACAAAGAAAAGGTCGCAGGCAAAATCACCGAAGTCGAGAAAAAGATCGAGGGCCAGCAGAAGATTGTTAATACGAAGTCAGGTGAAGCTGAGACTGCGGGCAACGCGGCTGACGCTGCCCAAAAACAAATGGGCGCTAAGCAGGATGATTTCAACCGCTATAAGCAGCTCGCGAGCGAACTGGCCGGCAACATTCAAAAGATGAAGGGCTTCAGATCGAAGATTGAAGAGAATGACGACCCACCGCGGGCAGCCAGCATGTACGTCTACATCAATGAACTAAAAAAAGTCCTGGACGTCACCAGGGTTCCCTCCCAGACCGATTTCGAAAAAAACCTTAACGACTATTGGAAAGCGCTTGATGAGGCGAAGAAGGACTATCGCGACAAGAAGCTGGCGTGGGAAGTGGCCAGGAAAGCACTGGCAGCCGAACAAGCCACGCTAGCCGCGCTGCAGAAGAGTGAAATCGATGACAAGTTGAAGGCGACGAGTGAGTTCAATTAAGCCGGCTCTCGAGACGCCGGTTGTGAGACAGCGAAAGCGAACCTGATGAGCGACTACCTCGTGCTCGACGCTGTAAGCAAAGCGTTACGACAAATTCTCTGGAATGAATTCAATGCTGATCCCGTGGTTAAGCAAATTGTCGTTACTGATACTGCAATCGTCTTCAGTAATCCAACCGAAACCGCGCGAGACTCGGCTAACCGGTTATCACTCTGGCTTTACCAGATCACGGAAAACGAACACGTTAAGAACCAGCCTCCGTTAAGAGCCCGTTCGCAACCCGTTCTGCAGCCGGGAGAGAACCCGCGAGAGGCTTCACAGTTTCCGCCTATGGCCCTGAATCTCTTTTTTCTGGTTACGCCTTTTGCGCCGTCCGGTGAAGCCGATCACGTGCTGCTCGGCAAGACAATGCAGGTGCTTTACGACAACGCGTCGATCTTACTCGAAGACGTGGCCAACAATATTTTTGAAGAGCTGCGAGTGATCTTCTGCCGCGTGAGTCTGGAAGAGTTAACTCGGATTTGGGAATCGTTGCGCGAACCTTATCGACTCTCCGTTTGCTATTTGATCCGCGTTACCAGAATCGATTCACGCCGGACGCCACAGACCGGACTAGTTCTGGAGCGCACTGCCGGATTTGCGGATGCGCCGCCAGCCGTCGCTGCGGGGTGAAGAAAATGCCGGCACTTTATGAAATACATCGTCAGGGAGCGACTCTTATTTTCGACCTGAAGGATCAATTCGCGAAGGAACGCGGAACGCGTGAGGCCTTTCCACGGCCATTCGAACCGATCCGATTTTTTGCGACCGCCAAGGGAGCTGGTCCAAATCGAAGAGTATTCAAGCCGGCGCTCGAACTCGTCATGCGTCGTAATCACGGTGGCTATCACATTTTTCACAATCTCGTGAAGCAAACGGACGGCACAATTTTGAGAGGCACCCTCACCGACGACGTTTACGATCTGCGCATCGAGGGAAATTTCTATCAAACTGCGGAAAGACAAAACGTTCACATTCCGACTAACAATCTCGCTCTCGACTTCGATTTGTTTCCCGCTTACACCTACCCCTTTCCGACAGATCTCAAGCCAACCGGGGGCAGAGGATTCGCGCTACTGCGCGGAAGTGTGCACTCAACTGGCGGCCTTGGCCTGGCTAATGCCACGGTTTCAGTAGTGGGGGCGAATAGTCCTTATGTGACTGACGCCAGCGGGCAATGGGTACTGGTTTTTAAGGATTCGTTCTTTGCGCCGAACCAGAAAACCAAAACCGTCAAAGTTAACGTGACGCCTCCCGTTGGTCCACCTTTCGATGTTCTGGATGTAGATGTAGACAAAGGAACAGAGCGCGCGTTGGCAGAGACGGCGCTGCGCGGGTGGGTAGTCCGGAGAGGCCTGGCCGTTGCCGGCGCGTCGATCGAAGTCCATGGTCATCCGGAAAAAGCAACTACCGGAGATGACGGAAGCTGGTTCTATTACTTCAGTCTGAACCAACCTTATCCATCCACCAGTCTTGTGGAAGTTAAAGCAACGTTGCCGGACGGCAGCACACTAACGCAAACCAACCAGCAAGTTCGCTCACGGGCGACCATCGTCCTGCCGCCCTTTCAGTTTCCCTAAGTATGAGTAAGGAGATGCAAAATGCCTGAATATCTTTCGCCCGGCGTATACGTTGAAGAGATCAGCACTGGACCAGTCCCGATTGAGGGCGTCAGCACCAGCACGGCAGCGATGCTCGGAGCCACCGAGCGAGGGCCGGAATATCCCAAACTGATTACGAGCTGGCTCCAATACCAACGCTGGTATGGCGGTTACATTCCCGACGTTTCATATCTGACATACGCCGTTCAGGGTTTCTTCGACAATGGAGGACAGCGGGTTTTCATTGCCCGCATCATCGATCCCACAGGCTCCAGTGCCACGGCGGGCGCGGCTGATGACCTGACCTTTACGGCATGCGGGCGCGGCGAGTGGGGTAACCGCATCATGGTGAAAATCAGCGGTGCGGGAAATCAAGTGCCGACTAATTTTCGCGTGAGCATCCTTTATTATTCGACAAAAAAACTGCCGCCGAATTTCCCGAACATCGTCGATCCGACTTCGAATGCGGTGGCAGATCTCACCGATCCGAATCGTCGCGATCCGGACGTACTGGAAGTTTTTGACAACCTGACAACAGAGGGAGGCGCAAGCAACAACGCAGTCACGGTTATTAATTCCAACTCCAAACTGGTGAAAGCCGCGTGGGGTGCGACCTCGAATCAACCAGCGCCGCAACCATTCACTCAACTCGGTACGACTGGCGCCGACGGCGCGACGCCGATTACGTCCGCCATGTTTACCGGCGACGATCAGCCTATCGGCGGGAACGAGCTGCTCGGTCGCGGTCGGGGCCTCGCAGCCATCGAAGCGATCGACGAGATTTCGCTCTTGCTCGCGCCGGACGAAGTGCGAAACATGCGGCCCGTGTCGGAGGCGGTTCTCAATCAATGCGAATTGCTCAAGGATCGCTTTGCGATTATTTCCGAGTCGCAGGGCAAGAGCGACGTCGCCACGATCCAGCCCACTCGCGACAGTTCTTACGGAGCGTTTTACTACCCCTGGATCAGGATCTTTGACCCGTCGATCAACGACACGCGACTCATTCCCGCCACCGGACATGTGGCCGGAATTTACGCGCGCACTGATATCGAGCGAGGCGTGCACAAGGCGCCGGCGAACGAAGTAATTCGCGGCGCAGTCGATCTCGAATTTCCCGTACCCAAAGGCAATCAGGACATTCTCAACCCACGCGGGGTGAATTGTGCTCGCGACTTTCGCAGCGATGGGCGCGGCATTCGTCTCTGGGGCGCCCGCACGATGTCTTCGAACGGCGAATGGAAGTACATCAATGTGCGGCGCCTCTTCCTTTACGTCGAAGAGTCGATCGACGAAGGCACGCAGTGGGTGGTGTTCGAACCGAACGACGAGCCGCTTTGGGCCAGGGTGCGACGAAGCGTCACCGGTTTCCTGCGCGGTGTTCACCGCAGCGGGGCATTGATGGGAACGACGGAAGACGAAGCGTTCTTCGTCAAGTGCGATCGCACGACGATGACCCAGGACGACATCGATAACGGCCGCTTGATTTGCTATATCGGCATCGCCCCGGTGAAACCTGCCGAGTTCGTAATTTTCCGTATCAGTCAGAAGACAATCGAAGCTCAACAGTAAGAAGGTGGAGGTGAAAGATGGCTCAAACCGGTAGTCGCAACGACCCGTACGCGGCTTTTAACTTCGTGGTGGAAATTGACAACGTGACTGTTGCCGGCTTCTCAGAGTGCAGTGGCTTAAATACTGAGACTGATGCGATCGAGTACCGCACCGGTAACAACGACATCACCGTCACAAAGCTGCCCGGGCTTAAGAAGTTTGGAAACATCACGCTCAAGCACGGCTTCACCGCCGATCGGAGCTTGTGGGAGTGGCGGAAGAAAGTTTTGGATGGCAAGACCGAACGCCAATCCGGCTCGATCGTGCTGCAAAACGAAGCGCGAGAAGACGCGATCCGCTGGAATTTCTTCGAAGCCTGGCCGCGAAAATGGGAAGGACCCGCTTTCAACGCCAAGACCAACGAAGTGGCAATCGAGACGCTAGAGATCGTCTGCGAAGGCATCGCGCAGGAGTAGCGTTTCCACGAAGCCCAGCGAGTACCTGAACTTATGCTTGCGTACAGAACTCCAGGTGTCTACTTCGAGTGGCTGGACCAACGTGGCCCGGCAATGGCGCCACTGCGCACTGACATTGCCGGGTTCGTAGGGATTGCGATGGCTGGACCATTGCACATCCCTGTCAAGATCGAAAGCTTCACGCAATTCGTCAGCATCTTTGGCGGGCACACACCGCAAGGCTTTCTCGCGTACGCCGTCGAGGGCTTTTTCGCTAATGGCGGTCAAACCTGTTGGATTGTTCGTGTCGCTGATCCCGATCCGAAATCTACACGCGCCGCCTCGGTTGTAGTCGAAGACGTTAATGAAAAGCCGGCATTGCGGCTGAGTGCGGTTAGTCGTTTTTCGCGAAGCGACGGCACAGCCGACAAGAAACCCAATCGCGGGCGGCGTGGCGAGGATATAACTTTCCGGCTCACGACCACGGCGCCGGATCGTTTCACTCTCATCGTCAGTCTTGATAATACTCGCGAGATTTGGCGCGACCTGAGCCTCAGTTCCGGAGATGCTCGCAATGCAAAGGATCTGATTAATGATCCATCGAGTGGTTCGCGCCTGGTGGAAATCGAAATTCTGAGTTCAACTCCCACCTTTCCGCTCGACGTGGTAGGTCGACTGAAGGATGGCAGCGACGGCTTACGAACTCTAAAAATCGATCACTTCACTGGAACCAGTATGCCTGGTCCGGAAGCCGGTGGTCTGGCCGCACTCGAGTTGATTGACGAAATCAGCATTGTGGCGATACCCGACATAATGCGCAAACCGCCGGTCACGCCACACGAGACAAAGCCGCGACCTCCTGATTGCAATTTTCTCAATCGCGACGAGTTCAAAAAACTTTCGGAAAAGCCCTTGCAGTGGCAGACGCGTGACTGTTGCCGGCCCGAGATCGAGGCCGCAGCACTGCCGGCAGAAGAGCGTCAACAGGAAATGCCTCGTGCTTTCAGCCGCGAGGAAGTTCAGGAATTACAGCGCGCGTTGATCGCACACTGCGAGCGCTTAAAGGATCGTGTCGCGGTGCTCGACACTCCGCTGGTCGATCCGGCAACCGGTGAAGAAATGACGCCTGATCTGGCCAAGTCCTGGCGGCTGGGCCTGGACACGAAATATGGCGCGCTCTACTTCCCGTGGCTAAGAGTTCCCGATCCGCTGCAACTTGAAGGTCAGCTTCGTTCCATACCTCCGTCCGGTCACGTCGCCGGGATTTACGCGAAAGGTGATCGACTCATCGGAGTGCACAAGCCTCCCGCTAACGAAGAGCTGGAAAGCGTCAAGGACGTGCAAGTCGTGCTCGACGATATTGCGCATGGCGCTTTGAACGATGCCGGCATCAACGTCATCCGCGACTATCGCGGTCGCGGTGTGCGCGTCGCGGGCGCCCGCACGCTCAGCAGTGATACCGAATGGCGCTACGTCAATGTTCGACGGCTGCTCATCATGATCGAGGAGGCCATCGACGAGCAGACGCAGTGGACAGTATTTGAGCCAAACAATCCTGATGTATGGCGCAGCATTGATCGTGTCGTTCGCGCTTTCCTCGATCGTTTGTGGCGACGAGGAATGCTCGATGGCGCCACACCCGATGCCGCGTATTCAGTACGTTGTGACGAAGCCACGAACCCGCCGGAAGAGACGGCGCGCGGACGCGTCATCTGTGAAGTCGGAGTGTTGCCGCCATGGCCCGCCGAGTTTGTAGTGGTGCGCATCGGCAGGACTGAAGGCGCCACTGAAATCCTGGAGAGGGAGACTTAACGCATGCCCGGCACAGCAGAGCGCAACGATCCATTTGTGGCCTTTCGTTTTGAAGTGCGCGTCGGCGCGTTTCCGGTGGCGGGCTTCAGCGATTGCAGTGGCTTGCAAATGGAAACTGAGGTGCAGGATTACAGCGAAGGTGGAGTCAACACTCACCTGCTGAAGTTTCCGACCCGCACTAAACAGACCAACCTCGTTCTGAAACGCGGAATCGTCGATCGAGTCTTGTGGGATTGGTACTTTGCGCTGACACAGGGGTTTATCAGCAAGCAGACGGGTGAAGTGGTCGTGCGTGATCCGTCTGGTGATTCGGCCGTGATCGTCTGGCAGTTTCAGGAAGCATTTCCCTGCAAGTGGCTTGGTCCGGAATTAAATGCGAGTCAGAACAATGTCGCGGTGGAAACGCTCGAACTTTGTCACAGTGGTCTATTGCGCATGAAGTGAGGTCGCCTGCTGAGGAACTATGCCGGTCCACGTTGGAAACATCGATTCAGAAGTCACTGTCATGGATGGTGAATTGCCGCTCACTGAGCAACAGGTGGAAAAGCTGGTGCAGATTGTTCTCAAACATCTCGAGGCCGCTCAGCGCGAGTCCCAAAAAGGTAAAGATGCGACAACGCTGAAGCGATGTGCGCTGCCACGGGCGCGAGTTGGAGAGTGAAGATTCAGGGAATAGTAATGAAAGGAGGCGGGCGTGCTGCCAGTTAAAGCGAAGATCGAAATTCTGGATAAGGATGCAATCGACGAATCACGCGGGCTGCCGCAGTTCATCGACGTGCAGTTCAACCCGACTGAGTACACGCTGAACAAAGGCGCGCAGATCGCAGAGATCGGAATTCCCGGTATTGACTCGCCGCTGCTTCAGTTTATACGCGGACAGAATGAGCGGCTTACCCTAGAACTTTTTTTCGACACGACTGCGGGCGGCATGGGTGAATCAGCGACAGACGTTACTACGCTGACTAAGTCGATTTATCAGCTCGTGAAAATGCAGCCCAAGACCCACGCGCCGCCACGAATACTTTTTATCTGGGGAAAAACACTGTCTTTCCATGCGATCGTGGAAAGCGTGCAGCAGAAGTTCACGCTTTTCAATCCGCTTGGCGTGCCTCTGCGAGCGACGCTGTCCGTCACCTTTCGCGAATACAAAGCCCTCGAGGACCAGATTGCTGAGCTCAATCCGCAAACGGCCGACCATTCAAAACGAGTGATGGTGAGCCGGGAAAAAACACTCGCGCAGATCGCCAGTGAAGAGTACCGCGACCCGGGCGAATGGCGCCGCATTGCCGATGCAAACCCGAATGAGACCGCCAATGTGCGGCGGCTAACGCCAGGGACGGTGTTGCGGATACCGCCGACGACCGAGGCGCCCGGAGAATTGGAAAGTAGGTAAGACGATGAGCGCGAAAAGGGATTTTTACATTCCTACCTTCAAAGTCAAACTGCGCGGGCGAGTGCTCGAAGATGACGTGGTGAGCGACATTCTTCAAGTTAGTTATCGCGACAGCATCAAGGAAATCGATAGCTTTGAGATCACGATCAACAACTGGGATGCGGATAAGCGGGACTTCAAATACGTCGATCAAAATCTGTTCGATCCGGGGAAAGAGCTCGAGCTTTGGATGGGATATCACGGTCAGGATCTGCAACTCATGATCAAAGGTCAGATCACTTCGCTGCGTCCCAGTTTTCCTTCCGCTGGTCAGCCGACGCTCGCAATCAGTGGCTTGAACGTGATTCACAAGTTTCGCACGCAGGAAGAAACCTTTTCATACATCAACAAGACAGACAGTGAGATTGCCAAGATTGTAGGGGATCGCCTCGGAATAACAGTGAACGTTAATCCGGACAAAGAGACGCCTTACGAATACGTGTTCCAGGACAACCAGTACGACATTGTTTTTCTGATGGAGCGCGCCCGCAGCGTCGGATATGACCTTTTTGTCATTGAAAAAACCGAAGGTGGAAAAACGACCAGCGAACTGTATTTTGGACCATCGGACAAGATCAAGAAGGTTACTACTCAACTCTCGTTCGCTCGATATCGCATTCGTTCAGAAAAAGAAGCTGCGACGCTTTTTCCCCTGATCGACTTCAAGCCCGAACTTTCCACGGCCCAACAGGTCAGCGAAGTGACGGTCAAAGGGTGGAATCCTAAAACGAAGAAACCAATCTCTCAAACCGCCAAGCGATCAGAGATAAAGACCAAAGGAGTCGGTGCTAAAGGCGGGCAAGCCGCGATCGAAAAATCTTTCAGTGAGCGTAAAGAGATCATTACCGATCGGCCCGTTAACACCGATGCCGAAGCGAAAAAACTCGCGATTGCGTCGCTCGACATGATTGCCAAGGAAATGGTGAAGGGTAATGGAGCGACTATCGGGTTGCCTGAACTGCGAGCAGGAGGCGTGGTGGAAATGGACGGCATGGGCGTTCGCTTTAGCGGCCGCTATTTTCTTACGGCCACGACTCATGCAATCGGAGACGGCGGCTACACCACGAACTTCGAGTGCCGGCGCGAAGAAGTTAAAGCTTGAGCCGGAAGGAGCAATGCGGGAATGAGTAGCCAACAGGTCAATGGAATCATCATCGGACTCGTCACCGATTTGGCTGACCCGGAAAATCTCGCGCGAGTGCGGGTCAGCTATCCATATCTCGGCGACGAAACTAGTGACTGGGCGCGGCTGGTGACGCCGATGGCCGGCAAGAACCGCGGTGTCTTCTTTCGTCCTGAAGTAGGTGACGAGGTGCTGGTAGCTTTCGAACTGGGCGACGTACGACGTCCTTACATTCTCGGCTCGTTGTGGAGTGCTACTGACACGCCACCTCCGGATGACGGAAATGCCAAGCAGAACAACTTGCGGGCGATCCATTCGCGCAACGGCCACAAGATCATCCTGGATGACACCAAGGGAAAAGAAAAAATTCAGATCATCGGCAGTGATGGTCAAAGAAAAATCGTCTTCGACATTGCCGCTAAGAAGATCCAGGTCACCTGCGACAGCGGCGACATAGAAGTCTCAGCTCCCGCGGGGAACGTGAAAGTTGACGCCACCACCGTGAGCGTGAAAGCCAGCGGAAACATGAATCTCGAAGCTTCGGGAACCATGACGATCAAAGGAGCGACCGTCAATATCAACTAGCAGAAAGGAATGAGTGATGGGACAGCCGGCAGCAAAACAGGGTGATCAAATAGTCGCGACCGACACGCACATCGTGCTGGTCCCTTCAGCTTCCGGATCTGTGCCGACGCCGCTGCCACACCCATTCAGCGGGATCCTCGACGGCGGGCTGAGCAGCGACGTGAACATTGAGAAACGTCCGGCGGCGACAGTTAACAGTACCGCCACCAACACGCCGCCCCACATTCCGACGCCGCCGGGCGTGAGCTTCGCAAATCCGCCGAAGAACCAGGGAAAAATCATCATGGGCAGTAGCACCGTCATGATCAATAACAAGCCGGCTGCTCGCACGGGCGACACGGCAACGACTTGCAACGATCCGGCCGACTTACCGGTGGGAACGGTGGTGGCCTCGAGCACGGTTTTGATTGGATAAGAAATGGACCGCGATTTCATCGGACGTGGCTGGAGTTTTCCAGTCAAGCCAGGACCAAATGGCCGTCTTTCTTTCTCGGAAGGCGAAGAAAAGATCCGCCAAAGTATCTGGATCTTGTTATCAACCGCGCCAGGCGAGCGACAGATGCGTCCGGAGGTTGGTTGCGGTATTCACGATCTGGTCTTCCAACCAAACACGGCTGCCTTGCGCAGTTTGGTCCAGGAATGAGTGCGACGCACGCTTACGCGTTATGAGCCACGCATTGATGTCACCGAAGTGCGCGTGGAAACACCGCCGGAAGCTCGCAACTATCTTCTGATCCGCATCGACTACCGGATTAGATCAAACAACGCTTTCTTTAATCTCGTGTATCCGTTCTTCATCAACGAGGGAACTGGCTGAAGGAGTTTGAAACGTGCCGCTTGAAGCACCACAACTCGATGAACGGAGATTTGAGGACATCCTGCGCGAGGCGCAACTGCGTATCCCGCGTTATGCGCCCGAGTGGACTGACTTCAACGAAAGCGATCCGGGGATCACGCTGGTCCAACTCTTCGCCTGGCTAACGGAGATGATGTTGTACCAGATGAACCGCGTGCCCGAACGGAATTACATCAAGTTTCTTCAACTGCTCGGCATTGAGTTGCAGCCCGCGCAATCCGCGACGGTCCATTTGGAAATCCAGGCGAACCCAAAGGCGCCTCAGGTGCAATCGATCCCGCCGCGTACTCCGGTCCAGGGACAGCCGCCCGAAGGAGACCCGGTTGTTTTTGAAACGTTGGCAGGACTGGATCTCATCCAGCCGCCTCTCGAGAGTTTGCAGGTCTTTGATGGCGCCGCTTTTACCGATGTGACTGAGCTCAATCAAAGTCAGGAAACATCATTCCCGCCGTTCGGCTGGCTTGCACCAATCGGGAGCGCACTCTATCTCGGTTTCACATTCGACTCGGAAGCGCCGAACGATCGGCCGTTCCCGCAGCAGATGCGCTTCCGCGTATTCCTTCCGAGTAAAAGCCTGGCGGGAGTTCCCGTGAGCTGTAACCAACAGCAGCAAGCGCCGGCTCCGCCAGTCAAGTTAGTTTGGGAGTACCGCCCGCAATCAGACCCGACGCGATGGCGACGTCTCAATGTCTTCAAGGACGAGAGTGTCGCGTTTACGCGTGAAGGTTACATCCTGGTTGAGGGACCGAAGAACGCACAGCCGACCAGGGAAGGGAAGGACACCGAAAACGATCGCTACTGGTTACGCGTTCGTCTGGCCGAGAATAGTTATCCGGCCGGCCGCATTCCGGAAATTGATTTCATTCGGCCCAACACCATCGAAGCGGAAAACCTTTCCACAATCAGTAACGAGATACTCGGTGTCAGTGAAGGATTTCCCGATGAGATTTTCACTCTGGAAAAACGACCCGTGCGCGGCGAGTCACTCGAGCTCGCAACCATCGAGCTAATAGGAACGAAAGAAAACGAGGAAACGTGGACGCGCGTAGACGACTTTCTCGCATCCGGCCCTGAAGACAGGCATTTCACTCTTAACGACAACAAGGGCGAGATCCGATTTGGAAATGGCAGGCGCGGTCTGATTCCTCCAGCCGGAACGGAAATCATCGCGCGCGCCTACCGGGCGGGTGGCGGCGCCGCGGGCAACTTGCCCGTGGCGACAACCTGGAATCTGGCGACTGCCATCGTGGGCGCGGGCGAGGTGACCAGCGAACGTCCGGCTACAGGCGGCCGGGATGAACAACAAGTCAAAGACCTGAAAGCAATCGCGCCGCGCCTCTTACGCAGTCGCGATCGAGCCATCACTAGAGAAGACTTTGCGGTGCTCGCCTCGCAAGCGGGAGAAGTCCGCAAGGCTACCTCGATTCCGTTGGCCCATCCGGACCATCCCGGTGTCGATGTTCCCGGCGCGGTAACGGTGGTGATTGTGCCTGATGCCGATCCTCAGGATCTTGCGCCGAAGCCTTCCGCGGATTTGATCGACAGGGTGTGCCAGTACCTCGATAAACGCCGTCCGATAACGACGGAACTGTACGTCAAAGGTCCTGAGTACAAACAAATCAAAGTCGAGGCGCGCGTTGAAGCAAACGCTTACGCCGCTTTTGACACCGTTGCTCGCGACGTGGTGAGGACCATCAATGAGTATCTCGATCCGCTTGGCCGAAAAACGAAGACTACGTCGGCCGCCGACAGCACTTCCGACGGCTGGAAGTTTGGGCTCGAGTTATTCCCCACCAGTCTTTTCAGTGTGATCGCGCAGGTCAAAGACGTTGTGGCCGTTACTTACCTCGCAATTCGTGTCGACGGCCAACCGCATGAAATGAATAAGCCAGTGACACTGGCACTCGACGGCCTGGTCAGCAGCGCGCCCGATCACGAGATCGCGGTCGTGCCGTCAGTTGATCGCTGATTATAACTATGAGAACTCAGGGACCAACATCCTTCTATCTGAATGGACCAGCAACACAGTGGCGCACGGCTAAAGCTGTGTCTGTCAGTCTGGGCGATCACACGGGCCTGACTCTCTCGACGCGTAGCGATGGACCACTTGGGCTAAACAGCAGGGATGGCAGTCTGGGAAGAGTTATTTTGCCGTGGCGGATGGCGAGCGATGAGGCGGGGATGCTTTTCATTCTTGGTCACGAGCTTCCCGGCGTGCGGCGTTTCGATCCGGAGAGGTGCGAGTTTGTTGCGTTGAAAGGACTGGATGATGAGACCGGCACCGGTGTAGGCGAATTCAAAGATCCAGCGAACATCGCCGTAGTTGGAGACAACCTTTATGTGGCCGATCGCGGCAATCGCAGGGTTCAGGTCTTCGCGCTCGGAACCTTGTCCGTGAAACACGTTTGGGAATCTCAAGATGATGAAGTATGGGATCCCATCGACGTTGCTGCCGGCGGAGGCGATGCCTACATCCTCGATCAACGTCACAGTCGTGTCTATGTTCATCATTCGGGAACTGACGACCTCAAACTTTTCATTTCGGGAGCCGCGGACAAGCACTGGACACGGATCGCGATCGACAAAGCGAAACGTGTGTACTTGCTGCGTCAGAGTTCAGAAGGACCACGCGTTGACATCTATAACGAGCGCGGCCGTTTTCTGAGCACCGCTAAAGACGCCGGCGAGATTCGCGATCGATTTGATTCACCGATCGTGAAACTGAGACGTGTCGATCAAAGTGGCCGGTGGATCTTTTCGCTGCCTGAGCATCTGCAAATTCTTTGCGGCGAGTGTGAAGCTGAACGCAAACACCTCGCGTTTGTGCAGCAGTGCGATCCGCCGGTCGAACCGTCTCAGATGGCTGCTGCAACTGCCGCGGAACGCGTCTTTGATCGCGAGGGCCGCGCGTGGAACGACACGACGGTCCCACAGTCGATTGATAGACCGTATGAGAAAACAGGTCATTGGTACAGCAAGCCTCTCGATAGCCGGATTTATCGCTGCCAATGGCATCGCATCGAACTTGATCTCGAACAACTGCCACCGGGTACGTGTATCGAAGTCCACACGTACACGGCGGACGATCCAAATCTCACTCTCGAAGATGTTGAGCAACGCTTTGATAGATTCGGCAAGCTGTCTTACCGCGTTGCCGGACAAATCGAACGGCCTGCACGCGGCGAGCAGTCGCCTGACACCGGAAAACTTCATGAGTTTCTGATCCAGAGCGACGAGGGGCAGTATGTTTGGCTCAAGCTGATCTTTATCAGCGACGGTTACGGCACTCCGGCGCTCCGCTCGTTGCGTCTTCATTATCCGCGCGAGTCTTACTTGCAATATCTCCCGGCGGTGTACTCATCCGACGACGAGAGCCGGCGGTTCCTCGAACGCTTTCTCTCAATTTTCCAGACCGAATGGGATGCGCTTGAAGATCGCATTGCCGGCGTGCCGGCCCTGTTCGATCCGAAAGCGGTACCGGTTGGCCCAGCGCTCAATTTTCTGGCGAGCTGGTTTGCACTTCCACTTGAAGGTGAATGGGACGACGAGCAAAAGCGCACTCTGCTTGCGGCGGTCTCGAGAATCTACTTCGGCAGGTGGAAAGCGACGGGCGATGAGAATCGCTGCCTGACGGAAATCGATCCTGCGAATGCGACCAGGCGCGGCACGCGAGAAGGACTGCGTCACTATCTCCAGATCTATCTCGAGAACATCACTCGCTGGACTCCCGAAGAGCAGGGCGGTTTTCCCGTGATCGATGAAGGCTTTCGCGAGCGGCAACGTCTGATGCTCACCCTGAGTGACACGGCGAGACTGTCGCACGGGGCGCCGTTGTGGAGTCCAAGTGCGACAGGGCGAATGCAATTTGGATCGTTCGCGCGTGAAGGCGAGGCCCGGTTGATTTCTACCGGTGATCCGCAACATGAAATTTTCCAGGAGTTCGCACACCGTTTTCGCGTGTTTGTGCCGTCGTCGTGGATCACGACCACGAAAGATGAAGAGATGTTGCATCGCGCGTTGAGTGAAGAAAAACCCGCCCACACGAGCTACGACCTTTGCCTCGTCGAGCCACGCTTCCGAGTCGGACTTCAATCCACTGTCGGCATCGATACGATCGTCGGCGCCTGGCCTCGGGCACGTTTGGCATGCACGCACGATCCGGACGTACCGCCGAGCCGGCCGCCACGATATCGACTCGGATTTGACACCGTACTTGCGCCCCGACCTGGCGCGCAGCCCACACTTCAGATCGCGCGGACCCGCGCCGGCATTGACACCGTTTTGCACTAGGTGAAGGAGACGCATGATGCGCACAAAGCAGGACCAACACAACTGCGACGAATCGGGTGAATGCAGTCACATCGCCATGGAACGCAACCGTTACTTTACGGGAAAGTTTATGGCGAGCCGCGATTTCGCGGACGAGCAAAAATATTTCCTGAGCCGTCACCGGCTGCACAATCGCTTGCTGCACGGATGGGGAATCGTCTGCGGTTTGAAAGTGAGTTATCACCCCAGACCTGATTGCGCGCGCCGGTGGGTCGTAGTCCAGTCGGGAATTGCGTTGGACTGCTGCGGCCGCGAACTGATCGTGCCCTGCGAAACGACGTTTGAGCTGCCTCTTCCACATCCTAAGAAGGATCCGAACGAGAAGAAACCTGAGGGTTACGGAAATGAGTCTCAATCAAGCCCGCAACCTGAACCAAATGAGGTCGAGAACGAAAAGGAACTCCCACTGTACCTGGTCCTGCGCTATGTAGAGGACGAGATCGAGCGCGTTCCTGCGCTCTACAGTGAGGGCGAGTGTGATCCGACGCGGAAGGAAGCGAATCGAGTTCGCGAAAAGGCAGTGCTGGATGTCGTTCGAATGGATGACGTCGAAGGCAATTGCTGGCTGAATCCGCAAGGCGATCCACACGCCGGTTGCCGCGATGATTGTGGCGACGTAATTCCCGGACCCGGAGATTCATGTCTCAAACCCATCTGCCCTTGCGGCGACGTTGTCCCGTTGGCGTTGCTCACGGCCAGTAACGATCCGGAAAAGGCTTTCGACATTGATCTAAAGGGCCGCCGGCGTCTGCCCACGCCACCTGAGTATCTGACCCACATCGTCGATACGAATTGGGATCATGGCGAGGAAGTGACGCTGGATACGATAAATAACGAATGGAAGGGCCAGTTGGTGGTGACCTTTGATCGAAAGATCCTGCCGGTTGACGGTGAAAAGACCGGAATAGGTCCGTTGACCTTCATCGTTCAATACGGCGGCGTGCAACAAGCAATGGAATTTTTGCCTTACGACGGCGACCATCCACCAGCTCTCGATGGCGATTGCCGCGCTGTCTTCACCATTGATCCTGATTACATAAACCCGCGCCGCGACCGTCGCGGCAAGACCATCGTCGACAACGTCGTGTATGTCACCTTGAAGTGCGACTTCATTCTTGACTGTCATAACAATCCCGTAGACGGCGATTTTCGAGGGGCTCGTTTTCCGACGGGAAACAGAGTGCCGGGCGGTGTCTTCGAGAGTTGGTTCCGAGTGGTTTACGACAACCCAAACGGCGCCCACTACCAGGGCCGGGAGGAGAAATAGATGGCCACAAAAACGCAAAGCCTGACCGTGCCGGCCAGAGATAAAGCCGAGCAAGATTGCCACTGCGGCTGCACACCGTGCGATGGGACTTGTTGTAGTCTCGATTGCATCGTCAAGCCACGTTTCTTCTGCGGCCAGCTTCTCACCGACGCTGATCTTTCCGCATTACTAAAATGGGCGCGCGATCGATTTGCGCTTAGCCGCTATCGTCACGGTTGGGGCGTAGTGTGCGGGCTCGACGTGCGTTGTGATTCGCAGACGGCGACCAGCGTCATTGTCACGCCGGGTTACGCGGTGAACTGTTGCGGAGATGACGTCATCGTTTGCGCAGAGGCGACCCTGGATCTGAAAGATGCGTGCAGAGAACACGAGGATCCATGCGCGGATCTACGGCGAGAGGTTCAAGGGAAACGGCTCGCTGAGGCGGTGCGTCTGAGTGGACCCAATCTTGAAATAACGGTTCCCAAGCCGGGACAGATAACGTCCTCGGGGGGGCCAATAACGCCCAACCCTGTACAGATCGATAACCTTAATGGTGCACGTGCCGTCGACATCTACCTAAGTTACACAGAGCAACCATCCGATCCATCGACTGCGCTTGGTCGCAGCTCCTGCAAACAAACTCCAGAATGCGAATACAGCCGCACGCGCGAATCGTACAAGTTGTCC
Source organism: Pyrinomonadaceae bacterium (assembly GCA_035606195.1). GTDB lineage: Bacteria > Acidobacteriota > Blastocatellia > Pyrinomonadales > Pyrinomonadaceae > PSRF01. Next base: position 20,578 of record DATNFX010000229.1, read on the forward strand.
TGGGAAACCGGCGTTGAAGGAACCGACCCGGTTAGAGCGCGTGCGCAGGTGTGGCACGAAGGTTACGGGAAGTGCCTCGACGTGCTGACTTCTTTCCGAAAGAGATTCCCGCAAACTTTGCCGGGGATCGAGGTGCGCGGATGGTTGCTCCGCTGGATCGACGATCATCCTCAATACCAGGTATGCGGCCTGCGCGAAACGATCTGCGCGCAGCCAGATAATTACTTTGGTTTGGAACAAAACCTCGTAACGGTGCTCTTCCAGTTAGTGCAGAGCTGCCGCAACGCATACCTGCAATGCAACTGTTTTGGTTGCGATGAAGATACACGCGTCCCCCTTGCTCGAGTTTGGGTGAAACCAGATAACGGCACGACGGATTGTCGCATTGTGGCGATCGATCAATACCCGCCATATCGTCGCCCAATCCAACCGGAGTGCTGGCCCGCGCCGCTTGGCTCCGTAAACGTGGGGCGCTTTATCTGGCATCGCCGCGAAGAGGTTTGCACCGCCGTCCGCGATTTGGGATTGAGCGTTGATTTCGCAAACTTTGGTCTGCCCACAAAGCTTGTCGACCTCCAGGAAAGGCTGAGCTGTAACCTTTTCGTCGAGTGCGGCCAACATCGAACTGCGCTGCTCTTTGACGCTGGCCCTCTGGGCAATCGCGTGGTGGGCTTTTGTGAAGGAACTCCACCACCGCCCCCACCACCGCCTCCTTGTCCGCAGATCACTCTCATCCACAAGGACACAATTTCGGTTGATGACCCCCTGGAATTCAGTGTCACACTCAACCCCGCAGTGGCCGGTGTGACTTACCGATGGTCTATCGACCGTGGGACTATTACAAGTGGTCAGGGAACAGCACGAATTACTGTTGACACTACTGGATTGGCAGGCCAGTCAGTTACAGCCACAGTCGACCTCGGTGGATTAGAGCCGAATTGTCCTCACACGAAATCAGGAACGACCAGGATCGTAGACCAGGGACCACTACCATGTTCCGAGATCACGATGGATTTTAGGGACAAAGTTTCAGTGAATGAGCAACTGGTATTCAGTGTCACACTCAACCCCGCAGTGGCCGGTGTGACTTACCGATGGTCTCTCGACCGTGGGACTATCACAAGTGGTCAGGGAACAGCACGCATCACGGTTGATGCAATCGGACTTGGAGGCCAGTCAGTTACAGCCACAGTCGACATCAGTGGATTGGCTGCGAATTGTCCTCACACGAAATCAGGAACGACCAAAATCGCACCGCCCCCACCGCCACCGCCACCTCCATGTCCCGAGATCATAATGAGAAACCAGGCAGAAGCGCCGGCCGCACAACAGGAACTAGAGTTTGAGGTGACGCTCGAGCCTTTGCCGCAGATACCATTAACTTACAACTGGTCTGTCCATGGCGGGACCATCCAAAGTGGTCAAGGCACCCCGGCCGTCGTCGTAAACATTGTCGGACTGGAAGGCCCATCAAGTACGGCCACAGTCGACATCGGTGGATTGGATCCGAATTGTCCTCACACGAAATCAGGAACCACCAGAGTCGCACCGCCACCGCCACCGCTATGTCCCCAGCTAATCATTAGAGGTCCGGATACTGCGAATCCGAATCAACAGGTCGGGTACTTCCTGGAAATCATTGGCGGAATCCCTATCGGCGCGGTCACCGAGAGTTGGACAGTGTCTAACGGGACGATCACATCTGGTCAAGGCACCACGAGAATTACGGTCGACACTACCGGAGCTCAAGGTGCGATCACTGTGGCAGTCGAAGTATCTGGTTACGACCCGAGTTGCAATAACTTTGCGAGTCACACAACCGTGATCGGGAACCCGCAGGCGATAAAGATGAGAGAGTTTCCGCTTTCGGAAGAGAATCAGACGGCCGGGTTTCTCGACGAGTTCGCACTCCGAATGCAGGGTGATCCTCATGTGAATGGTGTCATCATAGTCAACGGCGGCCAAACAAGAGGTGCCGCCATTGAAGCCTTACAGCTGGCCACAAATCATGTAGTCAACAATCTTGGCATTGATGCGAGTCGGATCACTTCGCGAGCTGCCGACCCTTTTACTTTAGGCGGGCAAACAACGCTTCAACTCTGGCTGGTTCCGCAAGGCGCTGTTCTGCCGGCCGGGATCAATGCTACTAATTTCGACAATCTGACCGAGCTCAAAGGAATTGCTGCGGCCCGTGTCAAGGTCCTGTCGGACGCGGGGATTAGAACCTTTGCCCACC